>JAKBBQ010000231.1 GCA_021808405.1 Pseudomonadota bacterium | reverse complement strand
CTGCAGGAAATCGACCAGACCCACCGCCTGCTGCGACCGGGCCAGTTGATCGTCGACCTCGGCAGCGCGCCGGGCGCGTGGTCGCAGTATCTGGTGCGCCGCCTCGGGCACGAGGAGTCGGGCGCGCTGCGCGGCCAGGTGCTCGCGCTCGACCTGCTGCCGATGGAGCCGGTCGACGGCGTGCAGTTCCTGCAGGGTGATTTCCGCGAGCCGCAGGTGCTGCAGCGACTCGAGGCGCTGCTGCAAGGCCGTCGCGTCGACCTGGTGCTGTCGGACATGGCTCCCAACCTGTCGGGTATCGCTCCGGCCGATTCCGCGCGCGTCGAACATCTGGCCGACCTGGCGCTGGAGTTCGCCTGCGAGTGGCTGGGCGACGGCGGCTCGCTGCTGGTGAAGACCTTCCACAGCGGCTACTTCAGCCAGATCGTCGAGCGCTACAAGCAGCGCTTCAAGCTGGTGCGCACCCTCAAGCCCAAGGCCTCGCGAGACCGCTCGGCCGAGGTGTTCCTGCTGGCGAGCCAGCCACGCCGGACGGCGGGCGGATGATTGAGCTATCATGATCCTATGATCGATAGAGAAAATGGAAATATCCGTGGGTGGGGCAGCTCGCCAAGTGGCGGTAAGCCCATGGCGGTGACAAGGTGATTGGGGTTTTGCCGGGGAGTCCGCTCCCGATCTGCGCAGAATCAGGGGCCGGGGGCTTGATTCCCCTAAAATCGGCGGCACATGCTGGGGGATCGCGCGCGCGGCTGCGTGAGGCTGGATCCCGCCAGGGTTCGAGGAGTCCGTGTTGAACAATCAATGGTTTTCCAAGGTCGCAATCTGGCTGGTCATCGGCTTGGTGCTGTTCACGGTGTTCAAGCAATTCGACCGCAGCGCCCCGGCCGAAACCGTCAGCTATACCCAGTTCATGCACGAGGCCAAGCAGGGCCGCGTGAAAAAGGTCGTGGTGCACCAGAGCGGCACGCTGGACGTGACCACCACCGACGGCAGCCACTACTCGCTGACCTCGCCGGGTGACCTGTGGATGACCGGCGACCTGATGCGCGATGGCGTGCAGGTCGTCGGCGCACCGCGTGAGGAACAGTCGTTCCTGATGCAGATCCTGATTTCCTGGTTCCCGATGCTTTTGCTGATCGGGGTCTGGGTGTATTTCATGCGGCAAATGCAGGGCGGTGGACGCGGTGGGGCGTTCAGCTTCGGCAAGTCCAAGGCGCGCCTGCTCGATGAGTCCAGCAACACCGTGACCTTCGCCGACGTGGCCGGCTGCGACGAGGCCAAGGAGGAGGTCAAGGAACTGGTGGACTTCCTGCGCGACCCGCAGAAATTCCAGAAGCTGGGCGGGCGCATCCCGCGCGGCGTGCTGCTCGTCGGGCCGCCGGGGACCGGCAAGACCCTGCTGGCCAAGAGTGTGGCCGGCGAGGCCAAGGTGCCGTTCTTCTCGATTTCCGGCTCGGACTTCGTCGAGATGTTCGTCGGCGTCGGCGCGTCGCGGGTGCGCGACATGTTCGAGACCGCGAAAAAGCACGCGCCCTGCATCATCTTCATCGATGAAATCGATGCCGTAGGCCGCCATCGCGGCGCCGGCCTGGGCGGCGGCAACGACGAGCGCGAACAGACGCTGAACCAGATGCTGGTCGAGATGGACGGTTTCGACACCAACCTGGGTGTGATCGTGATCTCCGCGACCAACCGTCCGGACATCCTCGACCCCGCGTTGCTGCGCCCCGGGCGCTTCGACCGCCAGGTCTACGTGCAGTTGCCCGACATCCGCGGCCGCGAGCAGATCCTCGGGGTGCACATGCGCAAGGCGCCGGTCGGCCCCGACGTGCGGGCCGACATCCTGGCGCGCGGCACCCCCGGATTCTCCGGCGCCGACCTGGCCAACCTGGTCAACGAGGCCGCGCTGTTCGCAGCCCGGCGCAATGCCCGCCTGGTCGAGATGGAGGACTTCGAGCGCGCCAAGGACAAGATCATGATGGGCGCCGAGCGGCGCTCGATGGTCATGCCCGAGGACGAGCGGCGCAACACCGCCTACCACGAGGCGGGGCACGCGCTGGTGGCGCGGCTGATGCCCCAGACCGACCCGGTGCACAAGGTGACCATCATCCCGCGCGGCCGCGCGCTCGGCCTGACCATGCAATTGCCCGAGGTCGACCGCTACAGCATGGGGCGCGACCGCATCCTGAGCATGATCTCGGTGTTGTTCGGCGGGCGCATCGCCGAGGAAGTGTTCATGCACCAGATGACCACCGGGGCCTCGAACGACTTCGAGCGTGCGACCCAGCTGGCGCGCGACATGGTGACCCGATACGGCATGTCCGACACCCTGGGGCCGATGGTCTACGCCGAGAACGAGGGCGAGGTATTCGTCGGCCGCTCGATCACCAAGACCACCCACGTGTCCGAGCAGACGATGCAGAAGGTCGACGCCGAGATCCGCCGCATCATCGACGAGCAGTACGCATTGGCCCGCAAGCTGATCGAGGACAACCAGGACAAGATCCACGCGATGGCGCAGGCGCTGCTGGAGTGGGAGACCATCGACTCCGAGCAGATCGACGACATCATGTCGGGGCGCCCGCCGCGCCCTCCACGCCCGCCGGGAGTGCTGCCGAGCAGCCAGCCGCCGAGCGCCGGGCGTTCCAGCGGCGGCCTGCCGTCGGACGCGCCGACCGCCAGCCCGGTCTGAGCGCAGCGCGTTCGCTGCAGGTGCCCGCCTTGCCCGGCGACACCCTGGGTGCTGCGCCCGCGCCTGCCTGGCAGGCCGGGCGCTTCGCGCTGCCGCTGCAGCGCACCCTGCTGATGGGCATTGTCAACCTGACCCCGGACTCGTTTTCCGACGGCGGCGCCGACGCCACGCCGGCGCAGGCGATCGAGCGCTGCCAGCGGCTGCTCGACGAAGGGGCCGACATCCTCGACCTCGGAGCCGAGTCGACGCGCCCGGGAGCGCAGCCGGTGGGCGACGAGCAGGAGTGGCTGCGCCTGCAACCGGTGCTGCGCGAAGTCGCGGGCTGGAAGGTTCCGGTGTCGGTCGACACCTACCATCCGCGCACCATGCGGGCCGCGCTCGAAGCGGGCGCCGACATCATCAACGACGTGTACGCGCTGCGGCGGCCGGGGGCGCTGCAGGCGCTGGCAGGCAGCGCCAGCGCCGGGGTCTGCCTGATGCACATGCAGGGCGAGCCCGCGAGCATGCAGCACGCGCCGGTCTACGCCGACGTCGTGGCCGAAGTGAGGGATTTCCTCGGGCAGCGCGCGCGGGACTTGCAGTCGGCCGGGATCGCGGCGCAGCGCATCTGCGTCGACCCGGGCTTCGGTTTCGGCAAGACGCGAGAGCACAACGTGGAGCTTGCGCGCGGCCTGGGGGCGATCGCCGGCCTGGGCCACGCGCTGCTCGTCGGGGTTTCGCGCAAATCGATGCTGGCGCAATTCGCCGCGGTGCCGCCGCGCGAACGCTTGCCCGCCAGCATCGGCGCCGCGCTGGCCTGCGTGGCCGGCGGCGCGCGCGTGCTGCGGGTGCACGACGTGGCCGCCACGCGCGACGCGGTGCGTGCCTTCGAGGCGATGACGGGTTGACGGCGGCGCGGCTACACGGGGGACAGCGACGGTGAGTGCAAGGACATTCTTCGGTACCGACGGCGTGCGCGGGCGCGTGGGAAGCGCGCCGATCGTCCCCGAGTTCGGGCTGCGGCTGGGGCATGCCGCGGGCCGCGTGCTGCGCGCCCAGGGCGGCGGGCGCCCGACGGTGCTGATCGGCAAGGACACGCGGGTTTCGGGCTACATGCTGGAGGCCTCGCTGGAGTGCGGCTTCGCCGCGGCGGGCTGCGACGTCGTGCTGGTGGGCCCGCTGCCGACGCCTGGAGTCGCGTACCTCACGCGCGCGCTGCGCCTGGACCTCGGCGTGGTGGTCAGTGCGTCCCACAACCCCTACGCCGACAACGGCATCAAATTCTTTTCGTCGGCCGGCAGCAAGCTGCCCGACAGCTGGGAAGCCGCGGTCGAGGCCGAGCTGCCGCGCGCCGAGGGTTGCGTGGCCTCGGAGGAGCTGGGCAAGGCCAGGCGGCTGGACGACGCGGCCGGGCGCTACATCGAGTTCTGCAAGAGCACCTTTCCCAACCACCAGACCTTGAAGGGCCTGCGCCTGGTCGTCGACTGCGCCCATGGTGCCGCCTACCACATCGCCCCGGCGGTGTTCCACGAACTCGGTGCCGACGTGCTGAGCATCGGCGCCTCGCCCGACGGCTTCAACATCAACAAGGGCTTCGGCGCGACCGCGCCGCAGGCGCTGATGCAGGCGGTGCGCGAGCACCGAGCCGACTACGGCATCGCCCTCGACGGCGACGCCGACCGGCTGCAGCTGGTCGACTCCGAGGGGCGGCTGTTCAACGGCGACGAACTGCTGTACCTGCTGGCGATGGACCGCCGCCCGCCGGGAGTGGTGGGCACGCTGATGACCAACCTCGCCGTCGAGCAGGCGCTGCTCGCGCAGGGCATGCATTTCGTGCGCGCCGCGGTCGGCGACCGCTACGTCCTGGAGGAACTGCTGGCGCGCGGCTGGCAGCTGGGCGGCGAGGGCTCGGGGCACCTGCTGCTGCTCGACCGCCACACCACCGGCGACGGCATCGTCGCCGCCTTGCAGATGCTCGAACTCGTGGTGCGCAGGCGCCGCAGCCTGGGCGAGCAGCTGGCGAGCCTGCAGCTGCTGCCGCAGACCCTGCTCAACGTGCGCCTGGCGCCCGGGGTGGACTGGAAGTCCCATGCCGGGTTCGCCGCCGCGCGCGAGCAGGTGCAAGCCGAGATCGCCGGCAGCGGGCGGTTGCTGGTGCGCGCCAGCGGGACGGAGCCCCTGCTGCGCATCATGGTCGAGCACCCCGATGCGGCGCGCGGCCAGGACTACGCGCGCCGCCTGGGCGAGGCGCTGCAACCCGGCTGAGGCAGCGCGTGGGGCGCGTGGCCTTTGGTTGCAGTTGCGTCGACGACATTTTGGTGGGTTTCATGAAAATGTCATAATGGCCCTCTCCAATGTGGTGCCAGACACCGCTCGACTGCGGTGCGCACTCAGGAGAATTTGGAATGTCGATGCAACCGCTACGCCGCAAGCAACTCAAGCTGATGCTGGCCTCCGCCGGCCTCGTGATGGCCGGCTCGGTGATGCCGCTGGCCGCGCACGCCGCCGGGACCGTGAACATCGTGGAGACCGGCTCGACGCTGCTGTACCCGCTGTTCAACCTGTGGGTTCCCGACTACACCAAGATGCACCCGGCGGTGAAGATCACCACCCAGGGCACCGGCAGCGGAACCGGCATCGCCCAGGCGATCTCCGGCGTGGCCCAGATCGGCGCCTCCGACGCCTACATGAGCGACGCCCAGATCAAGAAGGCCGGCACGATCATCAACGTGCCGCTGGCGATCTCGGCGCAGTCGATCAACTACAACCTGCCCGGGCTGAACAACCACCACCTGCGCCTGAGCGGCCCGGTGCTCGCCGGCATCTACGACGGCTCGATCACCAAGTGGAACGATCCGGCGATCCGCGCGATGAACCCGGGCGTCAAGCTGCCCGACCACGTGATCGTGCCGATCCACCGCACCGACGGCAGCGGCGACACCTTCATCTTCAGCCAGTACCTGTCGTTCTCGACTCCCAAGTGGAGCAACAGCGTCGGCTACGGCACGACGATCAGCTGGCCCGCGGTGCAGGGCGGCGTCGG
>JAKBBQ010000230.1 GCA_021808405.1 Pseudomonadota bacterium | reverse complement strand
GATGCACACCGTGAGCCCCGCCAGCCCGAGGAACAGCCAGTAGTACTCAGTGACCGAGTTGATCGTGTAGTTGCCTATCTGGATATTGTTGTTCAGGTGCCAGCCGAACATTCGCACCCCGTGGATTCCCGAGACCCCTTGCGGACCGTTGGTGATATCCACTGGGGCGTTAAGGTTGTTGAGGAAGATGCGAATGATCTCCCCGAAGCCCAGGGTCACGATCGCCAGGTAGTCGCCCCGCAGCTTGAGCACCGGGGTGCCCAGCAGGATGCCGAAGAACGCGGCAAGCCCGGCACCCAGGGGGATCACCAGCCAGATCGACACATCGAAGCCATGCGGCCACAGGGCATGCAGCGAATCGAAGTTGTCGGTCAGCTGGGTCGACGACAGCAGCGCGAACATGTAGGCGCCCACCGCGTAGAAGGCGATGTAGCCCAGATCGAGCAGGCCGGCCAGGCCCACGACGATGTTCAGTCCCAGCGCGAGCATCACGTACAGCAGCGAGAACGCCGCGATACGCACCCAGGCGTCGCCGAAATGCTGCAAGCCCAGCGGGAAGACCACCATGAATGCGGCCGCCAGCACGAAGCCGACCATCTGCGGATTCTTGCCTTGCATCACGCTCTCCCGTTCAAGCACGATCGGCCACGCGCTCGCCCAGCAGGCCCTGCGGACGCAGGGTCAGCACCAGGATGAGCACGATGAAGGCGAAGATGTCCTGGTAGTTGCTGCCCAGGATGCCATGGGTGACCGTTCCGATGTATCCCGCGCCCAGCACCTCGATGATTCCCAGCAGCACTCCGCCGAGCATCGCTCCACCCATGTTGCCGATTCCCCCCAGCACCGCGGCGGTGAAGGCCTTCAGGCCCGGAGTGAAACCCATGTAGAAGTTGGCGGTGGAAAAGTTGGCGTACCACATCACCCCGGCAATGGCCGCAAGCACCGCGCCGATCACGAACGCCGCCGAGATCACCAGGTTCGGATTGACCCCCATCAGCGAGGCCACGCGCGGGTTCTCCGCGGTGGCGCGCATCGCCCTGCCCAGCCGGGTGTGATTGATCAGCAGCGTCAAGCCGACCAGCAGCACGACGGTGACGATCAGGATGGCCACCTGTACCTGGGTGATCACCACCCCGCCCATGTTGATCACCTTGTTGGGAAATTCTTCGGGGAACACCTTGTAGTCGCGACCCCAGATGACCATGGCCATGGTCTCCAGGAAGATCGACATGCCGATGGCGGTGACCAGCGGTGCCAGCTTGGGGGCGTTGCGCAAGCGGCGGTACGCCAGGCGCTCGATGAAGAAGTTCAGCACCCCGCACGCCGCCATCGCCACCACCAGGGCGATCGCCAGTTCCAGCGGCCAGGGCATGTGCGGCGCCACCGAGTGCAGCAGGCGGAACATGCTGTAGGAGGTCATCGCGCCGACCATCATCACGTCGCCGTGGGCGAAGTTGATGAGGTTGACGATTCCATAGACCATGGTGTAACCCAGGGCGACCAGCGCATACATGCTGCCCAGCACCAGGCCGTTGACCATTTGTTGGAGGAAAGTTTGCATCCCGAGAGTCCTTGTGGGTACGGTGCACGCCATAGGGCTACCCATGCGACTTCGAGGTGTCGCGGAAGGTGGTTCCGCTGCCCCCCACCGGGGATCCGGGCGAGCCTGTTGGGCGCGTCGCGGACTCCGGCATGCCGATGAGTCTCCTGCTGACACGCTCCAGGGTGGTTTCCTGGAACATGCCGACTTTGTAGGTTTAACCTGTCATGATAACTACGGGGATTAACCCGTCCCGCGGCGAATTGTCAGGTAGGCACCGGGCGCAGCGACGACCCGCCGGCGCTCAGTCGCCCTCCTGCGCCGGCGGCCGCGCGGCCGCCGCCTGGTCGGCACGCTCCGTGGCCTGGCGATCGAGCCGGCGCAGTTCGGCGAGGCGCTCGGCCAGCCGCGCCTCGAATCCGCGCGGAGTCGGCCGATACAGACGCTGCGCGGCCACGCCATCGGGGAAATAGCGCTCGCCGGCCGCGAAGGCCCCGGGTTCGTCGTGGGCGTAGCGGTAGGCGACGCCGGCGCCGAGGTCGCGCAGCAGCGCGGTCGGCGCGTTGCGCAGGTGCAGCGGTACCGGCGCGCTGCCATGGCGGCGCACCAGTTCGCGCGCCTGGGTCGCCGCCAGGTAGGCGGCGTTCGACTTGGGCGCCAGCGCCAGGTACAGCGTGGCCTGCGCCAGCGCCAGTTCGCCCTCCGGGCTGCCCAGCCGCTCGTAGGCCGCGACCGCGTCGAGGGTGAAGCCCAGCGCGCGCGGATCGGCCAGCCCGATATCCTCGCTGGCGATGCGGACCAGGCGGCGCCCGAGATACAGCGGATCCACGCCGGCGTCGAGCATGCGGCTCAGCCAGTACAGCGAGGCGTCGGGGTCGCTGCCGCGCACCGACTTGTGCAGAGCGGAAATGACGTCGTAGAACTGGTCGCCTCCCTTGTCGAAGCGCCGCAGGCTGTCGGCCAGCGCCGAGCGCAACAGTTCGAGGTCGATGATCGTGCGCTGGCCGGCGCGCGCCGCGGCGGCCACCGCCTCGACGGCGTTGAGCAGGCGGCGGGCGTCGCCATCGGCATGCTCGGCCAGCGCCTGCAGCGCCTCGGGCTCGATGTCCGGCATCCCGCAGGCGTTCAGTCCGCGTCGGGCCAGCACCTGCAGTTCCTGCGCGTCCAGCGCCTGCAGCACGTACACCGTGGCGCGCGACAGCAAGGCGCTGTTGACTTCAAAGGACGGGTTCTCGGTGGTCGCCCCGATGAACGCGAACAGCCCCGACTCCACATGCGGCAGGAAGGCGTCCTGCTGGCCCTTGTTGAAGCGGTGCACCTCGTCGACGAACACCAGCGTGGGCTTGCCGCCGGCGCGCGCGGCCTGCGCCTGCGCCACCGCGTCGCGGATTTCCTTGACTCCGGCCAGGACCGCCGAGATGGCGATCAGTCGCGCGCCGAAGGCCTCGGCGATCAAGCGCGCCAGCGTGGTCTTGCCGACTCCGGGCGGGCCCCACAGGATCATCGAGTGCAGCCGCCTGGCGTCCAGCGCCACGCGCAGCGGCTTGCCGGCGCCGAGCAGCCCGGCCTGCCCGACCACGTCCTGCAGCCGCCGCGGGCGCAGCCGCTCGGCCAGCGGCACCTGCTGCGCCCGTGCGTCGTCGGCCGGCGCGGGGGTGTCCAGCGGGTCGGAGTCGAACAGGTCGGGACCGTGGCTCATCGAATGACCCTCCACGCCGTACCCGTGGGGTTCAGGACTGGTCGGCGCGGATCACCGCGGCCCCCGGCGGCGGCGTGAACACGAAGCTTCCGGGGGCGAAGGTCGGATTGTCCTGCTGGGCGGTGAAACGGATGGTCGAGGTGCGGCGGAAGGCGTCGCGCAATTCCATGCGATCGAGTTCGGGCCCGTGCGCGGTGGCGCGCAGGCCCAGCCGCACCCAGGCGAACGAACTGTCGTGTCTGCGCGGCGTCGCCTGCGCCCATTGCAGGCCGTCGCGCGGCGGAAGCGCCTGCAGCGCGAACACCGACTCGACGTCGGCGCCGGCGAGCAGCGCGGCCGGCGTCGCTCCCAGAGCCTGCGACTGGGTGCTGATGGTCACCTGGTCGAGATCGTGGTCGTAGGTCCAGATGGTGCTGCCGTCGCTGACGATGTCCTGCCGGTAGGGCTTGCGGTAGATCCAGCGGAAACGCCCGGGGCGCTCGAACGCGAATTCGCCGGACGAGACCTGCGGCGCGCTGGCGCCCGCGGCCACGACGCTTTGCGTGAAATCGCACCGCGCGCCGCGAATGTCGTGCAGCCATTGCCGAAGCAGCGCCACGCCGTCGCTTGCCGCCAGCGCCGGCCGCGGCGCCGCCAGCGCCACCCCCGCCAGCGCCAGCGAGTGCAAGAGCGCACGGCGGCTCAGCCGGCTGGATGAAGGGACTCGGTCGGGCGGGCGCACCATGCGGGCGGACTCCAGTGGACACGCAGTGGGAAAGCGTCGGCCGCGGCTTCAGGCCTCGGCGCGCGAGGGTACCAGGATGTCGCGGTTGCCATTGCTGGACAGCGCCGACACCAGGCCGGCCTTTTCCATCTGGTCGAGCAGCCGCGCCGAACGGTTGTAGCCGATGCGCAGGTGGCGCTGGACGAGGGAAATCGAAGCCTTGCGGTTCTGCAGCACGATCTGCACCGCCTGGTCGTACAGCGGGTCGCTCTCGGCGTCGCCTGCGCCCTCGAAGCCCGCGGCGTCGCCCTCGCCGGCGGCCTCGGCTTCGAGCAGTCCGGCGACATAGTCGGGTTCGCCCTGCGACTTGAGCTGCTCGACCACCCGATGCACCTCGGCGTCGCTGACGAAGGCGCCGTGCACCCGCTGCGGGGCGCCCGAGCCGGGCGGCAGGTACAGCATGTCGCCCATGCCCAGCAGGCTCTCGGCGCCCATCTGGTCGAGGATGGTGCGCGAGTCGACCTTGCTCGAGACCTGGAAGGCGATGCGGGTCGGTATGTTGGCCTTGATCAGCCCGGTGATCACGTCCACGCTCGGGCGCTGGGTGGCGAGGACCAGGTGGATTCCCGCGGCGCGCGCCTTTTGCGCCAGGCGGGCGATCAGTTCCTCGATCTTCTTGCCCACGACCATCATCAGGTCGGCCAGTTCGTCGATCACCACGACGATGTAGGGCATGTGTTGCAGCGGCTCGGGGCTCTCCGGGGTCAGCGACAGCGGGTTGCCCACGTGTTCGCCGCGCTGCGCCGCGTCGGCGATGCGGGCGTTGAAGCTGGCCAGGTTGCGCACCCCCAGCTTGCTCATCACCTTGTAGCGCCGGTCCATTTCGCCGACGCACCAGTTCAGCGCGTGCGCGGCCAGCTTCATGTCGGTGACCACCGGCGCCAGCAGGTGGGGGATGCCCTCGTAGACGCTGAGCTCGAGCATCTTCGGGTCGATCATGATCAGCCGCACCTGGCGCGCCTCGGCCTTGTAGAGCAGGCTGAGGATCATCGCGTTGACGCCCACCGACTTGCCCGAGCCGGTGGTGCCCGCCACCAGCAGGTGGGGCATGCGCGCCAGGTCGGCGACCACCGGGTTGCCCACGATGTCCTTGCCCAGCCCCATGCTGAGGATCGACTGCGCATCGTTGTAGACCTGCGAACCCAGGATCTCGCCCAGGCCGATGGTCTGCCGCTTGGCGTTGGGAAGCTCCAGCGCCATGGTGTTCTTGCCCGGGATGGTCTCGACCACGCGGATGCTCACCAGCGACAACGCGCGCGCCAGGTCGCGCGACAGCGCCACCACCTGCGAACCCTTGACCCCGGGCTCGGGCTCGACCTCGTAGCGGGTGATCACCGGCCCCGGCAGCGCGGCGACCACGCGCACCGCGACGCCGAAGTCCTTGAGCTTCTTCTCGATCAGGCGGGAGGTGAATTCCAGGGTCTCCGCGGCCACCGCATCGCGCGCGGCCGGCGCCTGGTCGAGCAGGTCCAGCGTGGGCAGCGCCGAATTGGGCATTTCCTGGAACAGGGGTTTCTGCTTTTCGCGCTGCACCCGCGGCGACTGCGGCACCTGCACCACGGCGGGCTCGATGAACACCGGGGCGAACACCTCGTCGGCCTCGCGCGCGGCCTGTTCGCTGACGTCGGCCCGTCGCTGCTGCAGCGCGTGCTGGCCGAGCTCGCGGTCCTCGCGCAGCGCACGCCGCTGCTGCAGGCTCGCCCACAGCCACTCGATGGCC
>JAKBBQ010000017.1 GCA_021808405.1 Pseudomonadota bacterium | reverse complement strand
CGCCGGCAGCGCGGCCACTGGCGAGTTGCTCGCGCAGCTGCGGCGCAAGGTGCGCGCCAGCCACGCCGAAACCCCGCACCAGGTGAGGGATCTGTTGCGCGAGGCGCTCGCGGAACTGCTGGCGCCCCTGCACAAGACCCTGGACATCGGTGCCACCAGCCCGACGGTGATCATGATGGTCGGGGTCAACGGCGCCGGCAAGACCACCAGCATCGGCAAGCTCACCCGCCATCTGCAGGCCGCCGGCTGCTCGGTGCTGCTGGCGGCCGGCGACACCTTCCGCGCCGCGGCGCGCGAACAGCTCGCCGCCTGGGGCCAGCGCAACCAGGTGCAGGTGATCTCCCAGCAGGGAGGCGATCCGGCCGCGGTGGCCTTCGATGCGGTGCAGGCCGGCCGCGCGCGCGGCGCCGACGTGGTGATCGTCGATACCGCCGGGCGGCTGCCGACCCAGGCCCACCTGATGGAGGAGCTGAAAAAGGTCAAGCGGGTGATCGGCAAGGCGCTGGAGGGCGCGCCCCACGAAATCATCCTGGTCATCGACGCGACCAACGGCCAGAACGCGCTGGCGCAATTGCGCGCCTTCGACGACACCCTGGGCTTGAGCGGGATCATCCTCACCAAGCTCGACGGCAGCGCCAAGGGGGGAGTGATCGCGGCGATCGCCCGCGAGCGCCCGGTGCCGATCTATTTCATCGGCGTCGGCGAGAGCCTGGACGACCTCCAGGTGTTCGACGCCGACGCCTTCGCCCGCGCGCTGGTCGACTAGGGTGTACCTGACAGAACTTGCACGGGCTGTGTTGAGTCGTAAGGCGGATGAGCCGAACCGACATGACGGAACACCAATGGCAGGTGCTGCGGGTTCATTGGCCCAGTAACCCGCGGCGCGGACCTGCATGGAGTGATCACCGCCGGGTGATCAACGGGATTTTGTGGCGTCTGAAGACGGGCGTGCCGTGGCATGACATTCCACCGCGCTATGGGCCGTGGCAGACGTGCTACGACCGATTCGTGCGGTGGTCACGCGACGGAACGTGGAAACGCCTGCTCCACCAGGTGCGACTCCAGGTTCGGCCTGGATCCGTTACGAGGACAATGGCGACGAAGCGCAAGTCGATCTGGCGGCGCTGCGGCTGGTGGCCATCGTTGCAGGGTGACCGAACCCGCCGAGAGAGGCCTGCCGTGGGAGCGCTGTGCGATGGCGCGCAGGCGACAGCCTGCGCATGAAGCCGCCGGCAGGGGTCCGCAATCCTTGCGGATCGGCGCTTCCTGTTCGGGCTTATACTTCCGTCCTTAGGACGGAAGTATAAGCCCGATGAATGAAAGTCGGTCCAACAAAACCGAATTCTGGGTTTCCTTTGGTTCCAACCCATCGTTTACAATGCGTCCTGAGGACGCATTGTAAACGATGGAACGTGAACGAATCCGCGCATCAGCGGCTCTCGCCGAGCTGCTTGGCGCACGTGGCGAACCGGTGGTGACGCGCTACGCGCTGGCCACCGTGGCCTGGCGCATCTACGCCGAACCGGACCAGCTGCCGTCGCGGGTACGGCAGCGTCAGCTCGATCGGCCGGCCTTCCTGCGCCTGGAGTCGGAGCTGATCCGGCAAGGCATGCTGCGCCCGGTGCCAGGCGTCGCCCAGCATGCCGCGTACACCCTGCTCGGCGCGCCGGCACCGGCGCCCGGCACGCTGGCCTGTGCGCTCGACCCGTTCTGTTACCTGTCCCACCTCAGCGCGATGGAGTTCCACGGGCTGAGCGACCGCATGCCCGAGCTGCTTTATCTGTCGTCGCCCGCTCCGGCTCCGTGGCGGTCGTTCGCCATGGCGCAGATGCAGCGCGACCTCGGCCAGGCGTATGCGGATTTCGTGCAGGCGTCGCTCCCCGGCTTGCAACGCATCCGCTTCACCCGAGTGGCAGGCCATCCGATCCATTTGTTCCGAAGTCTGCACCTCGGCGCGTTCCGTCACTTCAAGCAGCAGCATCTGCGCGTCGCCACGCTGGGACGGACCTTCCTGAACATGCTGCAGGAACCGGGCCTGTGCGGCGGACTCGACCACGTGCTGGCGGTGTTCCGCGAGCATGCCGCCGCGCATGCCCGGCTGATCTTCGACGAACTCGACCAGCACGGTCGCTCGATCGACAAGGTGCGCGCCGGGTGGATCCTCGAAGAGGTCTGCGGGATCCACGATGCGCGCATCGATGCCTGGTCGGCCTGCGCGCAGCGCGGGGGCTCGCAACGCCTCGACGCCACCGCCGAATACGGCCCGCGGTTCTCGGAACGCTGGAAGCTGTCGCTCAACGTGCCGTTGGCGCTGCCATGAACCCGTTGGACTTCGAGCGCTGGATCGCACAGGAAGCCGACCTGCGGCGTCGGACCTTCCGCCAAGCGGTCCACCTCGTGCTGCGCGCGATCGCCAACGAACCGGTGCTGGCCCCGCTCATGGTGATGAAGGGCGGCATCCTGCTGGCCATCCGCTACCACAGCGCGCGCTTCACGCGCGACATCGACTTCTCGACCCGGCGCCGCGTCGAAGACGTCGATCTGGCGCGCTTCGTGGCCGAACTCGACGACAGCATCCGCCGCGTGGCTGCCGACAACGAATACGGGCTTGCGCTCGCGGTGCAGTCGCATGTGCTCAAGCCCAGGGCGCGCACCACGCCGACCTTCCCGACGCTGCAGGTGACGGTCGGATACGCCGACCGCGCCTCACGACAGGAGATGCGCCGGCTGCAAGCCGGCGAGGCACCCCGCACGGTGCAGCTCGACTACAGCTTCAACGAATGGGCTTCCGAGGTGGAGCAGCACGTGCTCGACGGCGGCACGCTGACGATGTACGCCTATCACGATTTGATCGCCGAGAAGCTGCGCGCCGTGCTGCAGCAGCCGATCCGGCAGCGCTCGCGCTTCCAGGACGTCTACGACCTATGCCTGCTGCTCGAGCACGGCGAGCCCGACGCGGCGGACCGGCAGGCGATCCTCGGCAAGCTGCGGGCCGCATCGAGCGAGCGCCAGGTCCCGATCGATCCGCGGGCGCTGCGTGACCCCGTGCTCGTCGCGCTTTCGCGCCGCGGCTACGCCGCGGTCGCCGCCCTCGTCGCCAGCACCCCGCCGGATTTCGAATCGGCTTTCGCCACGGTGCGCGATTTCTATGAGCGGCTGCCGTGGAATCACGACTAGGGTGTATCTGACAGAACTTGCACGGGCTGTGTTGGGTCGTAAGGCCGATGAGCCGAACCGACATGGCCGCCGCGGAGGCCGCCCTCCAAGCTTCGATTGTGGATCGAGCGACTTCAGTCAGATACACCCTAGCTGGCTGGCGAGCGGCCGCCGCGCGCCCGCAGCGAGGCGGGCTCCGCGGGCGATCATCCGGAAAATCTATCGTGTCCATTGCACTGATCGGCTATCGGTCCCATCAATAGAATTTCGTTGATGCGTCCTTGGGCTATCCCTAGACTTTGTCGAGTCGCGCCTTCCGCGGCGCGGTCGCTTTCAAGTCGTCCAAGGAGTCAGGCATGTCCCGTGAAGTCCGATGCCCGTACGCGGGCTCCCAGCCGATCCAGACCATGGGCCGAGGCGGTCGCGACCATCGCGACTGGTGGCCCGAGCAGCTCAACCTCGGCATGCTGCAGCAGCAGGGCCGGAGTGCCGACCCGATGGGCGCGGACTACGACTACGCGCGCGAGTTCCTCGGGCTGGACCTGCACGCGGTGGGGGCCGACCTGCGCGAGCTGATGACCGACTCGCAGCCCTGGTGGCCCGCCGACTACGGCCACTACGGCCCGCTGTTCGTTCGCATGGCCTGGCACTCCGCGGGCACCTACCGCATCCACGACGGGCGCGGCGGCGCAGGCTCGGGAGCCCAGCGCTTCGCCCCGCTCAACAGTTGGCCGGACAACGCCAACCTGGACAAGGCGCGGCGCCTGCTTTGGCCCATCAAGCGCAAGTACGGCCGCAAGCTGTCGTGGGCCGACCTGATCATCCTCGCCGGGACCGTGGCCCTGGAGTCCATGGGGCTGAAGACCTTCGGCTTCGCGGGCGGGCGCCGCGACATCTGGGAGCCCGAGCACGACGTCAACTGGGGCCCGGAGGCCAGTTGGCTGGGCGAGCAGCGCTACAGCGGCGAGCGCCGGCTGGCCGAGCCGCTGGCCGCGGTGCAGATGGGGCTGATTTATGTCAACCCCGAGGGCCCGGACGGCAAGCCGGACCCCCTGGCGGCGGCGAAGGACATCCGGGAAACCTTCGGCAGGATGGCGATGGACGACGAAGAGACCGTGGCGCTGGTCGCCGGTGGCCACACCTTCGGCAAATGCCACGGGGCGGTCGCGGGCCAGCTGCTGGGCCCCGAGCCGGAGGCCGCCGACGTCGCCGAGCAAGGCCTGGGGTGGCGCAACCCGGTGGGCGACGGCCATGGCGCGAACACCACGACCAGCGGCCTGGAGGGCGCCTGGACGCCCGCGCCGACGCGCTGGGACGACGGCTACCTGCAGACCCTGTTCGGCTACGAGTGGGAGCTCGGCCGCAGCCCAGCGGGAGCGCAGCAGTGGCTTCCCAAGGGCGGCGCCGGTGCCGGCAGCGTTCCCGACGCCCACGAGGCGGGCAGGACCCACGCGCCGATGATGCTCACGACCGACCTCGCGCTGCGTGCCGACCCGGCCTACGAGGCCATCGCCCGGCGCTTCCTGCACGACCACGCGGCCTTCGAGCGCGCCTTCGCTCGCGCCTGGTTCAAGCTGACCCACCGCGACATGGGGCCGCGCTCGCGCTACCTGGGCCCGCTCGTGCCGGACGAGGAACTGATCTGGCAGGACCCGATCCCGGGTTGCAGCCACCCGCTGGTCGACGCGGCCGACATCGCCGGACTCAAGGCCCGGGTGCTGCAAAGCGGCCTGTCGGTCGCCCAGCTGGTGCGCACCGCCTGGGCCTCGGCGTCGACCTTCCGCGGCAGCGACAAGCGCGGCGGCGCCAACGGCGCGCGCATCCGCCTGGCGCCGCAAAAGGACTGGGAGGTCAACGAGCCGGCCGAACTCGCCCGCGTGCTGCAGGTGCTCGAAGGCATCCAGCAGGCGTTCCACCGCGAGCAGTCGGGGAGCAAGCGGGTCTCGCTGGCCGACCTGATCGTGCTGGGCGGCGCCGCCGCGATCGAGGAGGCGGCGCGGCGGGGCGGGCACGAGGTGAGCGTGCCCTTCCACCCCGGCCGCATGGATGCCAGCCAGCAGCAGACCGATGCCGAGTCCTTCGCGGTGCTCGAGCCGCGCGCCGACGGCTTCCGCAACTACCTGCGCGCCGGCCTCGAGGAGCGTGCCGCCGAGCTGCTGGTCGACAAGGCGCAGCTGCTCGGCCTGAGCGTGCCGCAGATGACCGCGCTGATCGGCGGCCTGCGGGTGCTCGGCGCCAATGTCGCCGGCTCGCGGCACGGGGTGTTCACGCTGCGGCCGCAAACCCTGAGCCAGGACTACTTTGTCAACCTGCTCGACATGGGCACGGCCTGGCAGCCCTCGGCCGCCGACCCGGCCGTGCTGGAAGGGCGCGAGCGCGCCAGCGGCAAGCTGCGCTGGACCGCCACGGTGGTCGACCTGGTGTTCGGCTCCAACGCCCAGCTGCGCGCGGTGGCGGAGGTCTACGCCAGTCGCGACGGCGAGGCGGCGCTGGTGCGCGATTTCGTCGCCGCCTGGGCGCGGGTGATGGACCTCGATCGTTTCGACCTGCGCTGAAGCGGCGGCCGGCCGCCGCTTCAGCGCGCGGCCGGCGCGCCGGCGTGGCCGCTGACCGTGGCGCCGTCGCTCGGGTGCAAGCGCAGGAAAAAGGGGATCGCCAGCAGCGGCAGCGCGGCCAGCACCAGGAAGCTCAGGCGCAGCGGCCCGAGTCCCGGGGTGGCGTGGGGCGCGAGCAGGCGCAGGATCGCCGCGCCGCCGCCGACGCCCAGGCTCACCGTCAGTTGCTGCAGCAGGCCGCCCAGGCTGGTCGCCCGGCTCAGGCGCTCGGAGGCGACATCGGCGTAGGCCAGGGTGTTGGAGGACATGTACTGGGTCGAGCGCACCGCCCCGAAGACCACGATCAGCGCGGCGATCGTCCAGTGCGGGGTGGCGTGCGTGATCGTCGCGAAGCTGGCGAGGATCGTCGAGCAGGCGCCGGCGCTGGCGGCCAGCAGCGCGCGAAACCCCCAGCGCTTGAGCGCCGGCCCGATGGCCAGCCGGATGACCGGCGAGCCCAGCGCTGACAGGAAGACCAGCGAGCCGGCGCGCACCGGGCTCATCCCCAGGCCGATCTGCAGCAGCAGCGGAAGCAGGTACAGCGGTGCGTTCATGGCCATGCGGCACACTCCGCCGGCCAGGGTCGCGATCGCGAAGGCGCGCTCGCGCAGCAACCCCAGGTCCACCGCCGGGCGCGCGCGGCCGCGGCTGCGCCGCACGAAGGCCAGCAGCAGCAGGCAGCCCAGCAAGCCGGTGCCGAGCAGCAGCGCCGGGGAGGCCAGCCCGAGGGATTCGACCAGCCATTGCACGGCGGCCACCGCGGCGGCGAAGGTGGCGAAGCCGACCAGGTCGAACGCGGCGTCGGGCTCGGCGGCGAGCGGGCTGACCTGCCGAGCCGCCAGCGCCATGCCGAACAGCCCGAACGGCACGTTGACGTAGAAGATCCAGCGCCACGAAAGATAGGTGCTCAAGTACCCGCCCACGAGGGGGCCGAGCAGCGGCCCGATGATCGCCGGCAGGGTGATGTAGGTCATCGCCCGCACCAGCTGGCTGCGCGGGAAGCTGCGCAGCAGGATCAGCCGCCCGACCGGGGTCATCATCGCCCCGCCCAGTCCCTGCACCACCCGCGTGGCCACCAGCATGCCGAAGCTCTGCGCCGCGCCACAGGCCATCGAGCCGGCAGTGAACAGCGCCAGCGCGCCGAGGAACACCCGCCGCGTGCCGAAGCGGTCGGCGAACCAGCCGCTCAGCGGAATGAACACCGCCAGGGTCAGCACGTAGGCGCTGACCGCCAGGTTCATGTCCACCGCGCTGGTGTGCAGCGCGCGCGCCATCGCCGGCAGCGCGGTGGTGATGATGGTCGAGTCCAGTTGTTCCATCAGGAACGCGGTCGCCACCACCGCGGCGATCAGCATCGGGTGGCGCGGGCCGGCAGGGTCGGCGCGCTCGCGATCGGGCGGCGGGGGTGGGGGCGCGCAGGCGGCGGGGTCGGGCATCGGCGGCTGGGCTGCGGCTGGGCTGCGGCGCCGGGAGACGTGCCGCAGCCGACAGCGTAGCGGCTGGGAGGCCGGCTCGCCGTCGCGTTGCTCCGGGTCAGCCTTCGCGTCGCGGTCTTAGCACTCGCGTGGATGGAGTGCTAAAATACCCCCTGTGAACACTAGGAGTCTGGCGATGGCCCGAAGCAATGCTCTGGCGGTTTCCGGCGGGCTGGCGCTGCGTTCGCAGGCGCTGGCGTTTCCGGCCCAGGTGCCCAGCCTGGGCAACCTGGAATCCTATATCGCCGCGGTCAACCGCATGCCGATGCTGTCCCTCGACGAGGAACGGCAACTGGCGCGCGCCTGGCGCCAGCGCGAGGACCGCGAAGCGGCCGGCAAGCTGGTGATGTCCCACCTGCGGGTGGTGGTGTCGGTGGCCCGTCACTACCTGGGCTATGGCCTGCCGCATGCCGACCTGATCCAGGAAGGCAATATCGGGCTGATGAAGGCGGTGCGGCGCTTCGACCCCGAGCAGGGGGTGCGGCTGGTCAGCTACGCGCTGCACTGGATCAAGGCCGAGATCCACGAATACATCCTGCGCAACTGGCGCCTGGTCAAGGTGGCGACGACCAAGGCGCAGCGCAAGCTGTTCTTCAACCTGCGCTCCCTCAAGCAGGGCCTCGAGGGCTTCCACGACGCCGAGATCGACGCGGTGGCGGCCAAGCTGCAGGTCAAGCGCGGCGAAGTGATCGAAATGGAGCAGCGCATGGGCGGCTCCGACGTGTCGCTGCAGCCCGGCGGCGACGACGGCGCCGAGAGCTTCGCGCCGATCGCCTACCTCAGCGACAGCAGCCACGAGCCCGAGGCGGTGCTGGAGGCGCGCGGCCGCGAGCGCATGCAGGTCGAGGGCCTGGAGCAGGCGCTGCAAGGCCTGGACGAGCGCAGCCGGCGCATCGTCGAGCAGCGCTGGCTGGCCGTGAACGACGACGGCAGCGGCGGACGCACGCTGCACGACCTGGCGGCCGAGTACGGCGTGTCGGCCGAGCGCATCCGCCAGATCGAGGTGCAGGCGATGAAAAAGATGCGCAAGAGCCTGGCCGCCTACGCCTGAGGCGCGCGGCCGATGGCGGCCGGCCGCGAGGCCGGCGGCCGCGGCGCCAACTGCTCCCAGTCGGCGATTCCCAGCAGCACCTCGCACAACGCCTGCGCCGCGGTCGACAGCCTGCGCTCGGCGCTGGTGAACAGTCCGATGCGCCGCTCCAGCCGCACGCCGTGCAGCGGCAGGCAGCAGGCGCCGAGTTCGACCATCTGCTGCACGCAAAATCCCGGTACCGCGCTGACCCCCAGGCCCTGCGCGACCATGCGGCCGAGGGTCGCCAGCTGGTGGCACTCGAAGGCCGCGGCGAGTTCGCGACCGGACTCGGCGAAGGCCCGCTCGAGCAGCAGTCGCACCGCCGACGGGCGCTGCAGGGTGATGAATCGCTCGGCGGCGAGTTCGCTCCACGCCACCGCGTCGTCGCCGCGCAGCCGGCTGCCGGGCGGCACGACCGCCACGAAGCGATCGGTGTAGAAGGGGCTGAAACGCAGCCGGTCGACCCCATAGGGCTCGAAGGCGATTCCCAGCTCGACTCGTCCGCCCTGGATCATGTCCAGCACTTCCTCGTTGATCACGTCGTGCACCGCGACGCTGATCCGGGGGTAGTCGCGCAGGAACAGCGCCAGCGCCCGCGGCAGCAGGTTGCCCGCGAACGACGGGATCGCGGCGATCGACACGCGCCCGATGTGCAGTTCGAAGTGCTGCCGCAGCAGGTCGCGTGCATTGTCCCAGTCGGCCAGCAGCCGCGGCGCCATCGCCAGCAGCACCTCGCCTTCCGGGGTGAGCTGCACGCTGCGGTTGCTGCGCACGAACAAGGGCCCGCCCAGGGAAGTCTCCAATGCCTTGATGGCCAGGCTGAGCGCAGGCTGCGACAGGTGCAGGCGTTCGCAGGCCTGCACGAAGCTCAGCGTCTGCGCGACCGCCAGGAAGGCCTTGAGCTGCTTGACAGTCATCCCGGTGATTTTAGAAAATAAATCAATTATAATGAAAATTAAAATTAACAAATCCAGCTTTCCCAGCGACCATCGAACATTGACCAGCCACCATCGACCGCCGACCATGGCGGTTCGGGCGAGCGAACAGGAGTGAGAATGAAGGGACTCGACAAGCGCGTGCACAGCTATGCGCAGGCCCTGGAAGGCCTGCGCGACGGCATGACGGTGATCGCCGGGGGCTTCGGCCTGTGCGGGATCCCGGAGAACCTGATCGCCGAGATCCGGCGCCTCGGAGCGCGCGATCTGACCGTGGTGTCCAACAACTGCGGGGTCGACGGCTGGGGGCTGGGGGTGCTGCTGGAAAGCCGGCAGATCCGCAAGGTCATCGCCTCCTATGTCGGGGAGAACGCGCTGTTCGAGCAGCAGTTGCTCGCCGGGGAGATCGAGGTCGAACTGACCCCCCAGGGCACGCTGGCCGAGAAGCTGCGCGCCGGAGGCGCCGGCATCCCGGCGTTCTACACCGCGACCGGCTATGGAACCCCGGTGGCCGAAGGCAAGGAAGTGCGCCGCTTCGGCGAGCGCAACTACATCCTGGAGCCGTCGATCACCGGCGACTTCGCGATCGTCAAGGGCTGGAAGGCCGATCACTTCGGCAATGTGATCTACCGCCATACCGCGCAGAACTTCAACCCGATGGCGGCGACCGCAGGGCGCATCACCGTGGTCGAGGTCGAGGAGATCGTTCCGCCCGGCGCGCTCGAGCCCAGCCAGATCCATACCCCGGGGATCTACGTCGACCGCGTCATCCAGGGAAGCTTCGAAAAGCGCATCGAGCAGCGCACGGTGCGCGCCTGAGACGGCCCCGGCAAGCAAAGGACCCCACGATGAGTCTGACACGTGAACAAATGGCCCGCCGCGTCGCGCGGGAGCTGCGCGACGGCTACTACGTCAACCTGGGGATCGGCATTCCCACGCTGGTCGCCAACTACGTTCCCGAAGGCATGGACGTGATGCTGCAGTCGGAGAACGGCCTGCTCGGAATGGGGCCGTTTCCGGCCGAGGCCGAGGTCGACCCCGACATGATCAACGCCGGCAAGCAGACCGTCACCGCGCGGCCCGGGGCGGCGATCTTCAGTTCCGCCGAGTCCTTCGCGATGATCCGCGGCGGCCACGTCGACCTGACGGTGCTGGGCGCATTCGAAGTCGACGTCGAGGGCAACATCGCCTCCTGGATGATTCCCGGCAAGCTGGTCAAGGGCATGGGTGGCGCGATGGACCTGGTCGCCGGGGCCGCCAACATCATCGTGGTGATGACCCACGCGTCGAAGAACGGCGAATCCAAGCTGCTGCCGCGCTGCAGCCTGCCGTTGACCGGGGCGGGTTGCATCCGCCGCGTGCTCACCGACCTGGCCTACCTGGAGATCGACGGCGGTGCCTTCGTGCTCAAGGAGCGCGCGCCCGGAGTTCCGGTCGAGGAAATCGTCGCCAAGACCGCCGGCAAGCTGGTGGTTCCGCAGCAGGTGCCGGAAATGCAGTTCTGAACAGCCGTGCCCGCGCCTGCGCGGGCACGGGCCGTCACAGCAGCACGATGTCGAACTGGTGCTGGTGGTAGGCGGCCTCCACCTGCAGCGCGATGGGCTTGCCGATGAAGTCCGACAACTCGGCCAGGTGGGCGCTTTCCTCCTCGAGGAACAGGTCGATCACCGCGTCGGACGCCAGGATGCGGAACTCCTTGGGGTTGAACTGACGCGCCTCGCGCAGGATTTCGCGCAGGATGTCGTAGCAGGTGGTGCGGGCGGTCTTCACCAGCCCCTGGCCGCTGCAGGTGGGGCAGGGCTCGCACAGCAGGTGGGCGAGGGATTCGCGGGTGCGCTTGCGGGTCATTTCCACCAGCCCGAGCTGGGAAAACCCGTTGACCGTCACCTTCACCTTGTCGCGTGACAGGGACTTGCGCAGCTCCTCGAGCACCGCGGCGCGGTGTTGCGCGCTGTGCATGTCGATGAAGTCGATCAGGATGATTCCCCCCAGGTTGCGCAGCCGGAGCTGGCGGGCGATGGCCTGCGCCGCCTCGAGGTTGGTCTTGAACACCGTGTCGTCGAAATTGCGCGCGCCGACGAAGCCTCCGGTGTTGACGTCGACGGTGGTCATCGCCTCGGTCTGGTCGATGATCAGGTAGCCGCCCGACTTCAGGTCCACCCTGCGGCCCAGCGCCTTCTCGATCTCCCCGTCGATGTTGTAGAGGTCGAACAGCGGGCGCTCGCCGCGGTAGAGCTGGATCTTGTCGAGCACCGCCGGCATGTACTCGGCGGCGAACTCGCGCAGCCGCTGGTAGTTCTCCCGCGAATCCACCTGGATCGCGCGCGTGAGTTCCGAGGCGAGGTCGCGCAGCACGCGCTGCGCCAGGCTGAGCTCCTGGTAGAGCAGCGCCGGAGCCTGCGCGCTGCGCATGCGCGCCTGCAGCGCCTCCCAGGTCTTGCGCAGGTACGCGATGTCCTCCAGCAACTCGGCGTCGCCCGCGTCCTCGGCGTTGGTGCGCACGATGAACCCCATGCCGGCGGCCTGGTCGTGCTGCTGGGCCAGGCTGGCCACCCGCTGGCGCAGACTGTCGCGCAATTCGGGATTGTCGATGCGTTGCGAAATCCCGATGTGGCCGTCCTGCGGCAGGTGCACCAGCAGTCGCCCGGCGAGGCTGATCTGGGTCGACAGCCTGGCACCCTTGGCGCCGATCGGGTCCTTGATCACCTGCACCAGCAGCGACTGGCCCTCGAACACCAGCTTTTCCATCGGCAGCGGCTGGCTGGCCGCGCCCCCCTGGCGCGCCTCGCCGTTGCCCTGCATGCGCTGCCACAGGTCGGCCACGTGCAGGAAGGCCGCGCGTTCCAGCCCGATGTCGACAAAGGCCGACTGCATCCCGGGCAGCACCCGCACCACCCGGCCCAGGTAGACATTGCCGGCCAGCCCGCGCTCCAGGGTTCGCTCGATGTGGATTTCCTGCACCGCGGCCTGGGCGACCACGGCGACCCGGGTTTCCTGGGGGGTGATGTTGATCAGCAGGTCTTCTTGCATGGGGAGCAGGATACGCGGGCGCCGCAGACTTCGATGCCGGCCCGGCGCAGCAGCGCGGCCGTCTCGAAAAGCGGCAGTCCCATGATGCCGGAATAACTGCCTTGGATATGCTGGACGAACACGGCCGCCAGGCCCTGCACCGCATAGGCGCCGGCCTTGCCGAAAGGCTCGCCGCTGGCGACGTAGGCCTGGATCGCCTGCGCGTCGATGTCGGCGAAGCGCACGCGGCTGGTGCTGAGCGCCTCGGCCCGCTTCCAGCTGCCGCCGGCCTGGGGCCACGCCAGCGCGACCGCGCTGAGCACGCGGTGCTGGCGGCCGGCCAGGCTGCGCAGGATGTCGCAAGCGTGCGCGGCGTCGCGTGGCTTGCCCAGGATGCGCCGACCCAGCGCGACCGTGGTGTCGGCGCACAGCACCGCGCCGCGCGCCAGGCCGCGGCGGCGCAGCCGCAGCAGCGCCGCGTCCAGCTTGGCCGAACTCACCCGTTGCACGTAGCCGGCGGCCGCTTCGCCGGGCAGCGCCCGCTCCAGCGCTTCGGCGTCCTCGTCGGCGTCGGCCGCCAGCAGGCTGCACTCCACCCCGATCTGCCGCAGCAGCTCGCGCCGCCGCGGGCTGGCCGAGGCGAGGTACAGGGGGCAGGGTCGGGGCATCGTCGGCGTGCGTCGGGAAAGCGATCCATCATACGGTGTGCCGCGCGCCCCACGCCCCGCCTGCAGCCGGCGTGCGCGCACCCTGGCACAATGCCGCCTGGGCGCCGGCGGCTTGCCGCCGCGCGCCACCGCCGCCTTCACAGCCACCTTCCCGATGTCCCTAGTCAGCTGCCAGGACCTGAGCCTGGCCTTCGGGGTGCAGCCCCTGTTCGAGCGGGCCAGCCTCAGCCTGGAGGCCGGCGAGCGCGTCGCGCTGGTCGGGCGCAACGGCAGCGGCAAGTCCTCGCTGCTGCGCCTGATCGCGGGCCTGGAGCGTCCCGACTCGGGCGACATCCGACGCCAGCAGGGGCTGCGGCTGGGATACGTCGCCCAGCAGCCGCAGCTCGACGGCTTCGAGACGGTGTTCGATGCGGTCGCCGAGGGCCTGACCGAGGCGCGCGCGCTGCGGCTGCGCTTCGAATCCCATGCAGCCGGCGAGGACCTGGACGCCCTGCAGGCCCGTATCGAATGGCTCGGCGGCTGGAATTGGGAGCAGCGGGTGCAGCAGGTGCTGCAGCGCCTGGGGCTGTCGGCGCAGGACCGGGTGGCCGAGCTGTCGGGCGGACAGCAAAAGCGCGTCGCGCTGGCGCAGGCGCTGGCCGTCTCGCCCGAGTTGCTGCTGCTCGACGAGCCGACCAACCATCTCGACCTGCAGGCCATCGCCTGGCTCGAAGGCCTGCTGGCGGGCTTTGCCGGCACGGTGCTGCTGATCAGCCACGACCGCGCCTTCATCGACGCGGTGGCCACCCGCATGGTCGAGCTCGACCGCGGGGTGCTGCGCAGCTACCCGGGCAACTACACCGCCTACGAAGAGCGCAAGGCGCGCGAACTCGCCGACGAGGCGCTCGCGCGGGCGCGCAGCGACAAGCTGCTGGCGCAGGAAGAAGAGTGGATACGCCGCGGTGTCGAGGCCCGGCGCACGCGCAGCGTGGCGCGGGTGCAGCGACTGCAGCAGCTGCGCCAGCAGCGGGTCGAGCGCCGCGCCGAACTGGGTCGCGTGCGCATGCAGCTCGAGCGCGGCGAGGCCGGCGGGCGCATCGTGGCCGAACTCGAGCAGGTGGACAAGGCCTTCGGCGACGTGCGACCGGTGCGCGGCCTGTCGACCATCGTGCTGCGCGGCGACAAGGTGGGAATCCTCGGGCCCAATGGCTGCGGCAAGACCACGCTGCTCAAGCTGCTGCTGGGCGAACTCGCTCCCGACAGCGGGCGCGTGCGCCGCGGCACGGGCCTGCGCGTGGCGTACTTCGACCAGATGCGCTCGGCGCTGGACCCGCAGGCCACGCTGGCCGACACCATCAGCCCCGGCAGCGACTGGATCGAGCTCGGCGGCGCGCGCAAGCATGTCAGCGCCTACCTGGGCGACTTCCTGTTCCCGCCGTCGCGCGCCCGCGCGCCGGTGCATTCGCTGTCGGGAGGAGAGCGCGGCCGGCTGCTGCTGGCGCGGCTGTTCGCCCAGCCGGCCAACGTGGTGGTGCTGGACGAGCCGACCAACGACCTGGACATCGACAGCATCGAGTTGCTCGAGCAACTGCTGCAGGACTATCCCGGCACGGTGTTCCTGGTCAGCCACGACCGGCGCTTCGTCGATCGGGTGGTCACCAGCACGCTGGCCTGGCAGGGGCCGGGAACCTGGCTGGAGTTCGAAGGCGGAGTCGACGACTGGCTGCAGCAAAGCCAGCGCCTCGCACAGGCGGCCAGCGCGCAGGCCGCGCCGCTCCCGGCGCCCGCGGCCGCGCGGCAGCCTGCGCCGGCCGCCGTGCCGACCCGCCGCAAGCTCGGCTTCAAGGAGCAGCGCGAATTGCAGCAGCTGCCGCAGCGAATCGACTTGCTGGAGGCCGAGCAGCGCGAACTCGCCGATCGCCTGGCCGACCCGCAGCTGTACCGCCAGGCCCCGCAGCAGGTGGCGGCGATGCGGGCGCGCTACGAGGCCATCGAGGACGAGCTGGGTGCGGCGCTGCAGCGCTGGCAGGACCTGGAAGACCTGGCCGGCGCCTGAAGCGCCGGCCGGCCGACTCAATCGCCCCGGTGGTAGGGGTGGCCGGCCAGCAGGCTGTGCACCCGATAGACCTGCTCGGCCAGCAGCACCCTGACCAGGGCGTGAGGCAGCGTCAGGTCCGACAGCCGCAGCAGAAGGTCGGCGCGCTGCTTGATGCGCTCGGCCAGCCCGTCCGCCCCGCCGATGACAAAGGCGACGTCGCGCCCCTGCTGGCGCCAGTCCTGCACCTGCCGCGCCAGCTGTTCGGTGCTCAGCCGCGCGCCGCGCTCGTCGAGCACCACCCGCAGGCCTTGCGCGGGAAGCGCCTCCTCGATGCGCCGCGCCTCGCGCTCGAGCACGCCGGCGGTGTCCAGCCCGCCGCCGCGGGTTTCGGCGCGAAGTTCCCGCAGTTGCAGCGCGGCCTGCGCGGGCAGGCGCCTGGCGTATTCCTGGTATCCCTGCTGCACCCAGCCGGGCATGCGCTGGCCGACCGCGATCAGCCAGAACTTCATGGCCTGGGCTGCATCGCCTCAGCCGGCGGGCTTGGCCCGCTTGCGAGCCGGCGCGCCAGGGGCTCGCGCCGCCCGCGGCGCGGCCTTGCGCGCCGCCGGGGCCGCGCGGGAGCCCTTGCTCGCGGCGGCCTTGGGCTTGGCGCCGGAGGCCGTGCCGGGCGCCGCCCTGGAGCCGGTCCTGGAGCCGGTCCTGGAGCCCGCCTTGGCACCAGCCTTGGCAGCCGCGCCCGAGCGTGGGGGCGCGCTGCCGCGCCTGCGCGGCGCCGCACCCGCGCGCACGGCCTCCACCGGCTGGCGAGCCTTCAGGTGCACCGACTTGCCGCCCCAGATGTCTTCCAGCTTGTAGTAGGCGCGGATCGGCGGTTGCATGATGTGCACCACCGCGTCGCCGCAGTCCACCAGCACCCACTCGCCGCTCTCGGCGCCCTCCGGGTTGCGCACCTCGCCCCCGGCCTCGCGCACCTTGTCGCGCACATGGGCCGCCAGCGAGCGCGTCTGGCGGTTGGAGGTGGCACTGGCGACGACCACGCGGTCGAACAGGCTGGTCAGGGCCTCGGTGTTGAAAACCTGGATGTCCTGCGCCTTCACGTCTTCCAGGGCGTCGACGATGATGCGCTGCAGCTTACGTATGTCCATTCGGTGAGCAAGGGTTTTGGTAGAGATGATGGCGCTCAATATAGTCCGCCACCGCCGCCGGCACGAGGTCGCGCAGATCGCGTCGCTGCGCGGCCCGCTCGCGTACCTCGGTGGCCGACACCTCGGCAGGGGGCATGTGCAGCCGCCGCAGCCGGTGCCCGCCCGCCCGCAAGGCCTGCAGCACGTCGGCCGCGGCGCCGGCGGGGTGCGCGGGACGCTGCGCGACAGCCAGGTCGACGCGCGCGGCGATCTGCCGCCAGTCCTTCCAGCTCGGCAGGTTTTCCAGCTGGTCCGAGCCGAGGATCAGCACGAACTCGTCTCCGGGGTGCGAGGCCTGCAGTTCGCGCAGCGTATCGATGGTGTAGGTGGGGCCGTCGCGCCGCAATTCCAGGTCGAGCACGCGCAGCCGCGGGTCGGCGGTGGCTGCCAGCCGGGTCATGTCCTCCCGCTGGTTCGCCGACGCGGCCAGTTCGCCGCGCTGCCAGGGCCGGCCGGCCGGGATCAGCCACACCTGCTGCAGCTCGAGTTCGTCGGCCGCACGGAACGCCAGCTCCAGATGGGCACGATGGATCGGGTCGAAGCTGCCGCCGAGCAGGCCGATGCGGGCCATGGCCTCAGTCCTCGGCGGCCCAGTCGCGCGCGGGCAGGAACCGCTCGAGCAGCGTGGCCTCCGGGCTGCCGGGCTCGGGATGCCAGTCGTAGCTCCAGCGAACCTGGGGGGGCATGGACATCAGGATGGATTCGGTGCGCCCGCCCGACTGCAGCCCGAACAGCGTGCCGCGATCCCACACCAGGTTGAACTCCACGTAGCGCCCGCGGCGCAGCGCCTGGAAGTGGCGTTCGCGTTCGCCGTAGACCATGTCGCGCCGGCGCTGGGCGATCGGCAGGTAGGCGTCGAGGAAGGCGTCGCCGGTGGCACGCATCAGCGCGAACCCCGAATCGAATCCCGCGCCCTGGAAGTCGTCGAAAAAGATCCCGCCGATCCCCCGCGCCTCGCCGCGATGCTTGAGAAAGAAATACTCGTCGCACCAGGCCTTGAAGCGCGGGTAGTAGCCCGGGTCGAGGACGTCGAGCGCGCGCTTGCAGGTGCGATGGAAATGCACCGCATCGTCCTCGAAACCGTAGTACGGGGTCAGGTCCATGCCGCCGCCGAACCAGCTCAGCGCCGGTTTGCCCGGCGGCTGCACGCTGAGCAGCCGCACGTTCAGGTGCACCGTGGGCACGTAGGGATTGATCGGATGCAGCACCAGCGACACGCCCATCGCGGTGAACGGCGCGCCGGCCAGTTCGGGGCGCGCCTGGGTGGCCGAAGGCGGCAGGCCGGAGCCTTGCACCGACGAGAAATTGCAGCCCGCCCGCTCGAACAGCGCTCCGCCTTCCAGCACGCTGCTCAGGCCGTCGCCTTCGAGCCGGCCGCCGGGCGGGCGGGTCCAGGCGTCGCGCCGGAACGGCCGACCGTCGGCCTGTTCGAGGGCGGCCAAGATACGCGATTGCAGGTCGAGGAGGTATGCGCGAACGGGGCTGGACATGGTCTGGGGTGGCCGGGCAGGCGGCCGGGTACGCGTCGGGCGCGCGCGGGTGTTCAGCGCTCGGCCACGCGGATGTCACGCGACACGCGGTTGGCCACGTGCAACACGTGGTGCGCGCGACGCCGGCGCTCGGCCAGTTGCAGCCGGCGCTGGCGCTCGCGCCGCGCTTCGGCCAGGTGCAGCGCCTGCGCATGCTCGCGCCGCAGCAGCGCCAGGTGCAGCGCCTGCGCGTGCTCGCGCCGCAGTTCGGCCAGGTGCAGCGCCTGCGCATGCTCCCGGCGCAGTTCGGCCAGGTGCAGCGCGCGCTGCTGTTGCAGCCGGCGCTCGGCGAGCCAGCGTGGCGGCGGCTGCGGCACCGCGCGACGGGTATAGACGATCAGCGTGGCGCGCGGACGCAGGCGGGCGTTGATGCGCACGTGGTTCCAGTGCGCCACGTCCCACGCGCTGACTCCGTAGCGTCGGGCCACGCTGAGCGGCGTGGCGTCGCGCCCGGCGAGCACCCGCAGGCGGCGCAGCGGCGGCAGGTCGGGCGCCAGCGCGAGCACCGCATGATCGGCCAGGTGCTTGCTGACATTCGTCTGGTCGTCGGCCGGGCGCGGCACCAGCACCGTCGACCCGGCCTTGATCAAGGTGCGCCGCGGGATGTTGTTGACATCGCGCAGCGTCGTCTCGGCCAGGTGCAGGCGCCGCGCCAGCGCGGCGGGGGTCGAGGTGCGGTGGATCTGCACCGCGGTCCAGTGCGCCAGCGGCCCCGGGCGCGCCGCCAGCGCCTGTTCGAAAGCGGTGGCATTGTCGTAGGGCAGCAGGATGCGCGGATGGGTCGCGGCGACGATCAGCGGCTTGTTGAAAGCCGGGTTGAGCGAACGGAACTCGGCCACCGTGATGCCGGCCAGGCGGGCCGCCTGGGCCACGTCGATGTCGCGATGGATGGTCACCGGCTTGAAATACGGATGGTCGGGCACCACCGGCAGCGTGATGCCATAGCGGGCGGGATCCTCGATGATGTCCTTCACCGCCTGCAGCTTGGGGTAGTAGTTGCGCGTCTGCAGCGGCATGTCGAGGTGGGAGTAGCTCACAGGCAGGCCGTGCGCCTGGTTGTAGGCGATGGCCCGCTGCAGCCCGCCCTCGCCCAAGTTGTAGGCGGCCAGCGCCAGTTGCCAGTCGCCGAACATCTGGTGCAGCTTGCCCAGGTAGTCCAGCGCGGCGCGCGTCGATGCCATGACATCGCGGCGTCCGTCCTGGAACATGGTCTGTCGCAGGTTGAAGTGGCGCCCGGTGCTGGGAATGAACTGCCACATTCCCGAGGCCTGTGCGCTCGACAGGGCATCGGGATTGAAGGCGCTTTCGATGAACGGAAGCAGGGCCAGTTCGGTCGGCATTCCGCGCCGCTGCACCTCCTGCACGATGTAATAGAGGTACTTGCGCGAGCGCTCGGTCATGCGCGCCACATAGTCGGGTCGGGTGGTGTACCAGTGCACCGCCTGTTCGACGTACGGCTTCATCTGCGGCCCGTTCATGTCCGGGATGCCGAAGCCCGCGCGAATGCGTTGCCAGATGCTCGTGTAGTGCGCCTGGGGCAGCGCCGCGCCGGCGGGTTGCGAGGCGCCCGCAGCGGGGGAGGACGGGGTGCTGGCGGCCGGCGCCGGCGGCTGCGCCGCGCTGGCCGCCGAAGCGGGAGCCGCGGGCGCCGCGGGAGCCGCGACCGCGGGTGCGTTGGCCGGCAGCGAGGGAGGGGTCGCGGCGCAACCGGCGGCCAGCATGGCCACCGCTGCCAGGGTCCACCACCTTACTGCTCGCGCCAACTGCATCCTGTCATCCTGGTTGCGGGCCTCGTGGCCCTGGCCGGTCGGTGTCACGGGCGCGACCGGCCGCGCCCGCCTGTTCAGAAATCGTCCTTCCACTGGCGCAGCATCGCGAAGGCCTCGACGCCATCGGCCGGTGCGCGTCCCCACTGCTGCTCCAACTTCTCGCGTATCGCCGCCTGATCGCCGCGCAGGAACGGATTGACCTGCCATTCGCGCCCGATGGTGCTCGGCAGGGTCGGCAACCGCTGGCCGCGCCGCTGCTCGCACCAGGCCTGGTAGGACTCGATGGCCGGATTGCCCGGTTCGACGTGGCGGGCGAATTGTAGATTGCTCAGGGTGTACTCATGCGCGCACAGCACCTGGGTATCGGCCGGCAACGCGGCGAGTCGTTGCAGCGAATGCACCATCTGCGCCGGCGTGCCCTCGAACAGGCGGCCGCAGCCCGCCGAGAACAAGGTGTCCCCGCACAGCAGCAGGCGCTCGCGCTCGGCGTGGTACGCGACGTGGCCCAGCGTGTGGCCGGGCACCTCGATGACCCGCAGGCGCAGCGCCGGGGCCTGCAGCACCACCTCGTCGCCGTCGGCCACGCCTTGCGAGACCTCGGCGATGTCCTCGGCGGCCGGCCCCCATACCGGCACCGGCGCGTGTCGCAGCAGCGCGGCAAGGCCGCCGGTGTGATCGGGATGGTGATGGGTGACTAGAATGCCGGCCAACTGCAGCCCCTGAGGCTGCACGCCGCCTTCGGCGCAGGCCGCCAGCACCACGTCGGCGTCGCCCGGGTCCACGACCACCGCGCTGCGCGTGTCGTGGATCATCCAGATGTAGTTGTCCCGAAACGCCGGCAGCGCCAGAATATGCATGAATCCCCCGAAGTGCGCCCGAGTATAAGTCTGGACCGCTGGCTGCAGACCGCGGGAGGCCGCGCTGCGCTGATGTGGCAGCAGCAGCAGCTCGACCGGGTGGTGGCGGACATTTTCGGCTTCCATGCGTTGCAGCTCGGGGTGCCGGCGCTGGCCGGCCTGCGCCACAACCGCATGCCCCACCGCTGGCTGGCGCGCGACGTCGCCGCCGGCGACGACGACGCCAGCGGCGCGGACGCGCCGCTGGCGGTGGTGTGCGAGTTCACCGACCTGCCTTTCGCCGGCCAGAGCCTGGACCTGGTGGTCATGCCCCATACCCTCGAGGTCGCCGGCGATCCCTACGCCGCGCTGCGCGAGACCGACCGCGTGCTGGTCGCCGGCGGCCAGGTGGTGATCACCGGCTTCAACACCTTCAGCCTGTGGGGCGCGCGCCAGGCGCTGGCGCGCCTGGGCGGCGAACGCTACCTGCCGCAAAGCGGGGAGTTCATTTCGCCTCGGCGGGTTCGCGACTGGCTGCGCCTGCTCAGTTTCGAGGTCACCGCCGGCGCCTACGGCTGCTGGCGACCGCCGCTGCAGACCCAGGCCTGGCTGCGGCGCTGGCGTTTCATGGAACAGGCCGGCGAGCGCTGGTGGCCGATGCTGGGCGGCATGTACGTGTTGGTGGCGGTCAAGCGGGTGCGTGCGATGCGCCTGGTCGGCAAGGCCTGGCAACCGCATGCCGCGAAGGCGCGCGGCGCGCGCCCGGTGGCGCACCGGCGCGTCGCCCATGGCCGCTGGCGCCCTGGAGGATCGGCATGAGCGAGGTGGAGGCCTACACCGATGGCGCCTGCAAGGGCAACCCCGGACCCGGAGGCTGGGGCGTGGTGCTGCGCAGCGCAGAGGCGACCAAGGAGATGTTCGGCGGCGAGGCGGCCACCACCAACAACCGCATGGAAATGTGGGCGGCGATCACCGCGCTGGAGGCCTTGCGCCGCCCCTGCAGCGTGCGCCTGCACACCGATTCGCAGTACGTGCTCAAGGGCATGACCGAGTGGCTCCCCGGATGGAAGGCGCGCGGCTGGAAGACCGCCGAGCGCAAGCCGGTGAAGAACGCCGACCTCTGGCAACGCCTGGAGCAGGCGGCTTCGCGCCACCAGGTGCGGTGGATCTGGGTGCGCGGCCACAACGGCGACCCCGGCAACGAACTCGCCGACGCGCTGGCCAACCGCGGCGTCGACAGCGTGCGCGGCGGCGGGGAGCGGCAGCGATGAGCCGGCAGGTCATCCTGGACACCGAGACCACGGGGCTGAACCCGGCGGCGGGCGACCGCATCATCGAGGTCGCCGCGGTGGAACTGCTCGGCCGGCGCCCCAGCGGCAGGCACTTCCAGCGCTATGTCAACCCGTTGCGGTCCAGCCATCCCGATGCGTTGCGGGTGCACGGACTCACCGACGAGTTCCTCTCGGGAATGCCCGAGTTCAGGAGCATCGTCGACGAACTGCTGGAATTCGTCGGCGGCGCCGAGGTGATCATCCACAACGCCGCGTTCGACGTCACCTTCCTCGACGCCGAGCTCGATCGCCTGCAACTGCCGCCCTTCGCCAGCCACTGCGCGGCGATCACCGATACGCTGGCGCTGGCGCGCCAGCAGTTTCCCGGCAAGTTCAACAGCCTGGATGCGCTGTGCAAGCGCTTCGGGGTCGACAACACCCGGCGCACCCTGCACGGCGCGCTGCTCGACGCCGAGCTGCTCGCCGAGGTCTACGTCTGGCTGACGCGCGGCCAGGACAGCCTGGCCATCGATCTCGGAGACGCCGGGCTCGGCGGCGTGCACGCGCCGCAGGACCTGTCCGGGCTGCGCTTGCGGGTGCAGCGCGCCAGCGAGCACGAACTGCGCGAGCACGACGCGATCCTGCGGGCGCTGGACAAGGCGGGCGGGGCCGTCTGGAAGCCGCGGCTGGCCGGCGCCGCGGCCGACGAGTAGGCCTTCGAGCCCCGCGCTATGGCATAATGAGAGCTTTCGCCCCGGGTGGTTAGCTCAGCGGTAGAGCACTGCCTTCACACGGCAGGGGCCACAGGTTCGATCCCTGTACCACCCACCAGGACACGTGTGCGCCACGGCGCACCGAAGGCCGCAAGCCCCAGAGAAATCATGGATTTGCGGCCTTTTTCATGCCCGCTAGAGTCGAGCAAGGTCCGTTGACAGCCGGGCTCTGGTGACGGGCACAAGGTCGTCACCCATGAGAAGGGCCACTACGCTGGCCAGCAGGCCAGCCTGAAAAAACGGAAGATCCCCGATGTGTGCCACGGCCTCGACATCGAGTGCGTGTCGCCGTTCGACATGCTGCGACACAACCGCGCAGTGCTGAGGATCTGACCGCAACCGTGCGCCGGTTCGCGGCAGCCGTCCATCGCCGCCGCGCGGGCGCCGTCAGGCCGGCTTGGTCTTCTTGAGGATGTCCACTCCCAGGTGCATGGCCTCCTGCATGTCGACCAGGAAGGCCTTGACCTCCTTGAGGTCCTTCGCCAGCGTGCTCGGGCCCTCGCCCTGCATCTGGCCGTGCCACTTGGCCACCAACTGCTCGTAATGGTGCAGCAGGTCGAGCACGGTCTTTTCGCCCTTGAAGGTGTTGAGCGCGGCGTGGAAGGGCGCGCCCAGGTGGTTGCGCATGCCCTGCGAGTACAGGTCCTGCAGCGCCGCCGGGTCCTGCGGGTTCTTGATCGCGCGGGCCAGCATCTTGAGGCAGGTGTCGTAGTTCTTGCGTGCGCCGACGAAGGGGTCCTTGACTCCCATCGCCGCGCGGTCGAGTCCGTCGACGAAGCCGGCCAGGATCTGCAGTCGGGCCAGCGCCTTGCTCTTGCACTCCTCGCCCTTGAGGGTCTTGTGCTTGAAGGCTTCGGGCTTGAGCTTGGCCAGCGCCTTGGCGTACTCCGCGAAAGCGGCCTTGCCCGTGCTTGCCAGTTCCTGCGCCTCGCCCACGTTGCGCGTCGTCAGGTTCGCCATCTTGCCGTTGTCGAACGCCTTGTGGAAGGAGTCGAGCTTGGCGCCGAAGCTGTAGCTCACCACCTTGTCGGGGATCGCGTACTTCTCCTTCTCCTTTTGCCACTCGGCGCGGGTGATGAACGGGTTCGATGGCATGGCAGTCTCCTTCCGGCATCTCGGGGTGCGGGTCCCGCGGATTGTAGGAGGCTGGTCGACCGGAAGGAACCCGCCTGCGCGCCCGTGGCGGGCGAGGTCGCGCCGCTTGCGCGGGCGCGTTGCGGCACGCGGCGGCGGGGGCGCTGGCCGACGCGCCCAGGGTCGCACCCGGCCACCCGCTACGATCACGCCGTGGCCGAAATGTTCGACGAGCAGCACCAGCATGCACCGTTTGCCTGCCGCGCGGCGCCGCGCTGCGCCGAGGCCGCGTCGGCCCGGCATGCGCGGGCTCGCCCGACCGCGGGAACTCGGGCAGGCTACCATCCGCGCCACGCCGGCGCGCTTTGTCGGCCACGGTGGTTCCAGACGCCGCACGACCAGTCGCCCCGCAGCGCGGGGTCCTGGGAGCACGGGTGCGTGCCCACCACCGCTCCATCCGGATTGAGCCCTCGATGCCCAACATGAAAGCAGTCATCCTCGCCGGCGGCCGCGGAACACGCATCAGCGAAGAAAGCCAGTTCCGACCGAAGCCCATGATCGAAATCGGCGGGCAGCCGATTTTGTGGCACATCATGAAGATTTATTCCCATTACGGGATCAATGACTTCATTGTGTGCTGCGGCTACAAGTCGTGGATGATCAAGAACTATTTCCTGAATTACTACGCACACGCTTCGGACATCACGGTCGACCTGTCACGCAACCAGGTGGAAATCCATAAATCGACCAGCGAGCCCTGGCGTGTCACCCTGGTCGACACCGGGCTCGACACCCAGACCGGCGGGCGCCTCAAGCGGGTGCGCCATCTGCTCGACGGGACGTTCTGCCTGACCTACGGTGATGGCCTGGCCGACATCGACATCGCCGAACTCATCGAATTCCATCGGGTGGGGCAGGGCCTGGTCACCCTGACCGCGGTTCGCCCAGCAGCTCGCTTCGGTGCGCTTGAGCTCGAGGGCAACACGGTATCTCGCTTCGAGGAAAAGCCCGAGGGCGACGGGCGCTGGATCAACGGCGGATTTTTCGTCTGCCAGCCCGAAGCGCTGGACTACATCGACGACGACAGCACGATCTGGGAGCGGCACCCCCTCGAGCACATCGCCAGGGACGGCAAGCTGCAGGCCTACAAGCATCAGGGCTTCTGGTCGGCCATGGACACCCTGCGCGACAAGAATGCCCTCGAGTCGCTGTGGTCGAAAGGTGACGCGCCTTGGAAACGGTAGACGCTGCCGCGGCGCGTGGCTTCTGGCGCGACCGCAAGGTGCTGCTGACCGGGCACACCGGTTTCAAGGGGGCCTGGCTGTCGCTGTGGCTGCTCGAATGGGGCGCCCGGGTCTGCGGCTTCGCGCTGCCCGCCGAGCCGGACAGCCTGTATCGTGAACTGCGGCTGCACGAGCGCCTGCTGCATCGCGAGGGCGACGTCCGCGATGCGCCGACTCTGGAAGCGACGGTGCGCGAGTTCCAGCCGGACATCGTGATCCACATGGCCGCGCAGTCGCTGGTGCGCGCGAGTTATCGGGATCCGCTGGGCACCTGGTCGACCAATGTGCTGGGCACGGCCCATCTGCTCGCCAGCCTGCAGGCGCTGGCGGGCCGGCGCTGCGCGGTGGTGGTGGTCACCACCGACAAGGTGTACGAAAACCGGGAAACCGATGTCCCGTACGACGAGGACGACCGGCTGGGCGGGCACGACCCCTACTCGGCCAGCAAGGCGGCGTGCGAACTGCTGGCCTCGAGCTGGCACCGATCGTTCCTCCAGGGCAGCGACACCGCGCTGGTCACCGCGCGCTCGGGCAATGTGATCGGAGGCGGCGACCGGGCTGCGGATCGGCTGTTCCCGGACCTGGCGCGCGCGTTTGCCGCGGGCCGGGCCCTGAGCGTGCGCAATCCCGATTCGACGCGGCCGTGGCAACACGTGCTCGATCCCCTCAACGGCTACCTCGCGCTCGCGCAGCAACTCTATCTGGCCCGCATCGAGTCGGGGTCGTGCTGGAATTTCGGGCCGGCGCCGACCGCGGCGCTCACGGTGCGCGACGTCCTGGGCATCGCGACCCGGGCGTGGCCGGGCGCGGTTCGCTTCGAGGCCGATGCGCAGGCCCCCCACGAAGCCGGCAAGCTGTCGCTGTCGACCCGCAAGGTGCGCGAGCGCCTGGGGTGGGTCCCGCGCTGGGGAATCGAGGAAAGCATCCGGCGGACCGCGCTGTGGTATCGGGAGCATCACGCCGGCCGATCCGCCCAGAGCCTGTGCCTCGCCGACATCGCGGCATTTTCCAGCAACAGCCAGGACACGAGGGAAAGCGGTTTTCCATGAAACGAATCACCGAATGTGAAGTCTGCGGCAACGCCGAGTTGCTGCCCGCGCTGGATCTGGGCGACCAGCCGATGTGCGATGACCTGGTCCCGATAGGCAGCGACCTGGTGCCCGCGCGCTACCCGCTGCAGATCGTCGGCTGTGCGCGCTGCCTGACCTTCCACCAGGCCGTGCAGGTGGAAAAGAGGCTGCTGTTTCCGCAGACCTACCACTACCGCTCGGCACTGACGGCCGACGTGCTGCGCGGCATGCGCGAGCTGGTCGCCGACGTCGAAAGCCATGTCGGGTCGCTCCAGGGCAAGACGGTGCTCGACATCGGATGCAACGACGGGAGCCTGTTGGCGATGTTCGGCGAGCGCGGCGCGCGCACCTGCGGGGTCGAGCCGACGGGCGCGATCGACGATGCGCGCGGCAAGGTGGACTGGCTGTACCACGGCTACTTCGACCAGGCCGCGGCCGATGCCTACCTGGCCGAGCATGCCCAGCCCGACATCGTCACCTTCACCAATGTGTTCGCCCACATCGAGGACTTGCGTGGCCTGCTGAGCGCCTTGCGGTCGCTGCTGGGCGCGCGCACGCGGGTCGTCGTGGAGAACCACTACCTGGGCGCCGTCGCGAAGTACAAGCAATTCGACACCTTCTATCACGAACATCCGCGCACCTACTCGGCGCGGTCGTTCGTGCACATCGCCGAGTCGCTGGGGCGGGGCATCGAGCGGATCGGGTTTCCGTCGCGCTACAACGGCAACATCCGGGTCATCATCGGCGCCGGCGAGCAGGCCGCCTGGCCCGCGCTCGACGAAGCCGCCGATTTCCAGGCGATCTTCGAGCTGCAGGCCGCCATCGTCGAAGGCCGGCAACGGCTGCAGGACACGCTGCGGCCGCTGGTGGCCAGGCACGGCCCGCTGCCGGCCAAGGCCTTCCCGGGCCGTGCGAGCATCAACGTGCATTGCCTCGGCCTGAACGAGTCGCTGATCGATGCCACCTACGAGCGCTCGCAGTCGCCCAAGGTGGGGTATTACGTCCCCGGCACGCGGATCGAGATCCGCGATGAACAGGAATTCTTCGACCAGCGCATGGCGTCGCCGGTGCTCGTGAACCTCGCGTGGCATATCCACGAGGAAATCGTCGGCTACATGCGTTCACGCGGCTATCGGGGCGACATCATCAAGGGCTGGATCGAGCCGTGAAGACAGCCGTCGTCTTCGGACGCGGGTTCGGGCTCTACGGCCACGCCGCGGCCCTCGGGCAGATGGGCTGGCGCGTGTTGTTGCCGGCCGACTACCGCGTCGCGGTCGCGAGCCGGGCCGAGCTGGCCGGCGTGGCCGAGCGTTTCGAATGGTTCGACGAGGCCGACACCGACGCGGCGCTGGCCGCCGGCCGTCTGCTGTGCCTCGCGCGGCGGCCCGGCGACAACCTGCAGTGCCTGCGCCGACTCGGCGCAGGCGCGGCGCCGGCGCTGCTGGTGGTCGAGAAGCCGCTGGCCCGCGACGCCGCGGAGTCGCTGCAATGGCTGGGTACGCTGGCCGCGCGGGGCCGGCGCTTCAGCACTCCGTACCTGTTGCTGTATACGGCCTGGTACGCGGAGCTGGCGCGGGCCATCGAGTCGGGGCGCGGCTGCGAGATCGACTGGGCGCATCGACGGGCCCCTGCGCTGGCCAGCTGGAAGAGCGACGCCGGCGCGGGGGGCGGGGCCCTGGCCTTCTATGTGATCCACCTCTTCGCGGTGTTTCGCGCGTTGGGCCTGGCGGTCCAGGCGATCGAGCGCCGGGGCGAGCAGTGGCTGCTGCAGGCGGGCCGCTTGCGCGCGGTCTTCCGGCTGGCCGAGCAGCCCGGCTTTCGCGTGACGGCGGGCGGCGAGGGCGTGTTCGCCGCCGACGGTCCGTTCGGCGCCACGCCGCGCGCCGGCGAGCGCGACCCGCGGGTCGACCCGCTGTGCGCGTTCTACCGAGCCGTCGAGGATTCGGCGGGGATGACCCACGACCTGGAGTTCCATCGCCAGGTCTTCGGCGACTGGTTGCGCGCCGAAGGGATACCTCAGCATGTCGAAGACCTTCGTTAAATTCCTGGTGGTGGGCGGGCTCAATACCCTGTTCGGATACCTGGTGTTCAC
>JAKBBQ010000229.1 GCA_021808405.1 Pseudomonadota bacterium | reverse complement strand
AGTTCGCGCTCCGCCTGGGCGTGAACCTGCGCTCGGTGGCGCTGAGCTCGGCGCGCACCCGCTGGGGCAGCGCCAGCGCCGACGGCCGGCTGCGGCTGCACTGGCGGCTGATGCACCTGCCGCCGCCGATCGTCGACTACGTGGTCGCCCACGAAGTCGCCCACCTGCGGGAGATGAACCACGGCCCGCGCTTCTGGGCCACGGTGGCGCAGCTGTACCCGGACTGGAAGCGCGCGCGCGACAGCCTGCGCCGCAGCGTGCTGCCTCGCTGGTGAGCCGCCGGGGCGCCGCAATCGATGGCCGGCGCCGCCTCGCCCATTCAGAGCACAATTCAGAGTTTGATCCCGGCTTCCTTCCGGGCAGGCTGTTGGAATACCGCAGGGGTCGCGCGGGCGCAGACGCTGCGCGCGACCCCCTCCGACTGGCCTGTCGGCGACCCTCCTGACTAGCGAGCACACCATGCGAATCCTTCACACCATGCTGCGGGTCGGTGACCTGCAGCGCTCGATCGATTTCTACACCCGTGTCATGGGCATGAAGCTCCTGCGCACCACCGACCGGCCGCAGCAGAAGTATTCGCTGGCCTTCGTCGGCTTCGAGTCCAACCCCGACCAGGCGGAAATCGAACTCACCTACAACTACGGCGTCGACCGCTACGACCTGGGCGGCGCCTACGGGCACATCGCGATCCAGGTCGACGACGCCTACGCCACCTGCCGGCGCATCCGCGAGGCCGGCGGAACGATCACCCGCGACGCCGGCCCGGTGGCCGGCGGACACACCGTCATCGCCTTCGTGCAGGACCCCGACGGCTACAAGATCGAGCTCATCCAGCGCGAACCCGACCAGGCCGCCAGCGCGTAGCGCGGGGCGCCGGCAGCCCGCTGCCGCGTGCGGCCGCGCCGGATTTGCGACAATGCACATTTGCCGCGCGCGGCCCCCGGCGCCGCCGCGATGTCCACCCTGCACCCGTCAAGGCGAACCATGAACCTGATTTCCATCGCTCACGCCCAGGGCGCCGCCGCTCAGGGCGGGGCCGAGTCGACCCTGTTGAACGTGCTGCCGCTGGTGGTGATGTTCGTCATCCTGTGGCTGGTGATGATCCGGCCGCAGATGAAGCGCCAGAAGGAGGCGCGGGCGATGATCGCCGCGCTGGCCAAGGGTGACGAGGTCGTGACCAGCGGAGGCCTGGTGGGCCGTGTCGTCCGCCTGGGCGACAACTACCTGCACCTGGAGGTGGCCGACAAGCTCGAGGTCCAGGTGCAGCGTTCGGCGGTCAGCACCGTGCTGCCCAAGGGCACGCTGAAGTTCGATTCCTGATTCGGCGCGGCCCGTCGCGGCCGCCGGCCTACCGCCATGAACCGTTACCCGCTGTGGAAGTACCTCGTGATGGCCGCCGTGCTGGTCGTGGGCATCGTGTATGCGCTGCCCAACCTGTACGGCGAGGCGCCGGCGGTGCAGATCAGCTCGGCCCATCCGGGGCACGACCAGCCCGACCAGGCGCTGCTGCAGCGCGGCGACGCCGTGCTGGCCAAGGCGGGAATCCACCCGGTGCGCGCGGTCATCGACGGCGCGACGCTGAACTACAGCTTCGACAGCACCGAGGTGCAATTGCACGCGCGCGAGGTGCTCGCGCGGGCGCTGAACCCGCAGCGCGACCTGCCCTCGTATATCGTCGCGGTCAACCTGCTGAGCCGCTCGCCGGCCTGGCTGACCGCACTGCACGCCCACCCGATGTACCTCGGCCTCGACCTGCGCGGCGGGGTGCACTTCCTGCTGCAGGTGGACATGCAGGCGGCGCTGCACAAGAAGCTCGATTCCATCGCCGGCGAACTCAGGGCGTCGATGCGCGACAAGGACGTGCGCTACAGCGAGCTCAAGCGGGTCGGCGACGCGGTGCAGATGCAGTTCCACGACCCCGAGATGTTCCGCGCCGCGCTGCCGCTGGTGCGCGACAACGCGGGCGACGCGCTGATCGATTCGCAGGCCGCCGACGGCACCATCACGCTGCGGCTGAGCCCGCGCACCATCGAGCAGACCGAGGATTACGCGATCAAGCAGAACATCACCACGCTGCACAACCGGATCAACGAACTCGGCGTGGCCGAGCCGGTGATCCAGCAGCAGGGCAAGGACCGCGTGGTGGTCGAGCTGCCGGGGATCCAGGACACCGCGCGCGCCAAGGACATCCTCGGACGCACGGCATCGCTGGAGGTGCGGCTGGTCGACGACAGCCCGGCCGCGCTCAGCGCGCTGGCCGGCTCGGGCCCGGCTCCCGAGGGCGACCAGAAGCTGTACGACCGCTCCGGGCATGCGCTGATGGTGCGGCGCGACGTGCTGCTGACCGGCCAGGAACTGACCGACGCCCAACCCGGCTTCGATTCCCAGACCAACGAGCCCGCGGTGTTCCTGACGCTGGATTCGCGCGGTTCGCGCATCTTCGCCGACGTGACGCGAGTCAACGTCGGCAAGCGCATCGCGATGGTGCTGGTCGACCGCCACCAGGCGCAGGTGGTCACGGCGCCGGTGGTGCGCAGCGAGATCGACGGCGGACGCGTGCAGATCTCCGGCAGCATGACCGTGCCGGAGGCCAATGACATCGCGCTGCTGCTGCGCGCCGGCGCGCTGGCTGCGCCGATGCAGATCATCGAGGAACGCACCATCGGCCCGAGCCTGGGGCGGCAGAACATCGCCCAGGGCTTCCACTCGGTGACCTGGGGTTTCGCCGCGATCGTCGCGTTCATGTGCGTGTACTACCTGCTGTTCGGCGCGGTGTCGTCGATCGCGCTGGCGGTCAACCTGCTGCTGCTGATCGCGCTGCTGTCGATGCTGCAGGCCACGCTGACCCTGCCGGGGATCGCCGCCATGGCGCTGGCGCTGGGCATGGCGATCGACTCCAACGTGCTGATCAACGAGCGCATCCGCGAGGAACTGCGCAACGGCGCCGGCGCCCAGGCGGCCATCGCCACCGGCTACGCCCGCGCCTGGGCGACCATCCTCGACTCCAACGTCACGACCCTGATCGCCGGCCTGGCGCTGCTGGTGTTCGGCTCCGGCGCGGTGCGCGGCTTCGCGGTGGTGCACGTGCTGGGCATCCTGACCTCGATGTTCTCGGCGGTGTTCTTCTCGCGCGGCCTGGTCAACCTGTGGTACGGCAAGCGCCGGCGGCTGCAGTCGGTGTCGATCGGGCAGGTGTGGAAGCCCGCCGCCGCCCAAGCGGCGCCCGGCGACAAGCCCGACGCCAAGACCGCGGCGCCGGCGGCCGCCCGCCCCGGCCGCAAGGGCTGAACCGGCGATGGCCGCCAACCGACCGCCGCGCATGTCGGCCCCGAGCAGGAGATCCTGATGGAATTCTTTCGTATCCAGCGCGACATTCCGTTCATGCGGTACGCGCCGGTGCTCAACGCGATCTCGGCGCTGCTGTTCGCTGCCGCGGTGTTCTTCCTGGTCACCCGCGGGCTGCACCTGTCGATCGAATTCACCGGCGGCACCGTGATGCAGGTGCACTACCCCCACGCGGCGCAGTTGCAGCAGGTGCGCGCGGTGCCCAGGAAACTGGGCTATGGCGACGTGCAGGTGCAGGCCTTCGGCAACCCGCGCGACGTGGTGATCCGCCTGCCGCTGCACGCCGGGGAAAGCAGCACCACGCAAAGCGCGCGGGTCATGCAGGGGTTGCGCGCGGCCGACCCGCAGGTGCAGCTCGTGCGCACCGAGTTCGTCGGGCCGCAGGTGGGGTCCGAGCTCGCGACCGACGGCGTGAAGGCGCTGGCCTTCGTGATCGGCGGCATCATGCTGTACCTGGCGCTGCGCTTCGAGTGGAAGTTCTCGGTGGCGGCCATCGTCGCCAACCTGCACGACGTGGTGATCGTGCTGGGCTTCTTCGCCTTCTTCCAGTGGGAGTTCTCGCTGCCGGTGCTGGCCGCGGTGCTGGCGGTGCTGGGCTATTCGGTGAACGAATCGGTGGTGATCTTCGACCGGGTGCGCGAGAACTTCCGCAAGTACCGCAAGTACACCACGGTGAAGGTAATCGACAGCGCGATCACCAACACCATCAGCCGAACCATCATCACCCACGGCGCGACGCTGGCGATGGCCTTCTCGATGTTCCTGTTCGGCGGCCCGGCGCTGCACTACTTCGCGCTGGCGCTGATCATCGGCATTTCGATGAGCATCTACAGCTCGGTGTTCGTCGCCGCGGCGATCGCCATGTGGCTGCGGGTCAAGCGCGAGGACCTGCTGAAATCGGGCCCCGGGCGGCCGAAGAACCCGAACGACCCGAACGCCGGCGCGGTGGTCTGAGCCCCGCGGCGGCGGGCTGAGCGCGCCGCCCGGCGGCGGCCCCGGCGCGGCCGTCATCGCCGCGTCATCCGCGGCAACGATGCTGGGGCTTTGGCCTGCCCCCGGACATCGTGACCTGCTGCGCGCGCAAACACTCGGTGCTGTACGTGGGCTTCGAGCCGCCGCTCGACTGCCCGTTGTCCAACGCCCAGCCCGCTTCCCCCGAGGTCGCGCTGGCCCAGCTCAGCGACGGCAGTTCCTGGGCCGCCGTGCTGCATCACGGGGCACGGTCCCGCCAGGCGCTGGACTGGATCATGCGGGTGCGCCACCATCCGGCCTCGGCCGGCGCGGTGCTGCTGGCGATGGTCGACGACTCGCAGGGGCCGCTGGCGCTGCAGGCGCTGCGCGCCGGGGCCGACGTCGTGCTGCCCGCTGCCGCGCCGCCGCCGCTGCTGCAGGCCCAGCTGGCTCGGCTGCGCGAGCGGGTGGCGCCTGCCGCGCTGGGATCCCTGCACATCCTGCCCGGCCACAGCCTGCACGCCCAGGCGCGCGAGCTGCGCGGGCCGCGGAGCGCGCAGCGCCTGCAGCCGCAGTTGTTCCGGCTGCTGTGGACGCTTTGCGAGCATCCCGGCAGGGTGGTCGATTCCGCCAGCCTGCGCGTGGCACTGGACATCCCGGCGCGCGCCGACGCGCAGGCGTTGCACACCGCGGTGGGCAAGCTGCGCCGGGTGCTGCGCGAGCATGCGCTGGCCGCGCACCTGCAGACGGTGCATGCCAGCGGCTACCGCTGGGTCCTCGAGCCCGTCGCCCCGCTGCCGCGCGGCGGCTCGAACATTTGAAAACAACTGACGCGATCCGGTGAGAAGTCGGACAGGTTTACGCAACCTGTTCATCACACCCGGCCGCTGCAATGGAGGCTTGGCCCGGGCGGCCGCGGATCGCCGCGGCAGCCCGGGCCCAACCAACCAACCAGAACAGCCCTCCGGGAGGATCGATGCACCTGCGCACCCACGAGCCGGCGTTTCGCCGCAAGCTGCTTTCCCATGCCGTCTGGATGTCCCTGCTGGCCGCTCCGGTCGCCCACGCCGCCCCGACCGAACTCGGCAGCGTGCAGGCCGGCGCGCAAGCCGGCGCAGCCCCGGCGAGCAGCAGCGAACAGAAGAAACTCAGCCCCCGCAAGGTGTTCCATTCCGGCCAGTCGGTGGTCGTGCTCGGGCACGCCCAGATCAAGGCCGCCGGCCCCTTCGGCGGAGCCGCGCAGGCGCTCGACATGGCGCCCGGAGTGCAGGTGACCAGCTTCGGCGCCACCGGCGCGACCAAGAGCAGCATCTCGCTCAACGGCTTCAAGCAGGGCTGGGGCGGCTTCTCGGGCGCCGGCGGGGTCGACAACGGCGACGTGTCGGTGACCTTCGACGGCGTGCCGATGGTCAACCCGTCCAGCGGACTGTGGGCCACCTCGCAGATCCCGCAGATGAGCCTGATCTCGGGCGTGGGCATCACCTA
>JAKBBQ010000228.1 GCA_021808405.1 Pseudomonadota bacterium | reverse complement strand
CGTCTTGAAGCGACTGCAGGGCTTACTATACACCGGTTGGCGCTTTTGCAAGCATTCCCCGCCTGCCCCCCCGAAAATCCCCGCGTCGCGCGTGCGCAGGCGTTGTCGCCTGACCACAACGCAGCCGGCGAGCAGGCGGGAGCCCCGCGGGCGGCGCCGACAACAGCCGACATCGTCCAGAACATCCACTCCGACATGCAGGTATTTCGCGGTTTCCAGCACGCCGCGCTGCCGCGCCGCAGCGCGCTCAGCATCGGCAACTTCGACGGCGTGCATCGCGGCCACCAGGCCATGCTCGCGCTGCTGGTGCACGAGGCCAGGCAGCGCAACCTTCCGGCATGCGCGCTGACCTTCGAGCCGCATCCGCGCGACTATTTCGCCGCGCTGGCGGCGCGCAGTGAACTGGCGCCGCCGCGCATCAGCACCCTTCGCGACAAACTCGACGGCCTGCAGCATTGCGGAATCGATTACGTCGTGGTGCTGCGCTTCCACGCGGCGCTGGCCTCGCTCGGCGCCGAGGACTTCGTCGCCCGCGTGCTGGTCGACGGCCTGCACACCCGCTACCTGCTGGTCGGCGACGATTTCCGCTTCGGCGCGCGGCGCGCCGGCGACTACGCGCTGCTGGACGCGATGGGGGCGCAACTGGGATTCGACGTGGCCCGCATGAACGCCTACGAAGTGCATGCGCGGCGTGTTTCGAGTTCGGCGGTGCGGCAGGCCCTCGGGGCCGGGCAGATGGACCTGGCAGCCAGCCTGCTCGACAGTCCCTATGCGATTTCGGGCCATGTGCAGCATGGCGCCAAGCTCGGGCGCGAACTCGGCTTCCCCACCCTGAACCTGCGCTTCGGCCACGCCAGCCCGGCGGCCCAGGGCATTTTCGTGGCCCGGGTGCACGGCCTGGCCGCGAGCGCGTTGCGCGCGGTGGTCAGCCTGGGCCGGCGCCCCAGTGTCGACGAGTCGGGGCGGGTGCTGCTGGAGGCCCACCTGCTCGATTGGAGCGGGGACGCCTACGGTAAACTCGTGCGGGTGGAATTGCTGCACAAACTGCGGGACGAAGCGCGCTACGAAGGCCTGCAGGCCCTCACGGCTGCGATCGCCGCCGATGTGCGCGCCGCCCGGCAATGGTTCGCCACCGCGGGCGCCGACAGCCCCTGACCCCGTGATCCGCGACCAGGCCGGGCGCGTCGCGCCGCGGCCTTCGCGGGCGTGTCGCGCACCACGCGGCATGCCACCCGCCAGCCCAGCCCTTCGCCAACGTCCGCGCCGCAGCGCGCGCAAGCCCTCCGATGACCGATTCCGCCGCGCCCGCCCATCCCGACTACCGTGCCACGCTGAACCTTCCGGACACCAGCTTTCCGATGCGCGGCGACCTGCCCAGGCGGGAGCCCGCCTGGGTACAGCGCTGGCAGGACGAAGGCGTGTACCAGAGGCTGCGCGCGGCACGCGCGGGCCGTCCGCGCTTCGTGCTGCACGACGGCCCGCCCTACGCCAACGGACAGATCCACATCGGGCACGCCGTCAACAAGATCCTCAAGGACATGATCGTCAAGGCTCGACAGCTCGAGGGCTACGACGCGGTGTACGTGCCCGGCTGGGATTGCCACGGCCTGCCCATCGAAAACCAGATCGAGAAGCTCTACGGCCGCGACCTCGGTCGCGACCAGGTGCAGGCTCGCAGCCGCGCCTACGCCACCGAGCAGATCGCCGGCCAGATGGCCGACTTCAAGCGCCTGGGGGTGCTCGGGGACTGGGATCACCCTTACCGCACGATGGACTTCGGCAACGAGGCCGATGAAATCCGCGCGCTCAAGCGGGTCGTCGAGCGAGGCTTCGTCTACCGCGGGCTCAAGCCGGTGCACTGGTGTTTCGACTGCCGCTCGTCGCTCGCCGAATTCGAGATCGAGTACGCCGACAAGACCTCCCACACGCTGGACGTGGCCTTCGCTTGCGACGAGCCGCAGCGCCTGGCCGCGGCCTTCGGACTGGACAGCCTGCCCGGCCCGGCTTTCGCGGTGATCTGGACGACCACCGCGTGGACCATCCCGGCCAACCAGGCGCTGAACCTCAACCCGGAGCTGGAGTACAGCCTGGTCGACACCGAGCGCGGAGTGCTGCTGCTGGCCAGCAGCCGGGTCGCCGACTGCCTCGCGCGCTACGGCCTGCAGGGACGCACGCTGGCCAGCACTGCGGGCGAGCACCTGGGCGGCCTGTCGTTCCGCCATCCGCTGGCAGGGCTGCACCCCGGCTACGACCGGCCGAGCCCGGTCTACCTGGCCGCCTACGCCAGTGCCGACGAGGGCACCGGGATCGTGCACTCCTCGCCGGCCTACGGGGTGGAGGACTTCAACTCCTGCATCGCCCACGGCATGCGCACCGAAGACGTGCTCAACCCCGTGCAGGCCGACGGGGTCTACGCCGCCGACCTGCCGCTGTTCGGCGGCCAGCACATCTGGCGCGCCGGCGAAGCGGTGCTGGCAGCGCTGCGCAGCGCGGGCCGGCTGCTGGCCAGCGAGGACATCCGCCACAGCTACCCCCATTGCTGGCGCCACAAGAGCCCGGTGATCTACCGCGCGGCCAACCAGTGGTTCGTGCGCATGGACGAAGGCGAAGGCGTGTGCACCATCGACAAGGCGCCGCGCACCCTGCGCGAGACCGCGCTGCAGGCGGTCGAGCAGACGACCTTCTATCCCCCGGGAGGCCAGGCGCGGCTGCGCGACATGATCGCCGGGCGTCCCGACTGGTGCATTTCCCGCCAGCGCGCCTGGGGCGTTCCGCTGCCCTTCGTGTTGCACAAAGCCAGCGGCGAGTTGCACCCCCGCACGCTGGAATTCCTGGATCGCGCCGCCGAACTGGTGCAGCGCGAGGGGGTCGAGGCCTGGTCGCGGCTGGACCTGCGCGAGTGGCTGGGCGACGAGGCCGAGCACTACGAGAAGTCCCAGGACATCATCGAGGTATGGTTCGACTCCGGCACCACCCATTGGCACGTGCTGCGCGGCAGCCACCGCGAGCAACTGGCGTGGCCCGCCGACCTGTACCTGGAAGGCCACGACCAGCATCGCGGCTGGTTCCACTCGTCGCTGCTCACCGGCTGCGCGATCGACGGCCGCGCGCCGTACAAGGCCTTGCTGACCCACGGCTTCACGGTCGACGGCCAGGGCCGCAAGATGAGCAAGTCGGTGGGCAACGTGATCGCGCCGCAAAGCGTCAGCGACAAGCTGGGTGCCGAGATCATCCGGCTGTGGGTCGCTTCGACCGACTACTCCGGTGACCTGGCGATTTCCGACGCCATCCTCAAGCAGGTGGTGGAGAACTACCGCCGCATTCGAAATACCCTTCGCTTCATCCTCGCCAACGTCTCCGACTTCGACGCCGCCAGCCAATGCGTCGCGCTGGAAGACATGCTGGACATCGACCGCTGGATGATGGCGTACGCCGGACAACTGCAGCGCGACATCCTGGAGCACTACCGCAACTACGAGTTCCACCCGGTGGTCGCCAGGCTGCTGGTGTTCTGCTCCGAGGACCTCGGGGGCTTCTATCTCGACGTGCTCAAGGACCGGCTGTACACCACCCCGGCAACTGGCGCGGCGCGGCGCAGCGCGCAGACCGCGCTGTGGCACCTGGCGCAGGCGATGTTGCGCTGGATCGCCCCGTTCCTGAGTTTCACCGCCGAGGAGGCGTGGGAACATTTCTCGCCGCAGCAGGCCCGACGCGACGGCAGCATCTTCGTGCAGACCTACCACGATCTGCCGCAGCCCGCCGATGCCGCGTCCTGCCTGGAGCGCTGGTCGCGCATCCGCGGTTTGCGCGACCAGGTCAACCGCGCCGTCGAGGCCGTGCGCGCCGAAGGCAGGCTGGGCCCGTCGCTGCAGGCCTGGGTGTCGCTGGGCGTGCCCCCGCAGGAGCGCGACGCGCTCGACAGCCTGGGCGAGGAGGCGCGCTTTGCCTTCCTGGTGTCGCAGCTGCGCTGGCAGCCCGCCGATGCGCTGGGCGTCGAGGTGCAGCCCGCGCAGGCGTCCAAGTGCGAACGCTGCTGGCACTGGGTGAGCGATGTCGACGCCCACGCCGAACACCCGGGGCTGTGCGGGCGCTGCGTCTCCAACCTGCACGGCAGCGGCGAGGCCAGGCGCCATGTCTGAGGCGCCGCGCGACGAGTCGGCGCCGCCGTCCGGGTGGTGGCTGCTGCTGGCGCTGGTCGTGGTCGCGCTGGATCAAGGCAGCAAATGGCTGGTGGCACGCGACATCCCGCTGGGCGGCCGGCTGGCCGTCACGGGTTTTTTCAACCTGGTGCATGTGGAAAACCCGGGCGCCGCGTTTTCCTTTCTCGCCGCCCAGAGCGGCTGGCAGCGCTGGCTGTTCGCGGCGCTGGCCGGGGCAGCCTCGCTGTGGATCGTCGTGCTGCTGCTGCGACGGCGCCGCCGCGCGCTGCTCGGGCTGGCGCTCGGGCTGATCCTGGGCGGCGCGCTGGGCAACCTGGTCGACCGCGTGGTGTGGGGCCATGTCACCGACTTCCTCGACTTCTACGTGCGCACGGCCTCCGGTTCCTGGCACTGGCCTGCCTTCAACCTGGCCGACAGCTCGATCACCGTCGGCGCGGTGGCGCTGCTCGTCGACGAGCAGCGCCAGGCGCGGCGTTCGCGCCGCGCTGCCTGATCCGCCACGCGCGACCGCGCGGCGCCTCAGGGCTGCAGCACGATGCTTCCGGTGGTCGCCCGGCTTTCCAGCGCGCGATGGGCCGCAGCGGCCTCGCTGAGCGCCAGCCGCTGGCCGATATGCGGTCGCACCTTGCCCGAAAGCACCATGTCGAACAGCTCGGCGCTCATCTCCAGCTGGGTGGCGCGGTCGGCCAGATGGGTCATCAGCGTCGGACGGGTGACGTACAGCGAACCGCGGGCCGCCAGGTCCTGCAGGGTCACCGGGGGCACCGGGCCGGAGGCATTGCCGAAGCTGACCATCAGACCGAAGGGCTGCAGGCAGGCCAGCGAGCGCTCCCAGGTGTCGCGCCCCACCGAGTCGTAGACCACCGAGACCCCCTTGCCGCCGGTCAGCTCCTTGACCCGCGACACCAGCTCCTCGCTGCGGTAGTTGATGCAATGGGCGTAGCCGTTGTGCAGCGCCATCCGGCACTTGTCGTCGCTGCCGGCGGTGCCGATCAGGCGCACCCCCAGGGCCTTCGCCCATTGCCCGGCGATCAAGCCCACGCCACCGGCGGCGGCGTGGAACAGCGCCACATCGCCGGCCTGCAGGCGACGCGTGCGGCGCAGCAGGAACTGGGCCGTCAGGCCCTTGAGCATCATCGCCGCGGCGGTGTCGAACTCGATGCCCTGCGGCAGCTTGACCAGCACCCGCGCCGGCATCACCCGCGACTGCGCGTAGGCCCCGAGCGGGCCGTGGCAATAGGCCACGCGATCGCCCGCGGCGAATTCGCCGACCTCCGCTCCGACGGCCTCCACCACCCCGGCCCCCTCGAGGCCGATCCCCGAGGGCAACTGCAGGGGATACAACCCGGAACGGTGGTAGACGTCGATGAAATTCACCCCGACCGCGGCATGGCGCACCAGCACCTCGCCGGGTCCCGGCGCGCCGACTTGCACCGCCTGCCACTGCAGCACTTCCGGACCTCCGGTGCGCTCGATACGGATCGCATGGGTCATGACGCATCTCCCGAATGGTTGCAGCCCAAGATTGTGCCCGTTCCCGCGCCGGGCGGCTTGACGCACAATCGCCCCTGGAGGGCGTGGCCGATGCGCTTGCTGCTGGTGGAAGACGATCCGATGATTGGCGAGAGC
>JAKBBQ010000227.1 GCA_021808405.1 Pseudomonadota bacterium | reverse complement strand
GCGGCGCGGGCCCGCCCGCGGCCACGCGGCGCGCAAGCCGCGCGGCCAGCGCCTGCGCCGCCCACCAGCCCAGCACCAGCAGCAGCGGGACGACCGGCAGCAGCAGCGGACCCAGGCGGATGGCTTGCATGAGCGGGCGGCGCGGCCTGGCTCAGGTCTGCGCCGGGTGGCGCGGCTCGCCGATCAGCTGCGTCCAGTCGCGCTGGCGCATGTTGCGGCGATTCCAGCGCATGACCAGCCACATGGCGGCGACGATGAAGACCCCGAACAGCATCATGGTCGCGCCCACCCCCAGGTTGGCGCCGACGAGCAGCGAGTACATGCCGAGCATGGCCAGCACGCTGAGGTTCTCGTTGAAGTTCTGCACCGCGATCGAGTGACCCGCCGACAGCAGCACGTAGCCCCGGTGCTGCAGCAGGGCATTCATCGGCACGACGAAATAGCCGGCCATGGCGCCGATGATCATCATGAAGACGCTGGCCAGCAGCAGGTACAGCGGCAGCTCGAGGTGGCCGACGGCGATCGTCAGGTCGGGAACGACGCGGCGCGAATACAACGACACCAGCATGCACATCACCCCCATCGCCATGCCCACCGGCAGCACGCGCAGGCTGTTCTTCAGCGGCACGCGCATGGCGGCCAGCATCGCCCCCAGCGCGACGCCGAAGGCCACGGTGGCCTGCAGCGCGGCCGCCTTGCTGAGGTCCAGGCCGAGCGCGGCCTCGGCCCACTTGATGACGATGAACTGCAGGGTCGCGCCCGCGCCCCAGAACAGCGTCGTCACGGCCATCGAGATCTGCCCCAGCTTGTCGCTCCACAACACGCGCAGGCAGTGGCCGAACTCGACCAGCTGGCGCGCGGGGTGGAAGGTCTGGTGGGGATAGCGCGCGCCGGTGTCGGGAATGCGCAGGTTGCACAGCGCGGCCACGACGTAGACCAGCGCGATCATCGCCAGCGCGGCATCGGCGGGGCTGCGCACGTGCAGCGCGCGCAGCGTCGGCAAGCCCAGCAGCCAATCGGCGGCTCCGCGACTGACCAGAAAGCCGCCGAGCACCGTGCCCAGGATGATCGAGCCCACCGTCGTGCCCTCGATCCAGCCGTTGGCGGCGACGAGTTGCTGTGGCGGCAGCAGTTCGGTGAGGATGCCGTACTTGGCGGGGGAATACGCCGCGGCGCCCAGGCCGACCACCGCGTAGGCCCACAACGGATGGGTGCCGAACAGCATCAGCAGCAAGCCGGCGAGCTTGACCAGGTTGGTGATCAGCATCACCTGGCCCTTTTGCAGGGAGTCCGAGAATCCGCCGACGAAAGGCCCTAGCACCACGTAGGATGCGGTGAAGAAGAACTTCAGCAGCGGGGTCATCCAACCCGGGGCCTCCGACTGGACCAGCAGCGCGATGGCGGCGATCAGCAGCGCATTGTCGGCCAGCGACGAACAGAACTGCGCGGCCATGATCCAGTAAAAGCCCTTTTTCATTCCATCCTGGGTCGAGCGGCTGCGCCGCGTGGTCACGCAGTCCTGCGCGAAAGCGAAACTTTATAGCACAGCCCCTGGCGCGCCAGGGGCGGCGCAGGCACTACACTGGCCCGTGTCATGCCCCGCCCGATCCAGGCCACGATCCACCTGCAGGCGCTGCGCCACAACCTGGCGCGCGCGCGCGGCGCCGCCGGGCGGGCGCGGGTATGGGCGGTGGTCAAGGCCAATGCCTACGGCCACGGAATCCAGCGCGTGTTCCCGGCGCTGCGCGAGGCCGACGGCTTCGCGCTGCTCGACCTGGCCGAGGCCGAGGCGCTGCGCGCACTCGGCTGGGGAGGCCCGATCCTGCTGCTCGAGGGCTGCTTCGGGCTCGACGACCTGGCGACCTGCGAGCGGCTGAACCTGTGGCACGTGGTGCACGACCCGGCGCAGATCCACTGGCTTTCGCTGCGTCGCAAGGCGCGCGCGCACCGGGTGTTCCTCAAGCTCAACACCGGCATGAACCGCCTGGGCTTCAGCCCGCAGCAATACCGCTCGGCGTGGCAGCACCTGCAGCGCCTGCCGGCGGTCGGCGGGGTGTCGCACATGACCCACTTCGCCACCGCCGACGGCCCGCAGGGCATCGACGACGCGCTCGATCGCTTCGCCGCCAGCGTCGACGGCCTGCCCGGCGAACGCAGCCTGTGCAATTCGGCCGCGCTGCTGCGCTACGGCAGCGATGCGCCGTCGCAGCGTGCCGACGCCAGCACGCTGCTCGGCGACTGGGTGCGTCCGGGCATCGCGTTGTACGGGGGTTCGCCCACCGGGCTCGCGGCCGACGCGCAAGCCTGGCGACTGCAGCCGGGGATGACCCTGCTGACGCGGATCATCGGCGTGCAGAACGTCGAGGCCGGCGCCGCGGTGGGCTACGGCGCGAGCTTTCGCGCCGAGCGGGCGATGCGCGTCGGCGTGGCCGCGATCGGCTACGCCGACGGCTACCCGCGGCACGCGCCCAGCGGAACGCCGGTCGTCGTCGACGGCATCCGCACCCGCACCGTGGGCAGGGTGTCGATGGACATGGTCACGGTCGACCTGGAACCCGTGCGTGCCGCCGGGCGCGCCGCCGAGGTGGGCAGTCCGGTTCTGTGCTGGGGACGCCACATGCAGGCCGAGCTGGCGATCGACGAGGTGGCGCAGGCCTGCGGCACCATCGGCTACGAGTTGATGTGCGCGCTGGCGCCGCGGGTGCCGGCGCAGGTCGACTGATGGCCCGCTCGGGCGGCGCGTACGTCTGCAGCGACTGCGGCGGGCAGTCGGCGCAATGGCTCGGGCGCTGCCCCCATTGCGGCTCGTGGAACACCCTGGTGGAAACGCGCGCGGCGGCGCCGGCGCGGCGCGGCGGCGCGCTGGGACGGCCGGCGCGCGACGCAGCCGCGCTGGCGCCTGCCTCGACGGTGCAGGACCTGGCCGGCATCGAGCCGGCGTTGCAGCAGCACATGCCCAGCGGAATCGGCGAACTCGACCGCGCGCTGGGCGGCGGGCTGGTCGCCGGCAGCGTGGTGCTGCTGGGGGGCGACCCGGGAATCGGCAAGTCCACGCTGCTGCTGCAGGTGCTGGGTTCGCTGGCCGGGACCACGCGGGTGCTCTACGTCAGCGGCGAGGAATCGGCGGCCCAGGTGGGGCTGCGAGCGCAGCGCCTGGGACTGCAGCAGTCGGCGGTGCGCGTGATGGCCGAGATCCAGCTCGAGCGCATCGGCGAGGCGCTGGCCGCCGAGCGCCCGGCGGTGTGCGTGATCGACTCCATCCAGACCGTCTATACCGAGGAGCTGTCCTCGGCGCCCGGCTCGGTGGCGCAGGTGCGCGAGTGCGCGGCCCAGCTGACCCGCCACGCCAAGTCGGCCGGCACCTGCGTCGTGCTGGTCGGCCACGTCACCAAGGAGGGCGCCCTGGCGGGGCCGCGGGTGCTCGAGCACATGGTCGACACGGTGCTGTACTTCGAGGGCGACACCCACAGCAATTACAGGCTGATCCGCGCCATCAAGAACCGCTTCGGCGGCGTCGGCGAGCTCGGGGTGTTCGCGATGACCGAGCGTGGCCTCAAGGGGGTGGCCAACCCTTCGGCGATCTTCCTCTCCCACCATGGCGCGCCGGTCCCCGGTTCGTGCGTGCTGGCCACGCTGGAGGGCAGCCGGCCGCTGCTGGTGGAAATCCAGGCGCTGGCCGACGGCGCCGCGGCGCCCAGCCCGCGCCGGCTGAGCGTCGGGCTGGACCCGGCGCGGCTGGCCATGCTGCTGGCCGTGCTGCACCGCCATGCCGGCGTGTCCTGCGCCGATCAGGATGTGTTCGTGAATGCGGTCGGCGGAGTGCGCGTGGGCGAGCCGGCGGCCGACCTCGCCGTGCTGCTGGCCATCCAGTCCTCGCTGCGCAACCGCGCGCTGCCGCGCGGCCTCGTGGCCTTCGGCGAGGTCGGCCTGGCCGGCGAGATCCGCCCGGCCCCGCGCGGCCAGGAGCGCCTGCGCGAGGCGGCCAAGCTGGGCTTCTCGGCGGCGATCATCCCCGCGGCCAACGCACCGCGCGGCAAGCCGCAGCAGCTCGACGGCATGCATCTGCATCCCGTGCAGCGCATCGAGCAGGCGCTCGAACTGCTGCGCACCCTGCCCGACGGGGGCTGAGCGGCGCGCGCGCGGGCCGGCCGCGCCCGGCCGCGGGGGCTCACTCGATACCGGCCAGCTGCTGCTCGACGTCCTGCAGCCACTGCGCCGGGCTGTGCACCCGCAGGCGAGCCGGCTCGCCGTCGGCGCCGGCCCGCAACTCGAATACCTGGCTGTGGAAGGCTGCGACCCCGCTGCGATGGGCGACGCTGACCAGGGTGGTGCGCGGCAGCTCGGCCAGCAGCAGCCGGTACATCTGCGCCTCCAGCGCCGGATCGAGCGCGCTGGTCGCCTCGTCGAGGAACAGCCAGTCGGGCTGCGCCAGCAGCGCGCGGGCGATGGCCAGCCGCTGCTGCTCGCCGGGCGACAGCCGCTGCATCCAGCCGTCGTCGAGGTCGAGCAGCGCCACCAGCTGCGGCAGCTGCGCCTGCTCCAGCACCCGGCGCAGCCGGGCATCGTCGAAGCCTTCGGCCGGCATCGGGTAGCTCAGGGCTTCGCGCAGCGTTCCCATCGGCAGGTAGGGCTTTTGCGGCAGGAACAGGGTCCGCCCCCCGGGCAGGTGGTAGCGCCGGCCCTGGGCGTAGGGCCAGATTCCGGCCAGCCAGCGCATCAGGGTGCTCTTGCCCAGCCCGGAGGAGCCGACGATCAGGGTGTGCTGGCCGGCCTCGATGCGCTCGTCGGCGGTCTGCAGCAGCGGGCGTCCGTCGGGGGCGTCGATGCGCAGCTCGCCCAGCGCCACCGCGTCGCCGGGCGGCGCGGCCGGCACCGCGACGGCCGGCGCGGCGCCCTTGGCCTTCACGGCCTTCACCGATTCGAGGAAGGTGGCCAGACGCTGCAGCGTGGCCAGCCAGCCGACGATGTCCCCATACGCCGAGATGAACCAGGACAGCGAGCCCTGCACCTGGCCGAAGGCGTTGGTGGTCTGGGTCAGCCCGCCGAGCTGGATCTGCCCGGCGAAGTAGCGCGGTGCGGCGACCAGGATGGGGAAGATGATCGCCAGCTGGGCGTAGAAGGAGCTGTACCAGGTGAACAGCTTCTGGCGCTTCATGATGCCCCACCAGTTGTCCCACACCCGCGCGAAACGCTGGCGGTGGGCCTCGATCTCGCGCGCCTCGCCGCGGTACAGCGCGATGCCTTCGTTGTGCTCGCGGGTGCGCGCCAGCCCGAAGCGGAAATCCGCCTCGTAGCGCTGCTGGTCGAAGTTCAGGCGGATCAGCGGCCGCCCGACGCGATGCGCCAGGTAGCTTCCGACCCCCGAATACAGCAGCGCGGCCCACACCATGTAGCCGGGAATGTGCAGTCCCCACAGCGTGAAGGCCCCCGACAGCTGCCACAGCACGAACAGGAAGGAAATCAGCGTGACCACCGAGGACACCAGGCCGAAGAACAGGTTCAGCGTGGTGTTGACCAGCGCGCGGATGTCATCGGCGATCCGCTGGTCGGGGTTGTCCTCCTGGCCGCGGCGCAGGGCCATGCGGTAATGGGTGCCGCCGCCCAGCCAGTCGCGCAGGAACACCTCGGTGACCCAGCGGCGCCAGCGGATCTCCAGCATCTGCTGCAGGTACTGGGAATACACGGCCAGCACGATATAGGCGAAGGCCAGCACGGTGAACACCAGCAGCAGGTGCTTGAAGCGCGGGTAGGCATGCGCCTGCAGGGCGTTGAAAAAGTCGCGGTTCCAGAAGTTCAGGCGGACGTTGATCCA
>JAKBBQ010000226.1 GCA_021808405.1 Pseudomonadota bacterium | reverse complement strand
GTGCGCACCCGCAACGCCGCGCAGTGGCGCGAGCACCTCGACAGCCTGCCGCCTCGCGCGCCGGCCCTGTTCGCGCTGCTCGCCGACTGAGCCCGCGCCGTCAGCGCAGCGACCACAGGTCGCGCGGCAGCATCTCGCGCGCGGCTGCGAAGCCGATCGCCGCCCCGAAACGCTGCGCCAGGCGGTCGACGACGTTTTCGTGACGGGTGTAGTCGACCAGCCTCGACTCATGCAACACGTCGCGGGCGACGCTGCGCGTGTCGCCGTAACCGTCGGCAAGCCCCTGCTGCACCGCCGATTCGCCGGTCCAGACCAGGCCCGAGAACGTCTGGCTGCCGACCTTCAGCCGCGCGCCGCGCCCCTTTTCCACCGCGGCGATGAACTGCTGGTGGATCTGCTCGAGCATCGACAACGCATACTGCTTCTGCTTGTCCGACATCGGGCTGAACGGGTCCATGAAGCCCTTGTTGGCGCCGGCGGTCAACAGCCTTCGGCTGATCCCCAGCTTGGCCATCAGCCCGGAAAAGTCGAAGCCGTTCATCAGCACTCCGATCGAGCCCACCAGGCTCGACGGGTTGACGTAGATGCGGTCGGCCGCCACCGCCACGTAGTACGCCGCCGAGGCGCAGGTCTCGTCGCACACCGCATAGATGGGGATCGACGGATGCTGCTTGCGCAGCCGCCAGATCTGCGCGTTGATGCGGCTGGCCTGCACCGGCGAGCCGCCGGGGCTGTCGATGTACAGGACCACGCCACGGGTCTGCGGCGCGTCGAAGGCATCGCGCAGCGAGGCGTCGATGGTGTCGGCGCTGGCGTTGCCGGTGGCCGAGATCTCGCCCTGCAGCCGCACCACCGAGGTGTGCGGGCCCGCCGCCACCGAATTGCGCCCTCCCCAGTAGACGCTGCCGATCAGCGCCACCACCAGCGCCAGCACGCTGAAGCGAAACAGCATGTTCCAGCGCCGGGCGCGCCGGCGCTCGACGACAATGTCCCGCGCCAGGCGCTCGAGCACGCTGCGCTCCCACGCGGTGGCGGGCGCCGCCGCGTCGGTCCGCGGCGAGGAAGAGGGGGTGTCGTCGTGATCGGTCATGCCGGGGTAGCCCTCGCGTCGAGGCTCGATGGGCGCCTGCAGCCGCCGCGCGGCGCCGCCCCATGCGCGCCGCCAGCATAGCAAGGTGGCGCGGGCTCCTGCACCGGCGCGCGATCAACTCGGCGGGTCGAGCAGGAAATCGCGCAGTTCGGCGACCGACGCCGCCACGCAAAGCGGCTGCAGGCGGCGCAATTCCTCCGCGCGATGCGCGCCGTAGCTGACCGCCGCAGCGGCTGTTCCGGCGTTGCGAGCCATCAGCAGGTCGTGGGTCGTGTCCCCGATCATCAAGGTTGCCGCAGGGTTGGCCGCCAGTTCGTCGATGACTTCGAGAAGCATCTGGGGATGCGGCTTGGAGGCGGTCTGGTCGGCGGTGCGGGTCGCATCGAACAGCCCGCGCAGCCCGCTTTGCTCCAGCGCCAGTTCCAGCCCGGTGCGCGACTTGCCGGTGGCGACCGCCAGGCGCATGCCCTGGTCGCGCAGCTCGGCGAGCAGCTCGCGCACCCCGTCGAACAGCACCAGTTCCTGCGCCTGCGCGAAGTAGTGCCGGCGGTAGGCTTGCGCGACCTGGTCGTACTGCGCGGCAGCCAGGCTGGGGGCTACGCAGCGCAGCGCGTCGGCCAGCCCGAGGCCGATCACGAAGGCCGCCTGCGCCGGCTCGGGCTCGGCAACCCCGACATCGCGGCAGGCGGCCTGGATGGCGCGGGTGATCGCGGCGGTCGAGTCCATCAGGGTGCCGTCCCAGTCGAACACCAGAAGGTCCCAGCGCGTGCTCACCGCCCACCCCCCGTCCCGGGCAGCGCGGCCTGCTCGCCGCCGCCGCAAAGCCGCGCCAGGCGCTGCAGCCACTGGGCATCCTCGGCAGGCCAGTCGGCCTGCAGCACCAGCTCGCGACCGTCCTCGGGGTGCGCAAGCGCCAGCCGCGCAGCGTGCAGGAACATGCGGGCATTGCGCGCCAGCCCATCCGGCAGGTCGCCCTGCGCCAGCGCCCGGTTCAGGCCATCCAGTCCGTACTTGGTATCTCCTGCCACAGGATGTCCCAGGCCATGCAGGTGCACCCGGATCTGGTGGGTGCGTCCGGTCTGGATGCGGGCCTCCAGCAGGCTCAGCCCGGCCACCCCGGTGCGCTCCCTCCAGGGTCCCGGCGGCCAGGCGAAGCGTCGCAGAGGCCGGAACTGGCTGCGCGCCTCCTGCCCCTGGCCGGCATCGGCCGCTCGCACGCGCCGCTCGCCGCTGGGAGTCAGGTAGCGATGCAGCGGCGTGTTGACGCTGACGCCGTCGCCCTGCCACAGGCCGGCCACCAGCACCCAGTAGCGCTTGTCGGCCTTGCGCTGGCGCAGGCTGGCGTGCAGCGCGGTCAGTGCGCTGCGTCGCCGCGCCAGCAGCAGCACGCCCGAGGTGTCGCGATCCAGGCGGTGCGCCAGTTCGAGGAAGCGATCCTCACGGGCACTGCGCAACGATTCGATCAGGCCCCAACTCAGGCCCGAGCCGCCATGCACCGCGACCCCGGCCGGCTTGTCCACCGCCAGCAGCCAGTCGTCCTCGAACAGCACCCGGTACTCGCGAGGCGGCGCCGCCGCCGGCGAGGCGTCGACCGACACCGGAGGCAGGCGCACCACGTCGGCGGCATCGAGCTTGCGCGAGGCGTCCGCGCGCGAGCCGTTGACCCGCACCTCCCCGGATCGCACGATGCGGTAGATGTGGCTGCGCGGAACCCCCTTGAGCCGGCGCGCCAGGAAATTGTCCAGGCGCTGGCCGGCGCCTGCTTCGCCTACGGTGATGAGCCTGACCGGGAATGGACTGGAGTGCATATAATGAAATGGCGTAGCGCGCGAGGTTCTGATTCGCAGGCTACGCGGGGAATGTAGTTGCACGCGAGGCTTTTGCAAGTGCCGCGAGCGAATACAGCGCCTTGCGCGACCCGCCCGGGTTGCCGCGTGCCCCGCCCCAGGGGTTGCGCGACACGGCGGACGCAGCAGGTTCGGGCGCTGGGCTCGCATGCCCGAGTGGCCGAGTTCGTAGCGGCCGCTGGTGCATGGGTTTCGAGCGCGGGTCCCGGCCGTGGCGCTTGCGCCGTGGTGCCTGGTTCGTGGCGCCTTCACAGGCACCGCGGCGAGGGCCAATGCACATTGCAGGGTCCCTGCGCAAGCGCCGCGGCCCGTGGCTCGACACTGTCCACGGCCGCGCCGAGCGCAGGCATTGTAGCGGGCCGTGCTGCGGCCAGTCGCGACTTCCCCGCGTACCGCGTGAACCTGGCGCGTACGGCCCGCGGTTGCCGGCGTGGATCGGCGGCAGGCGCGGGCCCTGCGCAGGACTCGAAACGCGAACCGACAGAATGCCCTGCAGGCCCGGCGCTCGCCGCGGCCCGCGACCAGACCCTCGAACGTGCAGCCCGCTGCGACCTTCCGCCGTGTCACCCCCGCCCACTGGCAGCGCCCGCTGGCGCGCCGCGGGCGGGCGGGCGGCCGAGAGGTCGCGCGCGACTGCCTGCCCGGCCCCGGAGGCGGCGCGCGCGCGCCGCATGCCTGCGGCCCTTGTCGTGCGGTCGGTGGCGGAGCGATCCGCCACCGCGGGGTCGTTCTTGCGTTGCGTCTCGAGCTTGCTGCGCCTGTCGGGTCCTGGTGACCCTGTTGCCATCAAGCACCCCGCCGAAGGGCGGGATGGAGAAGCGAAATGAAACGCATGTTGTTCAATGCCACGCAGGCCGAGGAATTGCGCGTGGCGATTGTCGATGGCCAGAAGCTGCTGGACATCGACATCGAGCAGGTGGGACGCGAACAGCGCAAGGGCAATATCTACCGCGCCACGGTGACCCGGGTCGAGCCCTCGCTGGAAGCCTGCTTTGTCGACTACGGCGAGGAGCGCCACGGCTTCCTGCCGTTCAAGGAGATCTCCCGCCGCTACTTCCGCGATGGCGTCCCGGCGTCGCAGGCGCGCATCCAGGACGTGATCCGCGAAGGCCAGGAAATGCTGGTGCAGGTCGAGAAGGAGGAGCGCGGCAACAAGGGCGCCGCGCTGACCACCTTCATTTCGCTGGCCGGGCGCTACCTGGTGCTGATGCCCAACAACCCGCGCGGCGGCGGCGTCAGCCGGCGCATCGAGGGCGAGGACCGGCAGGAACTGCGCGAGACCATGGAGCAGTTGCAGTACCCGGAAGGCATGAGCCTGATCGCCCGCACCGCGGGAATCGGCCGCAGCGTCGAGGAACTGCAGTGGGATCTGAACTACCTGCTCAAGCTGTGGTCGGCGATCGAGGAGGCCGGCAATTCGCAGAAGGGCGCATTCCTGATCTACCAGGAATCGTCGCTGGTGATCCGGGCGATCCGCGACTATTTCACCAGCGACATCGGCGAGATCCTGATCGACACCCAGGACGTCTTCGACCAGGCGCACCAGTTCATGGCCCATGTGATGCCCGACAACGTCGGCCGGGTCAAGCGCTACCGTGACGACCTGCCGCTGTTCTCGCGCTTCCAGATCGAGCACCAGATCGAGACGGCGTACTCGCGCACCGTGAACCTGCCTTCGGGCGGCGCGATCGTCATCGACCATACCGAGGCCCTGGTGGCGGTCGACGTCAACTCGGCGCGCGCGACCCGCGGCAGCGCCATCGAGGACACCGCGCTGCGCACGAACCTGGAGGCCGCCGAGGAAATCGCGCGCCAGATGCGCCTGCGCGACCTCGGCGGCCTGATCGTCATGGACTTCATCGACATGGAGGAGGCGAAGAACCAGCGTGCCGTCGAGGACCGCCTTCGCGAATGCCTGCGCCAGGACCGGGCGCGGGTGCAGACGAGCAAGATCTCCAAGTTCGGGTTGCTCGAGGTATCGCGCCAGCGCCTGCGTCCGGCCCTCTCCGAGGGCGCCTACGTCACCTGCCCGCGCTGCAACGGTACCGGCCACATCCGCGACACCGATTCCAGCGCGCTGCAGATCCTGCGCATCATCCAGGAAGAGGCGATGAAGGAAGGCACCGCGGCGGTGCATGTCCAGGTTCCGGTGGAAGTGGCCTCGTTCCTGCTGAACGAAAAGCGCGCCGAGATCACCAAGATCGAGTTGCGACAACGCGTCGCGGTGCTGCTGGTGCCGAACAAGCAGCTGGAGACGCCGAACTACAAGCTCGAGAGGCTCAAGCACGACGATCCGCGGCTGGACAACCTGCCGGCGAGCTACCGGATGGCCGAGGAAATCGAGCAGGAGACGACCATCCTGCACAAGGCCAAGGACGAGCGTCCCCGCCAGGAGGCGCTGGTACGGGGAATCACCCCGGAGGGCCCGGCCCCCAGCGCCGCGCCGGCCGAGCCGCATGCGGTTCCCGCGCTTGCGGCGCCCGCCTCGACGGTAACGCCCGTTTCGTCCCCCGCCCCTGCTGCCGCCCAAGGCGGCGCCGGCGGTCTGTTCGGCTGGCTGCGACGGGTACTCGGCACCCCCGAACCTGCTGCCCCACCCGCACCGGTTGCCCCGCCGGCAACCGACACGGCGCCCGCGGCGCGCACGGAAGGCCGCGGCCGCGGCCGCTCGGGCGGCGGCCGCGGCCGCGGCGAAGCGCGCGACGGCGGCGAGTCCCGGCAGGCGACTGCCAACGGTAATGGCCGCGGACGCAGCGGTCGCGGCGAGCGAGCGGAGCGGGCCGAACGGGCTGAACGTGGCGAACGCGCCGAGCGGCCTGAACGCGCCGAGCGGGCCGAGCGCGCTGAGCGGCCTGAGCGGGCCGAACGCGCTGAGCGTCCCGAA
>JAKBBQ010000225.1 GCA_021808405.1 Pseudomonadota bacterium | reverse complement strand
TGCGATCGGCGCCTGCCCGGGCGCCGCTTGTTCGACCGGCGCTTGTTCGACCGGCGCCTGCTCGACCGCGGCCTCGTCGACCGGCTCGGGCTCGAACGGCAGCTCCGCCACCGGGATCGCCTCGATCGGGGGCTGCTCGACCGCGGCCTCGTCGACCGGCTCGGGCTCGAACGGCAGTTCCGCCACCGCGATCGCCTCGATCGGGGGCTGCTCGGCCGCGCCTTGCGCGGTCGGCGCCTGCCCGAGCGGCGGCGGCTCGAACGCGGCCTGTGCGATCGAAGGCTCTTCCGACGGCATCCCTTCGAACGGCATCCCTTCGAACGGCATCGGCTCGAACGGCATCGGCTCGAACGGCATCGGCTCGAACGGCATCGGCTCGAACGGCATCGCCTCGAACGGCGGTTCGGCGGTCGGTGCGGCGTCGGCCGGCGCTTGCGCGACCGGCTCGGCCTCGACGGGCGCTTGCTGCCCGGGCTGCGCACCGTCGCGCATGCGGCTGGCGGCTTGCACCAGCTCGGCGCTGGAATGCGAGCCGCCGTCGCCGGCGCGCAGCGCCTTCACCCAGGCCTGCAGGCGTCCCAGCGCCTGCTCGGCCAGATCGAGGGCCGGCGCGGCAGGTTGGCGCGCCTCGGCCAGGATCTGGTTGAACAACTGTTCCAGCGCCCACGCCGCCTCGCCGAAGTCGTTCATGCCGACCATGCGCGAACTGCCCTTGAGGGTGTGGAAGCTGCGTCGCAGCGCGGTCAGCGAATCGTCTGCCGGATCGGCTCCGCGCAGGTCGGCGATGCGCTGCCGACCCTCGACGATGACCTCGTCGGCCTCGTCGAGGAAGATTTCCAGCAGTTCCGGATCGGGAGCGAGCGCCGGCGACGATCCGTCCAGGCCCGCGAAAGCCGCCGGAGCGAGTTCGGCGGCGAAGTCGGGCTGCGCGGCGGCGGACGCGGCCGCCTCCTCGGGCGGCGGGCTCAGGGTTTCGGCCTCTTCCAGCGGGACGGGGTAGGGGCGGAGCGTGTCCACCGCTTCGGCCTGCGCCGGCTGCGCGGCCTGCTGCCGGGCGTCCGCGGGAGCCGATGCCGGCCCGGACGCAGGCTGCGCGGCCGGTAGCGCCCCCCGGGCGTGCGGAACGACGGGGCGCAATTCCCCCGTGTGCGAGTCGAACTGGAAGGAGTTCTTCGCCAGGTCGGGCTGGTAGCCCAGCATGTCGACGAGGAAACCCAGTGCCCCGATGTTCGCGGCCAGGGGCTCGAAAGCCCCGGCCGCCTCGCGCCCGGCCGGCTCCTGCGCCGGCGCGGCCATCAGGTTTTCCACGCTTTGCCGGATATGCGCGAGGGCCTGCGCTCCCACGTCCATGCCGAGCACCGACAACACGCCGCGCATCTGTCCCAGCAGTCGCGGCACCGGCTCCAGTTCGGGCAGGGTCTGCGGGTCGCGGAAATAGCGGTCGAGCAGCCGCTCGACGGTCCCCATGTCGTGCCGCAATTCCTGCACCACCGTGCCCAGGGTCTGGTTTTCCGAGACCTTGCGGTACAGCTGTTCCATCCAGGCCGCGAAGGGTTCGCTGGCGTAGCCCTGCGCGCTGTGCTGCAGGCGCTGCGCCAGTTCGCGAGCGCGCGGCAGGAATTCGGCGTCGTCGGCGCGGAAATGCACCAGCGACGCCTCGAGGAACAGCAGCGAGGTCGCGACCTCCAGCACCCGCTCGGGAGTCAGCAGCGAACGCTGCTCGCCGATCACTTGCAGCATGCGCTCGACCGCGCTGGGCAGCACCTCGGCGCCGGCGCACAACTGGCGAAGCAGCAAAGCCAGCTGCTGCAGGTTTTCCTGCAGCCTGGCGATGCGCTGGAAGTCGCCGCTGCCGATGTGGGCCCAGCCATCCTTGACCTGCACCATGCGCTTGCGCGCCTGCTGCACCAGCCCGGGGTCGACCAGTCCGAAGTGCGGCTGCTGCCAGTCCACCACGGCGTGGGCGCGCAGCCCCAGGGTGCGCGCGACATCCTGCAGCGCCAGCGGCGGCTGGCGCGAGCGCTCGTTCGCCTGGGCCAGCGCCTGGTCGCAGAAAAACAGCAGTTCATGCCCCAGGCGTCGCGGTGCCTGGGCATGGCCGGCGAGCATCTGGCGCAACTGCAGGTTCAGGCGGTTGCACAAGCGCTTGACGTAGATGTCGGGCTCGATCAGCCCGTCGCCGAGCGCCGAGAGGAAACCCTCGGCGATCCACCACAGCGCCCGCTCGTCGCCGCGACTGGCGCGCTGCGCCTGCCGCGCGACCTCCTGCATGGTCTGGCCCGCGCCGCGCAAGTCCCCCGCGCGCAGCACGTCGAGCAGCGCGCGCTCGTAGTCGCTGCGCGCCTGCATGCCCAGCGCGCGCAGCGGGGCGCCGTCGTCGGCCGGTTGCGGCCAGTCCCAGGCGAAGTCCCACAGGTCGGCCGGATGCGCGCCGTCGCCGCCAGCCAGGTCGGCCAGCGAGCGGTACTGGCGGAACAATTTGACCGCCGGCTCCTCGCGCCCCGCGGCACGCGCCTCCAGGTAGTCGAGCACCGCGTGCAGCGCCGCCTCCAGCGCCTCGACCATCGGTGCGTCCAGCCGCCCGGGCTGCTCGAGGGCGCGCAGCAGCACCCGCTCGGCGGTCTGCAGCACCTGCACGCAGGGGCGCTGGTCGAGCAGTTCCAGCGCGCCGCAGGCCTGGTGCACGTGGCTGCGCGCCTGCAGCAGGGCGCCAGGTGCCTGGGCCTCGTCGTCCGCGCTCGCGCCCGCCTGCTGCGCCTGGCGGCGCACCGCGGCGAGCGCACCCAGCAGGTTGTCGCGGACCTGCTCGAGGACCCAGGCCAACGCCGCGGTGTCGGGCGGCGCGGAGGACAGCGATGTCGAGGCAACGTCGTTCATGCCGGGTCGTGGACTGGGTTGCGCGTGGGATGGGCGGGCGGATCGGGGGTCGGGCGCGCGCTCAGCCGATCTTGAAACGGGAGACCGACTCGCGCAGCCCCTCGGCCACGCGCGCCAGTTCGCTGACCAGGTCGGCCGTGGAGCGCGTGCCTTCGCCGGTCTGCTCGGTGACCGCGAAAATGTGCTGGATGCTGGTCGCGACCTGGTTGGCCGACTGCGCCTCGGTCAGCGCCTGCTGCGAAATGCGCTCGATCAGTTCGGCCAGGTGGCGCGACACGCGGTCGATTTCCGACAGCGCCGCGCCGGCGCTGTCGGACAGCCGCGCGCCCTCGACCACCCCCTGGGTGCTCTTTTCCATCGCCGCCACCGCATCCTGGGTGTCGGTCTGGATGGTGCGCACCAGCGCCGCGATCTGCTTGGTCGCCTCGGCCGAGCGTTCGGCCAGGCGCTGCACCTCCTCGGCCACCACCGAGAAACCGCGGCCTGCATCGCCCGCAGACGCGGCCTGGATGGCCGCGTTGAGCGCCAGCACGTTGGTCTGCTCGGTGAGGTCGGAAATCAATTCGGTGATCTCGCCGATCTCCTGCGACGACTCGCCCAGGCGCTTGATGCGCTTGGAGGTGTCCTGGATCTGGCTGCGGATGGAATTCATGCCGTCGATGGAGTTGCGCACCGCCAGCAGCCCCTGTTCGGCGGCGTCCAGCGACTGCCGGGCCACCGTCGACGAGTGTTGCGCCTGCGCCGACACCGTGTTGATGCGCTCGGCCATGTCCAGCACCGCGCGCCCGGTCTCGCGGATTTCCACCAGTTGCTGTTCCGACGAGCGCAGCAGGTCGCCCGAGGTGGTCTGCGCCTGGCCGGAGGCGCGGCGTACCTGCTCGGCGGTGCGCTGGACCTGGCCGACCAGGCTGCGCAATTCCTCCACCGTGTAGTTCACCGAGTCGGCGATGGCCCCGGTGATGTCCTCGGTCACCGTGGCCTGCTGGGTGAGGTCGCCCTCGGCGACGTTCTGCAGTTCGTTCATGAGCCGCAGGATCGCCGCCTGATTGGCCTCGTTGCTGAGCCGGGCCTCCTGCTCCTGGCGCTCGGCCCGCCGGCGCTCGCGCTCGGCCTGCCCGGCCCGCTCGCGGGTTTCCTGCACGTACAGCCGGCCCAGGCCGAGCAGCGACAGCAGCGCGAGCAGGCTGGCGGCGACGAGGAACCACAGTTCGGCGCTGCCCAGCCCGGCCTGCGAGGAGTAGCGCTGCTGCAACTGCCGCAGTCCGCCCAGCAGCGGCACCGACTGCTCCAGGACCTGCGTCTGCGCCAGTCGCGCGCTGCTGAGCTTTTGCAGGCTGGAGAGGATCTGCGCCGACAGCCCGGAGACCCCGGCGAAGGCCTTGCGCATGCCCTGCACCTGCAGCCGGGCCTCGCCGTGCACCGGCGCCAGCTGCAGCGCGGCGTCGCCGTCGAGCAGGCCCGCGCTGAGCTGATCGAAGGTGTGGAGGTCGCGCCCCAGCGCGAACACCGCCTCCGGGCTGATCCCCCGGTAGGACAGGAATTCGTTGGCCGACTTGCCGATGCGCTGGGTGAGCATCTCCAGCTGCGCTGCCGCCGCCACGTCGCCGGGCGATGCGCCTTGCTGCAGCAGCAGCGAGGTCAGGGTCTGCGCCCCCTGCAGCAGTGCGTCGGATTCGCGGCTGATGGTGCGCAGCGAGTCGTTGGTGCGGGTGAGCAGGCCTTGCATCTCGAGCACCACCCGGGCATTTTTCACCGCGCGCTGCACGCCCGGCGTGACCGCCTGCAACGGCGCGGCGCCGATGGCCGCGGCGCCCGGCGCGTGCAGTCGCTGCATGTCGCGCTGCAGGGCGTCGGCGCTGGCGGCCAGTTCGCGGAAGCCTTCGGTCGATCCCAGCAGCGCGGCGCTCACCGACTTGGCCAGGCGCTGCGACTGCATCAGTGCGTCGCCCGAGGTGTTCAGCAGTTGCGCCGAATACGAGGTCGTGCGCAGTGTCGCCGCCAGCGCGATGCCTACCAGGACCATCGACACCGCCAGCAGCCCGACCAGCAGCCTCTGCTGGGTGCCCACCGCCAGGCGCCCGATCAGCGGCAGCCGGCCGATGGGTTGCTCGCCGCGGCTGTCCTCGACGTCGCGCTGGTCCTGCATCGCCGGCGACAGCGTGGCGCCACTGACCGTGGCGTCACTCGCGGCGAAGGCCGTGACGTCGGCCGATGCGCGCTTGGAGGAGAACCGGGAGAACAAGGCCATGACTGCTCCGACGGGGTCGACGACTCGATGGGTGCCAGTAGGGGGCGCGGGGGATGGATCGTGGGCCTCAGACGACCTGCAGGAAACGCGTGTCCTGCGCCAGCAGCGCCAGGTTCAGTTCGTGCCACGTGTGCCCGGCCGAGTCGCGCAGCGGCGGGCCCAGCCAGGGACGATCGGGGTCGGTCGCCGCCGACTCGCCGGTGAACTGCGACGGCATGCGCAGGCCGGCGAGCTGGTCGACCAGCAGCGCGCAGTTGATTTCCAGCCGCGGCGAGAATTGCACGAGCCGGCTGTGCGCGCCGCCTCGCGGCTGGGCGTCGGCCGGCGGGGCATCGCCGAGGAAGCCGGCGAGATCGACGATTCCGCACAACACGCCGCGCAGGTTCAGCAACCCGGCGAACCAGGCGTGGGCATGCGGCAGCGGCGTCGGCGCTTCCCAGCTGGCGATCTCACCCGATTGCGCGAGCGGCAGCAGCAGCCGATGCGTGCCGGCGCTGACGGCCAGCCAGCGCGACTCGCTGCGAGTGTGCTGGGCGCCTTGCAGGCGTGCAGCCAGGCGTCCCTGGAATTCGATCAGCGAGCTCTTGGCCATGGGCGGGGTGGTCGTGGCTCAGTCCAGTCGCATGATCTTGCTCAGCAGGTCGTGGGGGTCGACCGGCTTGGTGACGTAGTCGCGCGCGCCTTGCCGCATCGCCCACAGCCTGTCGGTTTCCTGCTGCTTGCTCGTGCAGACGATGATGGGCAGTT
>JAKBBQ010000016.1 GCA_021808405.1 Pseudomonadota bacterium | reverse complement strand
ACTCCTCAAGCGGGGCAACGGCCTGTTCGGCTCGGCCGAGCAGACCGGCTCGGTCGGCGTGGTCACCGTCAACTGCGCCCGCCTGGGCTACCTGTACCGCGGCGACCGCGACGCTCTGTTCGGCCGCGTCGACGAGTTGCTCGAACTCGCCAGGACCTCGCTGGAAATCAAGCGCAAGACAGTGCAGCGCCTGATGGACGACGGACTGTACCCGTACACCAGGCGCTACCTGGGAACCCTGCGCAACCATTTCTCGACCATCGGAGTCAACGGGGTCAACGAAATGATCCGCAATTTCAGCTCCGACTCCCACGACATCACGTCTGCGCAAGGCCACGCGCTGGCGATCGACCTGCTCGACCACATCCGCGCCCGCCTGGCCGGCTTCCAGGAGCAGACCGGCCATCTGTACAACCTGGAGGCGACTCCGGCCGAGGGAACGACCTACCGCTTCGCCAAGGAAGACCGCAAGCGCTACCCGGGGATCCTGCAGGCCGGCAGCGAGCAGGCCCCCTACTACACCAACTCCACCCAGCTTCCGGTGGACTTCACCGACGACCCCTTCGAGGCGCTGAGCCGCCAGGAGGAACTGCAGCGCAAGTACACCGGCGGCACGGTGCTGCACCTGTACATGGGCTCGCGGCTGTCGAGCGCCAAGGCCTGCCGCGACCTGGTCCGCCGCGCGCTGGGGCGCTTCCGCCTGCCCTACGTCACCGTGACCCCGACGTTTTCCATCTGCCCCCGCCACGGCTACCTGGCCGGGGAGCACGCCTTTTGCCCGCGCTGCGACGACGAACTGCTCGCGCGCCGCAAGCCGCGCGCGCCCGAGGGGCGCGCCGACCTGGTCCACTGAAAGGAGCCCATCGATGTCCGCCTGTCCCGCCCCCTTGCCGCACCGGTCCGCGTCCGATGCGGCGCTTGCCGACGAGCTGCGCCAGCGCTGCGAAGTATGGACCCGGGTCATGGGCTACCACCGCCCGGTGTCGTCCTTCAACATCGGCAAGCGCGGCGAACACGCCCAACGCACCTTCTACACCGAATGCCCGCGGGTCGATGGCTGAGGCCGCCCGCGTCGCCGGCCTGGTTCGCTTTTCCACCGTCGACTATCCGGACAAGCTGGCCGCGGTGGTGTTCCTGCGGGGCTGCCCGTGGCGCTGCGGCTACTGCCACAACCCCCACCTGCAGTCGGCCCGGAGCGAGTCCTGCGACCTGCGCTGGCAGCAGGTGCTGGAGTTCCTCGGGCAGCGCAGCGGCCTGCTCGACGCCGTGGTGTTCAGCGGCGGCGAGCCGCTGGCCGAACCGCGACTGCCGGCGATGGTGCGCTCGGTGCGCGAACTCGGCCTGCTCGTCGGCTTGCATACCGGCGGCGCGTGGCCGCGCCGGCTGGCCCGACTGGCTCCGCTGCTCGACTGGATCGGCCTGGACATCAAGGCAGTGCCCGCCGATTACCCCGCGGTGACCCGGATCGAGGGCAGCGGCGCGGCCGCATGGGCCAGCCTGCGCGTCGTGCTGGACTCCGGGCGGGCGTACGAGTGCCGCACCACCGTGCACCCGGCGCTGCACTCCAGCGCGAAGCTGATCGAGCTGGCGCGGCGCCTGCGGCAATGCGGAGTACGCGACTATGCGGTGCAGGGCTTTCGCGCGCAGGGCTGCGCCGACTCCGAACTCGCCGGCCTGGCTCGCGCCAGGCCCGTCGACATGGCCGCGCTCGGGCAACTGGCCGCAGGCTTCGAGCGCTTCGAGCTGCGCCCGGGTCGAGCGTGAACCCGCGCGCCGGCAGGCGACGCAGTGCCGGTGCCCGCCGCCGACTTCAGGAACTGCTGCCGGGAATCGACTTCAGGCTGGAGATCACCAACTTGTCGATACGCTGGCCGACATCCTGCGAAGGGCCGCCCGCGGTATAGGCCGAACGCTCGGCGAAGGCCACGTGGGTCACGTTGCCCTTGCTGAACAGGGTCAGGGTCAGCGGGCATACCGCGGCGTCCTTCCAGTCGCTGTCGAGCAACTGGTTGAACAGCACGGGGTTGCAGAACACCATCGCCCGGACGTCGCTGAACCCAGGCTGGTTGAAATGCGCCATGTGCAGGACCTTCTGCTTGGCCTTGATCTTCTTCAGGATGTCGATGGTCATCACCACCTTCATATGGTGGCTCTTCAAGGCGCTTCGCACCTCCTTCTGCGCCACCGGCATCGGCGCCTTCAGCGTCTCGGTGAATACCGAGGCCGCGCTGGCGACTCCCAGGTGGCAGGCCAGCGCGGCGGCCGCCACGGCAAGGCTTTTGCTGCATGCACGCATCGAAACTCTCCTCTGTAGTGGGTCGAAAATGGCCTGACCGCGTTCTGCGACGCAGTGCAAACGGCCGATGGTACGCAGCGACCCGGTCGGACGGGCGCCAGGCCGGAGCAATCCGCTCGGAAATTGCGCAATCGCAAGGGGACGCGCGCGATCGCGCGGTCAGGGCAAGGGCGCGCGCGACCGCGCGCTCGCGCGCTCGCGCGATCAGGCGGCCAGCAGCGCGGCCCCTTTTTCGCCGATCATCACCGCCGCGGCGTTGGTGTTGGTCGACACCATCGCCGGCATCACCGAGGCGTCGATCACCCGCAGCCGCTCGACCCCGCGCACCCGCAACTCGGAATCGACCACCGCGCCGGCGTCCTCGCCCATGCGGCAGGTGCCGCTGACATGGAACACCGTGCCGCCGGCACGCCGCGCGAAGGCCTCGAGATCGGCGTCGCTGCGCGCGGCCTCGCCGGGCATGTATTCGCCCGGCGCCAGCAGGCTGGCGAAGGCCGGCTGGCGGTAGATGTCGCGCAGGATCTTCAGCCCGGAAACCAGCACCTTCACGTCGTGCGGCTCGGTGAGGTAGTTGCTGTGGATCAGCGGAGGCGCCAGCGGATCGGAACTGCGGATGCGCACGCTGCCGCGCGACGCCGGCCGGCACTGCGTGGCCGAGGCCGAAAAGCCCGAAAAGCGGTGCAGCGGGTCGCCCGGCTTGTCGACCGACAGCGGCATGACGTTGAACAGCACGTCGGGTCGCCCGCCGCGCGCGTGCTCGGTGCACACCAGGCCTCCGACCTGGCCCGCGCCGACGGTCAGCGGCCCGCGCCCGCGCAGCAGCCAGTCGCCGGCCATCGCGGCCAGCTTCAGCGGGTTGCGCACGTCGTCGTTCAGGGACATCGGCCGCGCCAGCCGGACGATGACCCGCGCCTGGTAGTGGTCCTGCAGGTTGGCGCCGACCTGCGGCGCGTCGACCACGACATCGATTCCATGGCGCCGCAGCAGGTCGGCCGGGCCGACGCCCGACAGTTGCAGGATCTGCGGCGACTGCAGCGCGCCGGCGCTCAGCACCACCTCGCGCGCGGCGCGCGCGCTCTCGACCTGTGCGTCGCGCAGCCACTCCACGCCGACCGCTGCGCCACCCTCGAACAACACGCGGCTCACATGGACCCCGGTGCGCACCTCCAGGTTGGCGCGACGCCGCGCCGGCGCGAGGAAGGCGTCGGCAGCGCTGCAGCGCCAGCGCCCGCGCAGGGTCAACTGGTAGGCGCCGAGGCCGCCGTCGTGTTCGCCGTTGAAATCGGCCGTGCGCGGGAAGCCCGCCTGTTCGCCGGCCTGCAGCCAGGCCTCGCAATAGGGATGGTCGTTGCGCAGGTCGGATACGCACAGTTCACCGCTGCCGCCGTGGTACTCGGTCTCGCCCCCGTCGTAGCGCTCCGAGCGCTTGAAGTACGGCAGCAACTCGCGCCAGCTCCAGCCGCGGGCGCCGGCCGCCCCCCAGTCGTCGAAGTCGGCGCGCTGGCCGCGTATGTACAGCAGGCCGTTGATCGCGCTCGATCCACCGAGCACGCGCCCGCGCGGCCACACGATGCTGCGTCCCGCGGTCTCCTGCTGCGGCTCGACGGCGAACTGCCAGGTGAAACGCGGGTCGTAGATGGTGCGGAAGTAGCCGATCGGCATGCGCAGCCAGAAGCTGCTCGCCTCGCCTCCGGCCTCCAGCAGCAGCACCCTGCACGTCGGGTCGGCGCTCAACCGGTTGGCCAGCAGGCAGCCGGCCGAGCCGGCGCCGACGATGATGTAGTCCCAGGCCTGCGGTTTCATGCCGCGCGCGTCGGCTTGCCGGCCACCCCGCTCACGCCTTGACCACCGACAGGTACAGCGACGGGTCGAAGTACTCCTTGGCCGGAACCGGGTTGCTGATGTGGCCGGTGCGCACGAAAAAGTCGGTGACCCGCTGCAGCCAGCCGGTCAGCGTGCCGTCGGCGTACAGCTTGCGCCACTGCTGGGCGCTGAAATACTTGGAGTCCTTGAACTGCGAGTGCAGCAGCGCCAGCGGAACCTGGGGGTAATGGTCCTTCTGCAGCGCGGCCAGCGCCTCGTCGGTATGCCCGAGCAGGTAGGCGTTGGCCTCGACCCAGGCGCGGATCACCGCCAGCAGCACGTCCTTGCGCTTGTCGTAGTAGTCGTTGCGCGCGGCCCAACCGTCGACGATCGCGGTCTTCGGGTAGAAGGCCGAGGCGTTGAGCAGCATGTGCGCGCCGGGCACCTTCTGCCGGATCGGCACGTCGAAGGGAACCCACAGCGCCACCGCGTCGACCGCGCCGGCGATGAACGAGGTCACCGCCTCGGCCATGCCTTCGTTGACGATCTCCACGTCCTTGTCCGGGTTCATGCCGGCGCTGCGCAGCGCGGTGTCGAGAAACACGTCGGCGGTGGTTCCGACCGCGGTGGAGATCTTCTTGCCCTCGAGCTGCTTGAGCGAGGTCACGTTGGAGCGCACCCACAGCTCGGCGGTGGCGAACTCGATGTCGTTGGCCAGGAACATCTTGCCCTGGCCGCGCGCCGGGAAGTTGGAAATCACCGCGCCGGTGGACAGCACGTCGACGCTCCCGCCCACCATGGCCTGGAACAGTGCGAGCCCGGTATCGAACTGGATCATGTCCAGCTCCAGGCCCTGCTTGGCGAAGGCGCCGATATGCAGTCCGGTCCAGATCTGGCCGTCGACCGCCGGGGTGTGCAGATAGCCCACCTTCACCCGTGTGCGCGGGCTGGCGATCGCCGGGAACGGCAGGCTCGACGCGGCCACGACGGCTGCGCCCTTGAGCAGGTCTCTACGCTGGATGTTCATGCTCTGTCTCCTGGTTGTGGTCTCGTCGTGCCGCCTTCAGTCGGATAGCCGCACGCCTTGCCGCGCCTGCGCGGCGTACTCCTGCATCACCAGATCGCGGATGTACGAGCGCAACTGGCCGAAGCGCGCGTCCTCGTGCAGCTTCTCGCCGCGCGGATAGTCGAACGGAACCTCGATGACCTCGCGGATTCGCGCCGGCCGCGCGGTGACGACGACAATGCGCGAGGACAGGTAGATCGCCTCCTCCACCGAGTGGGTGATCAGCAAAACCGTCTTGCCCTCGGCCTGCAGGACCTGCAGCAGCAGGTCCTGCATGGCGCTGCGGGTCTGCGCGTCGAGCGCCCCGAAGGGTTCGTCCATCAGCAGGAACTGCGGACGCACCGCATAGGCGCGCGCGATCGCCAGGCGCTGGCGCATGCCGCCCGACAGGTGCTTGGGATGATGGTCGGCGAAGTCGCTCAGCCCCATCAGCTTCATGTAGCGTTCGCAGATCTGCTCGCGCTGCGCGGCATCGACCCGGTTGGCCGCCAGCCTGAGCCCGAAGACGATGTTCTGGCGCACCGTCAGCCAGGGGAACACCCCGTATTCCTGGAAGATCACTCCGCGCTCGGGTCCCGGGCCGGTGATCGGCCTGCCGTCGAGCAGCACCCGACCCGAGGTCGGCCGCAGGAAGCCCGCCGCGATGTTCATCAGCGTCGTCTTGCCGCAGCCGGAGGGACCGATGATGGACACGAACTCGCCCTGGCGCAGTTCCAGCGAGACGTCGTCCAGCACGCGCATCGGTCCGCCTGGAGTCGGGTAGTCGACGCTGACGCCGTCGAAATGGATGCGTACCGGCGCTTCGCCGGCGGGCATGGGCATGCTCATCCGATGCGCTCCTGCCACGAGATCAGGCGCCTGGTCAGCAGGCGCAGCACCGTGTCCATCGCCAACGCGATCAGGCCGATGCAGATGATTCCCACGTAGATGATGTTCAACTGGAAGAACGACGCCGCGTTCTGGATCAGCGAGCCCAGCCCGCGGCGCGCCGCGATCAGCTCCGAAGCCACCAGCGTGGCCCAGGCCACGCCGAGGGCGACGCGCAGCGCCGTCAGCGTATGCGGCAGCGCCAGCGGCACGATGACCTTGAGGAAGATCTCGCGGTCGCTGGCGCCCAGGGTGCGCGCGACCCGCACGTACAGCGGGCTGATCTGCGCGATGCCCTCGTACATCACGATGACCCCGGCGAAGAACGCCGAGTAGAACAGGATGGTGATCTTCGCCGTCTCGCCGATTCCGAAGTACACGATCACCAGCGGGATCAACGCGATGGGCGGCAGCGCGCGGAAGAAATTGATCACCGGATTGAGGAACAGCCCGAGGCCCTTGTACCAGCCCAGAGCGAAGCCGATGGGCAGCGCGGCGGCGACTCCCAGCAGCACGCCGACGGTCACGCGCTCGGTGGACACCATGATGTCCACCGGCAGGCGCCCGTGCAGCAACTGGAAGAAGGTGGCCAGCACCTCCTGCGGCGACGGAATCAGCGCCGGGTTGATCCAGCCGCTGGCCCACAGGCCATACCACAGCGCGATGATCAGCGCCCAGGGCAGCGAAACCAGGCCCGCCCGTCGCAGCGCGCGAGGGCGTGGCGGCGACGAGCCGGCGCCGGCGGGCGCCGGAGTCGACGCCGACGCGGACGCGGGAGCGGAAGCCGAGGCGGACGGCGAAGCCGACCCTGCACTGGGCGAGGAGGAGGTCGTGTCCATCCCGGGATTTGAGAGTTTTGGTCGACTGGTCGTATACTCGTCCTATCAAGGATACGTTTCGACCTTTGGCCATGTCAATCGTGTTGTCCCAGGACAGCGGGGTCGCGCGCTACGTGCAGATCGCCGAGGTGATGCGCCAGCGCATCGCGCGCGGCCACTGGACGCAGGGCGAGCGCGTGCCGTCGCTCGAGGCGCTGGTCGCCGAGTTCGGCGTGGCGCGGGTCACCGTGCGCCAGGCGGTCGAACTGCTGACCCGCGAGGGGCTGGTGTCGCCGCAGCAGGGCCGCGGCACCTTTGTCACCGGACAGCCGGCGACCCGCCACTGGCTGAAGGTGGAGACTTCGCTGCAGGACCTCGCCGACGCCTACACCGACACCCGCCCGGAGATCGTCAACATCGACGAGTCCATCGCCAGCGCGCCGCTGACCGCGGAGGACGGAACCGCTGCCGAGCGCTACGTGTTCATGCGCCGCGTGCATTCGCGCGACGAGCAGCCGTACTGCGTGATCAACATCTACCTCGACGAGCGCATCTTCCGCACCCAGCCGGAGCGTTTCCGCATGCAGACCGTGGTGCCCATCCTGGCCGCGATGAAGCAAGGGGGCATCGCGCGCGCGCGCCAGGTACTGACCGTCGGCTCGGCCGACGTCGAGGTGGCTCGGCTGCTGCGCATCCCGGTGAATGCCGCGGTGGCCGAGGTGCGGCGGGTGTTCAACGACGCCTCGGGCCGAGTCATCTACCTCGGCCAGGTCACCTACCGCGGCGACTTCATCCACCTCGAGATGGACCTCAAGCCGGGCCCCGGGGGGGCGGCCGATGAGCCGCGCGTCGCGGAGGCCTGAATGAGCGTCGAGCTGGGCCTGCGGGGCGTCGACATCCGCGCCCACCTGCTGCGCATGCCGATCCTGCGGCCGGTGCGCACCTCCTTCGGCGTCATGCGCGACCGTCCGGCGCTGCTGGTGCAGGCGCGCGACGCCGAGGGCGCGCAGGGCTGGGGCGAGGCCTGGTGCAACTTCCCGCCCGGCGGCGCCGAGCACCGCGCCGGGCTGCTGGACAGCGTGCTCGCCGAGGCGTTGCGCGATCGCAGCTTCGACTCCCCGGCCGCGGCCTTCGGCCACCTGAGCCAGGCCACCGCGGTGCTGGCGTTGCAGGCGGGCGAGCCGGGCCCCTTCGCCCAGGCGATCGCCGGCATCGACCTGGCGCTGTGGGACCTGGTCGCGCGGCGCGCCGGCCTGCCGCTGTGGCGCCTGCTGGGCGGCGCGTCGCCGCGCATCGAGGTCTACGCCAGCGGCATCAACCCCGAACGCCCCGAGGACATGGTCGGCGCGCGCCGCGCCGCCGGCTATCGCGCCTTCAAGCTGAAGGTCGGCTTCGGCGTCGACATCGACCTGCCCAACCTGCGCCGGGTGGCCGACGCCGCCGGCGCCGGCGCCCGCCTGATGGTCGACGCCAACCAGGCCTGGGACCTGCCGCAGGCTCTGGACATGGCGCGCCGCCTCGACGCCTTCGATCTGCAATGGGTCGAGGAACCGCTGCGCGCCGATCGCCCCTGGAGCGAATGGCTGGAGCTGGGCCGACATGCGCGCGCCCCGCTGGCCGCCGGGGAGAACGTCGCCGGCGACGCCGCCTTCGATGCGCTGCTGGCCAGCGGCTGCATCGGCGTGGTGCAACCCGACGCCGCCAAGTGGGGAGGCATCTCCCGCTGCCTGCCGCTGGCCGGGCGCATCCGCGCCAGCGGCGCGCGCTACTTCCCGCATTACCTCGGAGGCGGCGTGGGGCTGCTGCATTCGGCCCACCTGCTGGCGGCCAGCGGCGGCGGCATGCTCGAGGTCGACTCCAACCCCAACTCCCTGCGCACCCTTCTGTGCGGGCCGCTCGACGCGGTTCGCGAGGGCTGGGTCGACCTGGGCGAGGCGCCCGGCATCGGTGTCGAGCCCGATCTGCGGGCGTTGCGCGAGGCCTGCGCGGCGGGCGCCGTGTCGGTAGACTGAAAAGGTGTGAACGAACCCACCATGGACCTCGAACTACGCGATCGCATCGTGCTCATCACCGGCGCCAGCCGCGGCATCGGCCTGGCCTGCGCGCGGGCGTTTCATGCCGAAGGCGCGCGCGTGGTGCTGTGCGGCCGCGACGCCGGCGCGCTGGCCGCGGCGTCCGCCGAGCTGGGCGGCGCCGCCACCTACTCGGCGGACCTGCGCGACGCCGCGGCCGCGGCGCGCCTGGTCGACGCGGTGGAGGCCGAGGTCGGCGAGGTGGACGTGCTGGTCAATTCGGCCGGAGCGGCCCGCCGCTCGCCGGCCGACGAACTCGACCCCGCGAAATGGCATGACGCCTTCGATGCCAAGTTCTTCACCTACATCCATGTCACCGACCCGTTGATCAAGCGCATGGCTGCGCGTGGCCGCGGGGTCGTGGTCAACATCATCGGCAGCGGAGGCCGCGTCGCGTCGCCGATCCACCTGGCAGGCGGCGCGGCCAATGCCGCGCTGATGCTGGCCACCGCCGGGCTGGGCGCCGCCTACGCGTCGCGCGGCGTGCGGGTGGTCGGGGTCAGCCCCGGCCTGACCGATACCGACCGCGTCGCCGAGGGGCTGCAGGCGGCCGCGCGCGCGGCCGGCATCGGCGTCGCCGAGGCGCGCGCGCGCAGCGTCGCCGAGATCCCCCTCGGGCGCATGGCCACGCCGCGGGAAATCGCCGACGCCGTGGTGTTCCTGGCCAGCGCGCGCGCCAGCTACGCGACCGCGGCGACGCTGCCGCTGGACGGCGGCCGCAACCCGCTCGTGCTGTGACGCTGTGCCGCGCGGCCACCGACCGCGGCGGGGTCAGACCGCGTCGAACACCGCCATCCACACCCCGAGCCGACCTTCGACCAGGCTGCGCGCGAGGTTGGCCGCCAGCAGCGGGAAGTCGGGACCCATGACCAGCGCCAGGCCGGGCGACGCCGGCGTGCCGGCGCCCAGCACCTGCAGCGCCCACGCGACGGCCGCGGGCGTGTCGTCGCGCCACTCCAGGGTGCGCAACCCGGCGGCCTCGATCGCCGCCCCGGTGGACTGCGCATCGAGCAGGAAGCTGCCCTGCGGGCCGCGAGCCCAAGGTAGCGGATAGTGCGGCGAGCCCGAGGCTCGCACCACGTCGAAGGTGGCGAAGCGCCCGCCGCGCCGCAGCACCCGCCGCACCTGTTCGTACAGCCGCGGGCGCTCGGCGATGTTCATCGCCACGTTCTGCAGCAGCACGAGGTCGAAGCCGGCATCGTCGAAGGGCAGGTCGAGCGCGCTGCCGCAATGGAACGAAACCCTGTCCTGCTGGCCGGTCAGCTCGCTGAGATAGCGCGCCGCGTCGACGAAGTCCTCGCTGAGGTCGACCCCGGTGACCCGACAGCCGAAGTTCGCGGCCAGCCAGCGCGCCGGGCCGCCGACCCCCGAGCCGATGTCGAGCACCGAGTCGTCGCGAGCCGGCACGGCCAGCGCCGCCAGGTCGGCGGTGGCCGCCAGACCGCGCACGTGGAACTGGTCGATGGCGCGCAGCCGCTCGGGCGTCAGCGGCTGGCCGGCGGGCGCGATCCCGGCCAGCGCAGCCTGCAGGCGCCGACGCAGCCCGCCGGCTCGATAGTGGTCCCGCGCTGCGTCGGTTGGGTCGGCCATGACCCCGCGTTTTACCATGCGGACCGAGCCCGCCGCGAGACCCGCCCGCATGCCATGATCGGCCGGGCGGCGCCCGCGATCGCGGCGCGCCCCCGTTCCCGCCCACCGCACCACCACCCATGCGTCGTTTCGAGACCCTTTCCGAACTCGCGGCCTGCGCCGGCCAGGATGTCGCCGTCAGCGACTGGGTCGAGCTGACCCAGCAGCACATCGATGGCTTCGCGGACGCGACCGGGGACCGCCAGTGGATCCACGTCGACGTGCAGCGTGCGGCGTCGGGCCCCTTCGGCGCGCCGATCGCCCACGGGCTGCTGACCCTGTCGCTGATCCCGCACTTCGTCGCGTCGGCGCTGTCGGTGCGCCAGGTGCGCATGGGAATGAACTACGGCTTCGACAAGGTCCGCTTCACCTCGCCGGTTCCGGTGGGCAGCCGGCTGCGCGGCCATCTGCACCTGCTGCAGGCCGGCGAAGTGGCGCCCGGCACCTGGCAGTTCGGCTGGAAGGTGTCGATCGAGCGCGAGGGCCACGCCAAGCCGGCCTGCGTCGCCCACTGGCTGTGCCGCTGGCAGCAGTAGCGGGGTAGCGCGCCGGCGCCGGGACCCGCCGGGCCCGGTGGTGCGCCGGCGCGGGGGGCCTCAACCGCGGCTGGCCGCGGCCGCCATCGCCGGCGAGGCTCCGGCAGGACTCGACTCCAGCAGGCGCTGGCGCGTCTGCTCGGGGTTGAGCAACACCAGACCGAGCAACCCGGACAGCAGCACCAGGATGCCGACGGCGACGAAGCCATGCTCGTAGCCCACGGCCGGCGCCGCATGGTTGGCCTGCACGATTCCGCCCATCACGGCCGGCGCGATCAGGCCCGCCAGCGTGGCGATCGAGCTGTTGATTCCCAGCAGCGCGCCGCGCTGGCGCACCGAGACGTAGTCGCTGATCATCAACGGCCCGAAGGAAAACACCAGCTGGCTCAGCGCTCCGCCTGCGGCCAGGCAGACGACCTTGAGCGCCGGGCTCAGGTCCGACAAGGTGAGGCAGAACAGCAGCCCGCCGACGATCGCGAAGCCGCTGACCAGGGTGCCGCGCGCCAGCCGCGAACTCGTGCCGTTGCGGATCATTCGCTGCGACCACCATGCCAGTACCAGGGTCACCGGGATGAACGAGCCGACGATGGCCGAGAACAACCAGCCGGTGACCATCGCGGGATAGCCCAGGCCGAGGCGCAGGTAGGCCGGGAACCAGGTGAAGGTCAGCGCGATCACCGCGTACTCGACGAAGTAGATCAGCAGCACGCCGATGAAGGTCTTGTTGAGCAGCAGCTGCCGGTAGCTGAAGCTTGCTCCGGCATCCGCCGAGGTGTCGGACTGCCCCGCCGCGCCCGCGTCGCCACTGCCGACCGTGCCTTCGCGCCCGATCACCAGCCACAGCGCGGCCCAGACCAGGCCGACGATGCCCAGCACGAGGAACGGAGCGTGCCAGTCATAGCGCACGATGATGAAGGACAGGATCGGCCCGGCCAGCATCAGTCCGACCGCGGGACCCTGCTGCACGATGGTGTTCGGCACGTTGCGCTGTGCGTTGTCGAACCACTTGTAGCAGGCATGCTGCGCCAGCGGGAACGCCGGCCCCTCGCCGAATCCCAGCAACACCCGCGAGGCCACCAGCATCGGCAGGGTCAGGCTGGCGGACACCAGCGGGAACTGCACGAGGCTCCAGATCAGCGCCAGCAGCGCCAGCAGCCAGCGGCTCTGCACCCGATTGGCGAGGAAGCCGAAGCCGATCCCGGCCAGCGAGAACAGCAGGAAGAAACTGCTTCCGACCAGGCCGAAGGTGCGCGGCGACAGGTGCATGTCGTGCATCATCGGCACGGCGACCAGACCGAACACCGCCTTGTCGGCGAAATTGATCATCATGAACAGGAACAGCATGGCGGTGACCAGCCATCCGCGGATCGTGTCTTTGTCGTTCATATGCCTCCTCCTCGTTGTGGATCCCACTGTGGGTCGCGCGCGCTACCCCGCCCGCATGGACGCCCCGATGTCGCGCAGCGCCGCCTCGGCCTGCGCGACCAGCCCCTGCACCTGCGCGGCCACCGTCGTCTGCCCGGTGATCGCGAACACGCTCTGCCCGGCCGCGTCGTAGATCAGATCGGCTTGCCCATGCTCGTGCATCGCGCTGAAGTCGGAGCCGGTCAGCGCCTGCTGCAGCGGCATGGGCAGCGGCTCGGGCGCGCCCTCCTCGTCCCACGCGTCGATCCAGGCGCTGCGCACCACACGGCAGGGCTTGCCGCTGTGGGCGCGGGTGATGGTGGTGTCGACGCTTTGCGCGGCGACCAGCCTGCGCAGCAGCGACGGCGGGGTGTGGCTCTCCACCGCGGCCAGCCACAGCGTTCCCAGCCAGGCGCCCTGGGCGCCCATCGCCAGCGCCGCGACCAGCTGCGAGCCGGTGCCGATGCCCCCGGCCGCCAGCACCGGCCTGCCCGCGGCCAGCGCGACGATCTGCGGCACCAGCGAAAGGGTGCCGATGCTGCCGGTATGCCCGCCGGCGTCGTAGCCCTGCGCGACCAGTGCGTCGACCCCCAGGTCCAGCGCCTTTTGCGCATGGCGCGGGGTGCCGACCAGCGAAAGCGTGTACTTGCCCGCGGCGCGCGCGCGCTCGATGAGTTGCGGACGGATGCCGATGGCCGTCGCCACGGCGCGCGCCCGCGAGGCCAGCACGGCATCGACCTGGCCCTCGAACAGCTCCTCGCTGCGGACCTGGCTGGTGAAAAAGGTCGGGCGCGTCGGCGCCGGCAGCCCGAAGCGCCGGCGCAGCCCCTCGACGAAGGCCTGGTGCCGTGGCGGAATCTGCGCGCGCATGCCGGCGATGTCGGCGCTGCGCGGCACGTTGGCCGGCAGCATGAGGTCGATGCCGTAGGGCTTGCCGCCCAGCCGCGACTCGATGTCCTCGATGATGCGCGGGATCTCCCCGGGCATCTCGCGCGCCAGGCCCAGCACCCCGAAGCCGCCGGCCTCGGCCAGCGCGACGATCACGTCGGGTTCGTGGGAGAAGCCGAAGATCGGGTAGCGCACCCCGAGCTCGCGGCAGATCGCGGTGGCGCCCAGGCGCATCATGGCCGCTCCTGCGCCGCGGCCAGCGGCTGGTGCAACTGGCGATGCCGCAAGTCGTCGTCCTGGCCGCGCAGGGTCAGCTTGGCGATGTTGAGCTCGTGGATCTGCGAGGTGCCCTCGTACAGCCGGAACAGCCGCACGTCGCGGTACAGCCGCTCCACCGGGTTGTCGGCGATGTACCCGCCGCCGCCGTAGACCTGCACCGCGCGGTCCGCGACGCGCCCGCACATCTCGGTGGCGTACAGCTTGCACATGGACGCCGTCATGGTCACGTCCTCGCCGCGGTCGCGCGCGCGAGACGTCTCCAGCACCAGCGCGCGCGCGGCGTGGATCTCGGTGTTGCTCTGGGCGATCATCTGCTGCACCAGCTGGAACGACGCGATCGGCTGGCCGAACTGCCGGCGCTGCCGCGAGCGTCGCAGCATTTCGTCGAGCAGCCGGATCGCCGGGCCGATGCACAGGCCCGCCAGGTTGATGCGCTGCTTGTTCAGCGCCTTCATCGCGCTGCGGAACCCCGCGCCGGGAACGCCGCCGAGCAGCGCCCGCGCCGGCACGCGGCAGCGCCGCAGGTGCACCTCCCCCACCGGAGAGCCTCGCTGCCCCATCATCGCGTAGCCGGGCGAGGTCGACAGCCCGGGGGTTGCGCGCTCGACCAGGAAGGCCGAGATTCCGCGCGCCCCCGGCTGCGCCGCATCGGTGCGGGCGAACACCGTGAACAGGTCGGCGATCGGCGCATTGGTGATGTAGCACTTGCTGCCGTCGAGCACGTAGGAATCGCCATCGCGCTCTGCGGTGGTGGCCAGCGCGGTGGCATCCGACCCGGCGTCCGGCTCGGTCAGCGCGAAGGCGCCGGTCAGCGAGCCGTCGGCCAGCCGCGGCAGGTACTGGCGCTTCTGCTCCTCGGTGCCGTCGGCGATCAGGGCTTCGGAGCCGATCCCGGTGTTGCCGCCGAAGCGCGCGCGAAACGCCGGAGCGCACTGCGACACCACCATGTTGACGCAACTGAGCTCCTCGGCGCTCAGCCCGCCGCCGCCGTATTCCCGGGGAATGCTGTGGCCGAACAGCCCCAGCTCGCGCATGCGCTGGACCATCGCCTCGGGCAGCGCGTCGTCGCGATCGACCTGCTGCTCCAGCGGGATGCATTCGTCGACCACGAAGCGGTACAGGCGTGTCAACAGGGCGTTCAAGGCGGCGGGGTCGCGGATCATCGGGTCTCCTGAAGGGTCGGTCGAGTGTGGCCTCAGCGCAGGTCGGGCTCGCGCTCGCCGGCGCCGACCACCCCGCAGGCCCGCTCGATGCGCACCACGGTTTCCAGCAGCAGCGGAACGACGTTGCGCTCCAGCCAGTCGGCGCGCAGCCTGCGGCTGACCACCGTGCAGTTCAGCGCCAGGCCCTGTTCGTGTGGCGGCTGGCGGATCGGCGCTGCCACCGCATGGATTTCCTGCAACCAATCGCCGCGGCTGTGGGTATAGCCGCGACGCGGGAAAGCCTCGAGGTCGGACTGCCACACCGGCAAGTCCTGCGCGTAGCGCTGCGGGTCGTGCAGCCGCAGGCGATTGAGCGCCGCCTGGCGCTCGGCCGGGCTCTCGGCGATCAGCAGCGCGCGGCCGAGCGCGGTGGCCAGCAGCGGACGGGTGCTGCCGATGTCGGGCTGGGCGCTGTTGTCGCGCTCGGGGCGGCAGGTGTCGACGTACACCACCTGCAGGCGGTCGCGCATTCCCAGGTTCACCGTGCAGCGGGTTTCCCGCGCCAGGGTTTCCATGTAGGGCCTGGCGACCTGGCGGATCTGCAGCGCCGCCAGCATCGGGTAACCCAGCGTCAGCACCCCGGGACCGAGGCGATAGCGGTGGTATTTCTCGCTGTGGTTCAGGTAGCCCAGCTGCGTCAGGGTGTAGGTCAGGCGGGAGATCGTCGCCTTGGGCAATCCCGTGCGGTCGGCGAGTTCGCGGTTGCCCAGGATCGGTTCGGTCGGCGTGAAGGCCCGCAGCACGCGCAGGCCGCGCGCCAGGTTGATGGCGAACTGGCGATCCTTGGCGCTGCCGGCCGCCGGCTGGCACGCCGCGGATTCCGCCGAGGCTGCGCTGCGCGGCGCGCGCCGGTTGCGCGCAGCGGCGGCCGCGGGTCGCGCGGCGGCCTGCGGCGCGGCGGGCGCGGGCGTCGGGGAACGGGTCTGCATGCCTGGGGCGGGCGCTGGCGGGCGCCGGGGTGGGGACGGCTTCATCGTCTGCCTCCGTGTGGGTGACGGTCAAGAAAGCCCGCCTATTGTTTCGCTGTGCGGTATGCCACTTGAACAGGCGACCGCCCGCGCCCTACTTTTGCCACATGGCCCCCTCACTGAACCCCGACCGCACTCGCGCCCACCCACGATGAACTCCCCGTCGAACCCTTCCCGCGGCCCGCTCGCCGGCGTGCGCATCCTCGACCTGGCCACGGTGCTCGCCGGCCCCTTCGGTGCCGCGCTGTGCGCCGACCTGGGGGCGCGGGTGACCAAGATCGAGCTGCCCGACGGCAGCGATGCGCTGCGCCAGTTGCAGCCGGTCAAAGGGGAGCTTGCGCTGTACTGGAAGGTGACCAACCGCGGCAAGCGCGGCATCACGCTGGACGTGCGCAAGCCGCGAGGACGCGAGTTGCTGCTCAGGCTGGTCGCCGGCGCCGACGTGCTGGTGGAGAACTTCCGCGCCGGAACGCTCGAGGGCTGGGGGCTGGATTTCGCGACCCTGCACGCCGCCAATCCGCGGCTGGTGGTGCTGCGCCTGACCGGCTTCGGGCAGACCGGGCCCTACCGGCGCAACGGCGGCTTCGCCCGGGTCTTCGAAGCCATGAGCGGACTGACCAACCTGTGCGGCGAAGCCGGCGGGCTGCCGTTGCACATGAATTTCCCGCTGGGAGACACGGTGGCCGGATTGTTCGCCGCATTCGCGATCACCTCCGAGATGGTTCGCATGCGCTCCGACCCGCACGCGGCGGGGGTCGAGATCGACCTGTCGGCCACCGAGGCCTTGATGCGCATGCTCGAGCCGCTGGCGGTCGAACACGAGCAGCTCGGGCTGGTGCGCGGCCGCCAGGGCAGTCGAGCCAGCTACACCGCGCCGTCCAACATGTACCGCAGCGCGGACGGCGTCGCGTTCACCCTCGTCGCCTCGTCGCAGGGGATCTTCGCCCGGCTGTGCGCTGCCCTCGACCTGCCGCATCTGGTCGACGATCCGCGCTTCGTCGACAACGTGCAGCGGGTGCGCCACACCGACGCGCTGGACGCGCTGCTCGGCGCGGCCTTCGCCGCGCTGGACTTCGAGTCGATCCATTCCCGGCTCAACCGGGCCGCATTGCCCCACTCCCGCGTCTACACCATCGAGGACGTGGTCGCCGACCCGCACTTCATCGCCCGCCAGGCGATCATCCGCCTGCCCGACGCCGATCTCGGAACGATTCCGGCGCCGTGCATCGTTCCCCGCGTCCACGGCCGCGAGCTGCCGGTGCCGCGCAGCGGTCCCGCGGTGGGCGAGCACAACGCCGAGGTCTACGGCGAACTCGGGCTGGACGAACAGGAGCTCGCCCAGTTGCGCGGCGAGGGGGTGATCTAGCCCCCGCGGGGGGGCGCCTGCTCAGTAATCGGTGGTCAGCTTGCCCTCGGGCAGGCAGGGGTTGCGCTCGGTCGTGGCGTCGCCGGCGCGCCGCAGCAGGTCGCGACCGATCACCGTGCGGTGCACCTCGCTGGAGCCTTCGCCGATCTGGTTGAGCTTGGCGTCGCGGAAGAACCGCTCCAGCGGGAAGGACTGCAGGTAGCCGCGCCCTCCGGTGAGCTGCAGCGCGTCGGTGCAGACCTGCATCCCCAGGTCGGTGGCGTACATCTTGGCCATCGACGCCTGCACCGGCGCGTCGGCATCGCCGCGGTCGTAGCTCTGCGCCGCGGAGTCCACCAGCGCGCGCCCGGCCTCGATGCGGGTCATCGCGTCGGCGAGCATCCATTGCGCCCCCTGGTGAGCGCCCAGGGTCTTGCCGAACAGGCTGCGTTCGCCGCAGTAGGCGGCGGCGATCTCCACGGCCCCCATCGCGCGCCCCAGCGCCATCGAGGCATGCCCCAGGCGGGCACGCACCAGCGCGTCCTGCGCCAGCGCGAAGCCCTCGCCCTCGCGGCCGAGCCGGCGGCCCGGCTCGACCCGCACGTCCTGCAGTCGCACGTCGGCGATGGGCACACCATACCAGCCCAGCTTGGGCACCGCCTCGCCGACCCAAAGCCCCGGCGACGGGCGATCGACCAGCAGCGCGACCAGCGGCTCGTCGGCGCGCGCCGGCCCGCCCGGCTGGCCGGCGTCGCGGCAGCGCGCGAACACCACGTACCAGTCGGCCACGTTGGCGCGGGTGATGAACTTCTTCTGGCCGCTGATGCGGTAGCCCGCGCCGTCGCGCAGCGCCACCGTCGCCAGGTTGCGCACGTCGGAACCCGCGCCCGGCTCGGTCAGCGCGAAGGCGGCCTGGATCTCGCCCTTGCACAGCGCCGGCAGCAGCGCGTCGGCCATCGCGGGTGTGGCGCCGGCGACGATGGCGCGGCACGACAGGTCGGCGCCGGTGACCAGCGACGCCGCCGCGCTGCACGCCCGCGCGAACTCCTCGGTCAGGCGGATGCGCAGTCGCTGGCGGGCGTCGCTGCCTCCGTGGCGGCGCGGGAACGCGGTGGCGATGATGCCGTGGTCGACCAGCAGACGGAAGGTCTCGGCGGCGAACACGTCCTGCCGGCCGACGGCCTCGGCCATCGGCCCGATGCGCTCGCGCACCAGCCGGCGCGCGGTCTCGAGCAGCTTGCGTTCGTCGGGCTCCAGGGCATGCAGGAAGCGCTCACTGAAAAGGCGGGCCATGGTCAGTCTCTCCTCGTGGAAGGGTTCGGCGCCGCGCAGGCCGCGGCGGGATCAGGCGAAACCGAGCACCGAGCGTCCGCGGATCTGTCCGCGCATCTGGCGCTCGCAGGTCTGCGCCACGTCCTCGATGCGCACGCGCCGGCCGATGGCCTGCAGGCCCTGCGGGCGCAGGTCGCCGGCGATGCGCGACCACACCAGGCGACGCAGCGGCATCGGGCTGTTGGCGTTGATTCCGAGCAATTGCACGCCGCGCAGCAGCAGCGGCAGCACGTTGCCGGAGTAGGCGGATCCGGCGGCGTTGCCGAACACGGCGATCGCTGCGCCCTCGCGCATGGTCGACATCAGCCAGGGCAGGGTCTCGCCGCCGACCGAGTCGAGCGCGCCCGCCCACTGGGCGCGCCGCAGCGGCTTGCCGGGGGACTCGACCGCGCTGCGCGGCAACACCTGCGCGGCGCCCAGGCCTCGCAGGTAGTCGTGGGCGTCGTCCTTGCCGGTGATCGCGGCGACCTCGTAGCCGGCCGCCGCCAGCATCGCGATGCCCAGGCTGGCCACGCCGCCGGTGGCCCCGGTGACCACCACCGGGCCCTGGCCCGGCGCCAGACCGTTGTGCTCCATGCGATGGATGGCCAGCGCAGCGGTGTAGCCGGCCACGCCGATGGTGGCGGCCTCGAAGGCGCTCAAGGCCGCGGGCCTGGGCATCACCCAGTCGCCCGGAACCCGCAGATAGGCCGAGAAGCCGCCGTCGCGATCGACGCCCAGGCCCAGGCCGTGCACCAGCACCTCGTCGCCGGCAGCGAAACGCGGGTCGGCCGACTCCACGACGCTGCCGACCGCCTCGATCCCGGCGATGCAAGGCAGGCGCCGCATCACCGGCGCGCTGCCGGTCACGGCCAGCGCGTCCTTGTAGTTGATCCCGCTGCAGGCGACCCGGATCAGCACCTCGCCGCCGTCGATGTCGTCGAGGGTCGCGGTCTCCAGTTGGCCGACGGCGCGGCCGTCGACCTGGCGCGCGCGAATCACCGGAAATGCGGACAGGCCATCCAAGCAGCACCTCCACCGAACGCGAATGCCGGCCATGTTCGCACAGGCACGGCTCGGCTTGAAGGATTCACGCCGGCTGTTTCACACAACGGAACAACCGCTCCGCCGCGGCGCCTGCGCGCGAGCCGGCCTCCCGGGGGCAAGCCGGGCGCGCGGTCGCGGGAATCAGTCGCCGGCCAGCGCGACAGCCAGCCTCTGCGCCACCGCGCGCAGCCAGGGGGTCTGGGTCCCGGCGCGTTGCATGGTGCGCAGGCCGGCGATCGCCGTCATCACCGCGGCGCTGCGCTCGGCGCTGTCCTGCTCGGAGCGACCCCGGCGCAGGAACGCCGCGCGGAACTCCGCGGCCATCCGGGCCAGCCCTTCGCGCACGGCCACCGCGACCGCGTCGTCGGCGTCGTGCAGTTCCGTGGCGCCGTTGAACAGCAGGCAGCCGCGTCCGCCGTGGTTGTCCACCGCCGCGTCGAGCAGCAGCTTGCGCAGCGCGGCCTCCAGCGGCTGGCTGGCGAACAGGCGTTGCAGTTCCGCGGCCTGCTGGTCGACGTAGCGCTGCACCGCCAGCTTGAGCACTTCCTCGCGGTTGCCCAGGCATTGGTACATCGACGAGCGCGACAGCCCGGTGGCCTGCAGCAGCACCTCGACGCTGGTGGCCACCAGGCCTGCCTCCCACACCGCGCGCATCGCGGCGTCGGCCACTGCCTGCTGGTCGAAGGTGCGCGGTCTGGACATCGATGCCCCGGACGGAAAATAATGGAATGGATAGTACATAAACCCGGGCCGCGCCGCAACCGCCGGCGCGAGCCGAGTGCATCAAGGACAGCCGCTGGGCGGCGGCGTGGCCTGGCCGCACGCCGGCGCGGCGCCGGCGCCGCAGCCCGGCTGCGGCTGCGCGCAGGTGGACGGCGCCGCGGCGGCACGCCGCTGCTTGAGCCGGCGCAGCGGAAGCAGCAGCCGAGACAAGCCCAGGCAGGCCAGCAGCAGCAGCACCAGCAGGTACAGCGCCAGGCGGAATGCGCGGGCATAGTCGTTCGCGCCGGGCGCATTCCCCAGGGTCGAGAAGAACACCCCGCCGAGCACCGCGATGCCGACCGCCGAGCCGATCTGCAGGGTCGCCGTGATCATCCCCGAGGCTACCCCGGCGCGCTCGGGCGCGACCTCGGCCAGCACGATGCGCAGCACCGAAGGCAGGGTCAGGCCCTGGCCGGCGCCGGCTGCGCCCAGTCCGAGGTAGAACAGCCAGCCGGGGGCCGCGCCGCCGGCCGCCTGGGCGACCAGCGCCAGCCCGCCCGCCAGCAGCGCGAAGCTGCTGCCCAGGGTGCCCGACTCGCCCAGCCGCGACAACAGGCGCGGCAGCAGCAGCGGCGCGCTGAGGAAACCCAGGCCGAAGGGCAGGATCGCGAGACCGGAAAGCAACGGGCTCCAGCGCAGCCCGCTTTGCAGGTAGATGCCGAAGGCGAGGAAGAACACCCCCATCCAGTAGAACAGGAAGGCCAGCGCCATGCCCAGCGCGACCACCGGGTTGCCGAACAGCCGCAGGTCGAGCAGCGGGTCGAGCCCGCGCTGCTGGCGCCGATGCTCGACGCCGACGAACACCGGCAGCAGCAGCGCGGAGGTGGCCAGGCTGACCCAGGTCCAGGCCGGCCAGCCCTCCTCGCGGCCGCGCGTCAACGGATAGATCAGCAGCAACAGCAGCAGCGACAGCAGCGCGGTCCCCGGCACGTCGATGCGCGCGCCGCGCGGCGCGCGGCTTTCCGGCAGGTGGCGCGCGCTGCCGGCCAGCGCCACCAGCCCGATCGGCAGGTTGACCAGGAAGATCGCCCGCCACCCCAGGCCGAAGGGGTGCAGGCTGATCAGCGCGCCGCCGCCGAGCTGGCCGATGACCGCGGCCAGGCCGTAGACGAAACCGAACAGCCCCATGACGCGAGCCTGCTCGCGCGGCGCGTACACGCTGCGGATGGTTGCCAGCACCTGCGGCGTGAGCACCGCCGCGCACACGCCCTGCAGCGCGCGCCCGCCGACCAGGATGGTCGCATCCGGCGCCAGTCCGCACAGCGCCGAGGCGGCGACGAAGCCCGCCATCGCGAGCATGAACATGCGCTTGCGCCCGTACAGGTCGCCCAGCCTGCCGCCCGTGATCAACACCACGGCGTTGCCGCAGGCGTAGGCCGAGATGACGAACTGCAGTTGCGCGTCGCTCGCCCCCAGGCCGCCGCGGATCGCCGGCAGCGCCAGGTTGACGATGAAATAGTCCAGCGGCGGCAGGATCGCCCCGATCAGCAGCATCGCCAGCGCCCAGCCGTGGTGCGACGTCGGCGCCGGGGACCGGGGTGGCGGGCAGGATGCGGTGGGCGCCGGGGTCGGAGGGGTCATGCCGGGTCCGCGCGGTCGCGGCCGGCGGTTGGCGTAGCGTGCTGCGAAGGCGCCATCGGAAAGCGCCGCGCGAAGGCGGCTGCGGTGCGAAGGCCGCGCCGACGGCGAGCCTTCAGGGTCGAGCGGCGGATTCTAGGGCGAACCCCGGCGGATGGCCCGGCCGCGCCTCAGGCAGGGCGAGGCGCCGGCAGCTCGATCGCGAAGCAGGTGCTGCCGCCGGCCGAGCGCACGTCCACGCGGCCCTTGTGCATCTCGACGATCGATTGCACGATGGCCAGCCCGAGGCCGGCGCCCTCGCCACTGCGCTGCCGCGAGGCATCGGCGCGGTAGAAGCGCTCGAACAGGTGCGGCAGGTGCTCGGCAGCGATGTCGGCGCCGCGATTGCACACCTCGACGCGAAGCGATTGCGGCCGCTGCACCAGACGCACCTCGACGGCACTGCCGCGCGCGGCATGGCGCACCGCGTTGCCCAGCAGGTTGCTCAGCGCCCGCCGCAGCATCGCGCGGTCGCCGCGCACCGGCGCGGCCGCGCCCGCCAGCGTCAGCGCGACACCCTGCTCCTCGGCCCACGCCTCGAAATACTCGAACAGCGCCCGCGCCTCGGCCGCCAGGTCGACCTCCTCGCGCGCCGGTTGCGCATGCTCGGCCTGCGCCAGGAACAGCATGTCGGAGATCATCGCGCTCATGCGCTCGAACTCCTCGAGGTTGGAATACAGCACCTCGCGGTAGGCCTCGGCGTCGCGCGTGCGCGCCAGCGCCACCTGGGTCTGGGTGCGCAGGTTGGTCACCGGGGTGCGCAGTTCATGGGCGATGTCGGCCGACACCGCGCGCAGCCGCTCGAAGCCGCGCTCGATGCGGACCAGCATGGCGTTGAAGGCTGCGACCAGGTCGGCCAGTTCCACCGGAACCCGGTCCGGGTCCAGGCGCATGTCCAGGTGTTCGCTGCCGACTTCGCGCATGCGCGTGCTGATCCGGCGCAGCGGAGCGTTGCCCTGCCCGACCGCCAGGCGCGCCAGCAGCACGCTGAGCAGGCTGGCCGCCAGCGTTCCCGCCCACAGCGCGCTGCGCAGTCCCTGAAGGTACTCCAGGTGGAAATCGATGTTGCGCGCCAGCACCACGCGCCCGCCCCCCGGCGCACGCAGCACCAGGCCGCGCCAGGTGCTGCCGCCGGCACGCCACTCGCGCAGTCCGTCGAGGCTCGGCGCCGTCAGGGCGGGCACCCCGGCGCTGGCCAGCGGCGGGCCGGGCGACGCGTAGACCAGCCTGCCTGCCGCGTCGCGCACCCGCAGCACCACGCCGCGGTCGGCGCCGAAGGCGTCGCGCAGCCGCCGGGCGCGCTGCGCAGCGTCGCCCGCGCGCAGCGCGCCATCGACCGCCCGCCATCCCAGGCTGAGCTCGGCCAGGTCCATGCGCGCGAAATGCACTTCGATCGAGCGCTCCACCCCCCACGCGAACACCAGCAGCAGCAGCGTGGTCGACAGCGCGGCCAGCACCGTCACCCGCAGCGCGAGGGAGATCGGACGGCGCCGGGCCTCAGGATGCGTCGGGGGCGTCGGGGACATCGAGCAGATAGCCCATGCCGCGCACGGTCTGGATCAGCTTCGGGCTGTAGCCGTCGTCGACCTTGGCGCGCAGGCGCCGGATCGCCACGTCGATGACATTGGTGTCGCTGTCGAAGTTCATGTCCCAGACCTGGGACGCGATCAACGATCGCGGCAGCACCTCGCCGCGCCTGCGCATCAGCAACTCCAGCAACGCGAACTCCTTGCCGGTCAGCGCGATGCGCGCGCCCCCCCGGCTCGCCCGCCTGCGCTGCAAGTCGAGCACCAGGTCGGCCACCTGCAGTTGCTCGGGGGCCGCCGCGACGCGGCCGCGCCGCAGCAGGGTGTGGATGCGCGCCAGCAGTTCGGTGAAGGCAAAGGGCTTGACCAGGTAATCGTCGGCGCCGAGCTGCAGCCCCCGGACCCGGTCCTCCACCGTGTCACGCGCGCTGAGGAACAGCACCGGGGTGGATCGGCCGGCCTCGCGCAGTTCGCGCACGATGCGCCAGCCGTCGATATCGGGCAGCATCACGTCGAGCACGACGAGGTCGTAGTCCCCGCTCATCGCCAGGTGGTGGCCGTCGAGGCCGTTGCGCGCCCAGTCGACGACAAAACCGGCCTCGCCCAGGCCCTGGCGCAGGTATTCGCCGGTCTTCGGCTCGTCCTCGACGATCAGCAGTTTCATGGCCGGGGCGTGGATGCCCCGCCAGCGTACCTGAGACGCGCCTGCGAACCAAGCCGAGCGCCCGCAGCCGGCACCGGCGTCCGACCCGCATCAGCCCCGGTCGCCGCGCGCTGCGCGGGCGTAGCGCCGCCTCTCGCAAGCGGCGACCAGCGCCTGGAGTTGCGGCGTGGCCGCGACGCGGCCGCCGCAGCGCCGCGACGCGACCCAGGCGCGCAGGGTGCGCGCCTGGGGATCGCCGCGCGCCGCCGCGTCGCGCCACAGACGCAGCAGCATGCCGGCGTCGCCGCGCTCGCCGATGCGCCGCCAGCGCGCGCGACAACGCAGGCCGCGCAGCTCCAGCACCAGCCGGCGCAATGCGCTCAGCGCCAGCAGCAGCGCCGCCACCAGGCCGCAGGCCTCGAGCAGGTGCCGCGCGCGCGGATCGCCGGCCTGCGCGACCCCCCAGGCAGCCACCGCGAGTTCCGGCGCGCCGCGCAGCGGGTCGTAGTAGGGCACGCGCAAGGTCGGGTAGACGATGCGCCCGGCCGCGCGTACGCGAAACGGCCACTCGATGTTCCAGATCGGGTGCAGTCGGTGCACGCTCGCGCTGTCCAGGCTCAAGCGTGGCGGGTACAGCCGCAACGCGCCGCCGGCGGGGCGCGAGCGCCCGAGCGTCCTGAGCAGCCCGTCGCGCCCCTGCTGCACCCCGGCGAGCCGCGCCCGCAGCACCCCGGTCTGCCCGACTTCCAGCCGCCTGGGCGCCGGCAGCGCGCGCAGCCTGGCGCGCCCCACCGCGGCGTCGGCCGGCCAATAGGCCGGCAGGGCTCCGACCCGCACTTGCAGCGGGGCCACCGCGTAGACCCGCAAGCGGCCGAACGGCGTCGCGCGCAACAGGCCGAAGCGAAGGGTCGCGACTCCCGCGCGCAGCGGGGTGAAGCGCCAGCTCTGGCGCTGCACCGCGATGCGCGTGCCATGCGCCTCGACCCGGGTCGACACGCTGCGCATGGCTTGCAGCAAGCCCTGGTCGCTGCTGGCGCGTACCGGCTGCCAGGCCAGCGCGCCACCGGAGCCCACGTCCAGGTCGACTCGCACGGCCTGTCCGACCACCGGTCGCCCACCCTCGACGCGGGCTTCGATGAACTGCGCCGGCTGCCCCGGCGCGGCGTCGGCCACGCGCAGCCCGCGCGCCGCGCAGAGGCGGCCGCCGGCGCGCCATGCCGGCAGCCGCAGCTCGCCGGCGCGCAGCGGATACAGCGTCAGATCCAGGCTTTGCTCGGAGCCCCCGCGGGCGCCGGTCGAGCGCTCCCCCGACTGCCGCTGCAGCAGCCAGTCGGGACCGAGTCGCGCTGGCTGCAGCATCGGGAGGTCGGGCAGGTCGCGGGCGCGGATGCGCCAGCGCACCGGATGGCCGAGCAGCGGCTGCGCCGGCAGCACGCTGCATCGCAGCGCCGGCGCCGCGGCCTGCGCGACCGGGCAGGCCGCCGCCAGCAGCAGCGCCGCGCCGTGCAGGCCACCCAGCAGGCGACGCATCACGGCGACCGCGCGAGCCGGGCAGCCTCGCGGCTGTCGCGCTCGATCAACCCGCCGAGCAGGCTGGCGCGGTGGTCGCGCAGCAGCTGCACGCCGCGTCGGGCGGCGGCGACTTCGGCGACCGACAGGCTCGCGTCGGCCGCGCGGGCCGCGCCGCTTCGGTACGCCGCCTGCAGGCGCCCCGCGGCCTGCAGCCGCTGGTTGCGGTAGCGCAGCGGTGGTTGCGGTCGCTTGCGGCGCAGCTGGCTGGGCGTCGCATCCGAGGTGTCGCCGAAGCGCCCGCCCGTCGTGGGCGCGCCACGCTTGCCCATGCCCACGATGGCCCGCTCGGGATGCTCCTGCGCCCACTGCGCCTGCGCCAGCCGCAGATTGCGCAGCGCGGCGGCGTCGGCCGGCCACAGCACCAGGCTCGAGCGGTAGGCGTCCAGCGCCTCGCGCAGCCCGCCCTCGACGTGAAACGCCGCGTTGCCCAGGTTGTACAACGCCAGCGCGCGGTCGCGCTGGCTGCCGGCCCTCAGCATCGCGCGACGGTACGCGTGCAGGGCCTGCGGGAAGCGGCCGCGACGATAGTCGCAATCGCCCTCGCCCAGGCGCGCGTCGAAGCCGGGCAGCCGCGCATACAGGCCGGCGCAGCGCGCGTAGTCGCGATGCCGCCACGCCTGCCACGCCTGCCGGCCCAGGGTCGTCTCGGCGGCGCGCGCCGGCGCCGGGTGCAGCGCGCCGCAGGCGAGCGCGGCCCCCAGCAGCAGCGGCAGCGCGGCGCGTCCCCGCGGCAAGCGCGGGCCCGCCTCGAGCAGCAGCAGCGCGAGCAGCGCGCCGAGCAGCGGCCAGGCATACAGGTCCTGCCAGACACGCAGGCTGGCCCGCGGCGGCGGATCCGACGGCAGGCCGGCGATGCCCCGGTCGTACAGCGTCGCCCACAGTCCGGGGCGGTCCAGGCGGGCCTGGGCCCCGCCGCTGCCGCGGACCAGCCGGCGCAGCAGCGGCCCTGGCCGGCCGGGTCCGCTCCAGGCCAGGTAGACGGGGATGCGCGCGGCCCGCAGCGCCAGCGCCTGCCCGCGCAGCGCGGCGCGCCCGCGCGGGTCGAGGGATCGCGTCGCCGACGCTCCGGCGAACAGCAGCAGCGCACGCGAGCGCCCGCCCTCGCGCAGCACTTCCCGGCGCGCCAGCGCCAGCGCCCCCGGCAGGCCCGGCCCCCGGGTGCCGGCGAGCAAGCCGTCGCGGGCATGGTCCAGGTAGGCATCGAACAGCGAGGGGTCGCTGGTGCAAGGCAGCAGCAACCCGGCGCCGGCGGCGAACACCATCAGCCCGAGACGCTCGCCATGCAGCCGGGATTGCAGGTCCCGCAGCGCGATGCGCTGGCGCTCCAGCGCGACGGCGGAGCCGCCGCGCTGGAGCGGCAACTCGAGCAGCACCAGCACGTCGACGCGGTGGCGCCAGCGGGCGACCCCCGCATGGTCGAGCGTGAGCATGCGCCGCGGCCCCGCCAGCGCCGCGGCGAGCAGCAGCCACGTCAAGGCTTCGAGCAGCAGGCGAGCGGTGCCGCCGCGCCCGCCGCCCTCGCGCACCGCCCAGTCGCGCAGCGCCGCGTCGGCGTAGGCCGCCGCTGCGCGAAGCCGGCGCGCGCGCCGGCTCCACCAGCCCAGCGCCAGCGGAGCCAGCGCGAGCAGCCAGGCCCAGGGGTGCGTCCACTGCACGGCCGCCAGCATCTGCATCACCCGCTGTCCCCCGGCCGCCCGCGGCGAGCAGGCCAGGCACGCGCCAGCGCGAGCAGCAGCACCCCGGCCGCCAGCGGCCAGGCGTACAGCGGGGTGGCGGAGCGCCGCCGCGGCGGCGGCTGCAGGGTCGGCGCCAGGCGCGCGATGGCGGCAACAGCGCGCTGCTGGGCGCCGGCATCGGCGGCGTAGAAATACGCCCCCCCGGTCAGCCTGGCGATGCTGCGCAGGTCGGGCTGCGGCGCGTCGAAGGCAGGCACCCGGTAGCTGCCGCCGTCGGCAGGCCTGCCCCCCACCTGCACCGTGAACACCCGCACCCCCAGCGCGCGCGCCAAGGCCGTCGCCTGCGCCGGGCTGACATGCCCGCCCTGGCTCCAGCCGTTGTCCGAGTACACGACCAGCGCCGGCTTCAACCCGGCCCCGGTGTCGACCTGGCGCAGCGCCAGGCCGATGGCATCGCCCAGGCAGCCGCCGTCGCCCAGCAGGTCGGGACGGGCGCGCAGGAGCATCTCCACCGCCAGCCTGCGATCGAAGGTCGGCGGCAGCAGCGTGGCTGCGCGCGCTCCGTAGGCGATGACACCGAAGCGGTCACCCGGGCTGTGGCGCACAAAGCCGGCGAACACCTGCTTGACCACCGCCAGGCGCTGCGCGGGCCTGCCGTTCCATCGCAGGTCGCGCAGGGTCATCGACAAGGTGGTGTCGAGCAGCACGACCACGTCGCGCCCCTGCGGCGCGGGCAGCACCCAGGGACCCGACCACTGCGGCTGCGCCAGCGCCACGCTGCAGCAGGCGAACGCCGCGGCGACCAGCAGGACCTGCGGCGGCGGCCGGCGGCTGCGCGCGCGGGCCTGCAGCAGGCCGTGCAGGTCGGGGTGCACGAGGCTGGCGGGCGCCGCAGGCCACGCGGCATCGCGCCGCAGCCCCCGCCAGGCCAGCCACGGCAGCCCGAGCAGCAGCGCGAAGGCCCACGGCCGCCCCCAGGTCAGGCTGCCCAGCAGCTGCTGCAGCGGCGCGCTGCTCACGCCTGCAAATCCTCGAGCAAGGCCAGCAGAGCGTCGCTCCCGGCGTGCCGCGCATACAGCAGGCGCTGGCGCTGCCGCCGCGCGGACCCGGTCAGCGACTCCGGCGCG
>JAKBBQ010000224.1 GCA_021808405.1 Pseudomonadota bacterium | reverse complement strand
TGCAGCGCTCGCCGGCGGAGCCGAAGGCGGCGCCGATCAGCGCGTCCACCGCCTTGTCCATGTCGGCGTCGGGCATCACGATCAGGTGGTTCTTCGCCCCGCCCAGCGCCTGCACGCGCTTGCCGTGGCGCGCGCCGGTCTCGTAGATGGACTGCGCCACCGCGGTCGATCCGACGAAGGACACGGCCTGCACGTCCGGGTGCTGCAGCAACGCGTCCACCGCCTCCTTGTCGCCCTGCACGACATTGAACACCCCGTCGGGAAATCCCGCGTCGCGGATCAGCTCGGCCATCATCAGCGAGGCCGACGGGTCGAGCGGGCTGGGCTTGAGCACGAAGGTGTTGCCGGTGGCGATCGCCACCGGGTACATCCACGCCGGCACCATCACCGGGAAGTTGAACGGCGTGATGCCGGCGACCACCCCCAACGGCTGGCGCATGGTCCAGTTGTCGATGCCTCCGGCCACCTGCTCGGTGTAGTCGCCCTTGAGCAACTGCGGAACGCCGCAGGCGAACTCGATGATCTCGATCCCGCGCTCGACCTCGCCGACGGCGTCCGACAGCACCTTGCCGTGCTCCAGGGTGATCGCCCGCGCGAGCTCGCGCTTGTGCTGCTCGACCAGCGCCAGCAGCCGGTTCATCAGCCGCGCGCGACGCAGCGGGGGCACCGCGGCCCACGCCGGGAACGCCGCGCGCGCCGCGGCCACCGCGGCGTCGACGTCGGCCGCGCTGGACAGCACCACGTCGGCGCTCACTTCGCCGCTCGCCGGGTTGGTCACCGGCTGGCGGCGCGTGCTGGCGGCCGCGACCACGCGTCCCCCGATGAAATTGCCCACCAGCGGCCGCTGCGCAGCCGCTGCCGAAGCCTCGGCCACGCCGGGTTCACGCCCTTTGTTCATTGGAAAGCTCCTGTGCAGTACCGGTTGTCTTCGAATGACCCAAGCCTAGTCCGCCCCCGCACCAAATTCCAATCAGAAACCACCCAAGTCTTATAAGCTGCGCAAATAATCTGCACGACGCATCCGCCCGTCGCACCCGGAGCGACCGCCGCCCGGAATCCTGATCGGCCTTGCCGCTGCCCCATGCGCCCCATCGAGCCCCGCCTGTTGCAGGCCTTTGTCGCAGTCGCCCGCGAGGGCCATGTGTCGCGTGCCGCCGAGCGGCTGCACCGCAGCCAGCCCGCGCTCAGCCTGCAGCTCAAGGAGCTCGGCGAGCGCCTGGGGGTGGAGCTGTTCCAGCGCACCGCCAGCGGCATGCTGCTCACCCGCGAAGGCGCCGCGCTGCTCAGCCACGCCGAGCGCGCCCTCGAGGGGCTGGCCGAGTTCGAGCAGGCGGCGCAGCGGGTCAAGGGCGGGGTGCGCGGGCCGCTGCGCATCGGCACCATCCTCGACCCGGAGTTCACCCGCCTCGGCGCCTTCCTGCGCGAACTCGTCGCGCTGGCCCCCGAGCTCGAGCCCGAGTTGCAGCACGGAGTCAGCGGCGAGGTGCTCGAGCGGCTGCAGGCGCGGGCCATCGACGTCGGCTACTACCTGGGCGACCCCAACGCCGAGGCCGCCACGGGCACCTCCCGTGCGCCGCTGTACGCCGACGAGGTGCTGACCCGCTTCAGCTACCGGGTCATCGCCCCGCCAGGCTGGGGACCGCAGGTGCTGGGGCGCGGCTGGGGCGAACTGGTGCGGCTGCCCTGGGTGGCCACTCCGCCGCAGTCGGTGCACTCGCGGCTGCTTCAGGCGCTGCTGCAGCCGCTGGGGCTGCAGCAGAACCGCGTGGCGCTGGTCGACCAGGAAGCCTCGATGCTGTCGCTGGTGCGCTCGGGCGTGGGGCTGGCGCTGGCGCGCGACGCGGTGGCGATGCGCGAGAGCCAGCGCGAAGGCCTGGCCATCGCCGACCGGGTGGAACTGCCCTGCGACCTGCGTTTCGTCTGCCTCGCCCAGCAGCGCGAACGCGCCGCGGTCGAGCGCGCCTGGCAGGCTCTGCGACGCGCCTGGCGCAAGCCGCCGCCCGCCGCCTGAGCCGCGCTGGCCGGCGGCGGGCAGCCCGGGGTTTCAGGTGCCCGGGTAGTGGCCGGCCCGGATGTCCTCCAGCAGCGTGGCGTGCCCGGGCGCCCAGCCCAGCCACTCGCGGGTGAGCGCGCTCGACGCCGGGGCGTCGGCGGCGTAGAAGCCCGCCAGCCACTCGAAATGCCCGGCCGCGCGCTCGGCGGGGATCGCGGCGACGGGCAGCCCATGGAACGCGCCGAGGGCCGCGGCGATGTCGCGCGTGGCGATGCCCTCCTCGGCCACCGCGTGCAACACCGCGCCTGCCGGGGCCTGGTCCAGCGCCAGCCGCACCAGCCTGGCGGCGTCGAGCCGGTGCACCGCCGGCCAGCGGTTCAGGCCGTCGCCCAGGTAGCCCGACACCCCGTGCTGGCGCGCGAGGCGCGACAGCACGGCGACAAAGCCGTGGTCGCCGCCCGCGCCGTGCACCGTCGGCGCGAAGCGCACGACCATGCTGCGCACCCCGCGCGCGGCCAGGCCCTGGGCGTACAGCGCGTTGCCGACGCGCGGATGGATCGCCGGATCGGGGCTGTCGCGCTCGGTGCCCGGCCTGCCGGAGGCCAGCCCCAGGGTGCCGGAGGCGATCAGCAGCGGGCCGCCGCTGCCGGCCAGCACCTCGGCGAAGGTCTCGATCGCCGCGCGGTCGGTGCGCGCAGCCGCCTGCATGCGGGAGAAGTCGTGGATGTAGCCCAGGTGGACCACGCCGTCGACCCGCGCGGCCGCCGCGCGCAGCCCCGGCAGGTCGTCCAGCGTCCCGCGAACCACCTCGGCCCCCAGCGCAGCGACCTTGGCCGCCGCGTCGTCGGAGCGAGCCAACCCCAACACCCGATGGCCGGCAGCCAGCAGTTCGACCACGCTGGCCGAACCGATCCAGCCCGACGCGCCCGTCACGAGAATTTGCATGGCAGTCCTTGAGTCTAGTGATGACATGGAATGACATCATTGTATCGGTACGATGTCACCTTGTGTCAACACCTGGAACACGCGATGGGCCGCTGGGAACCCGACGCGGCGGGACGGCTGCGCGCCGCCGCGCTGGAACTGTTCGTCGAACGAGGCTACGAGCAGACGACGGTGGCCGACGTGGCGGCTCGCGCCGGGCTGACCGCGCGCACCTTTTTCCGCCACTTCTCCGACAAGAAGGAAGTGCTCTTCCGGGGCTCCGAGGGCCTGCAGTTGGCGATGGTCGGCGCGCTGCTGGCGGCGCCGGCCGAGGTGCCGGCGATGGGCGCGATCGCCGCGGCGCTGCGCGCCGCGGCCGCCTACCTGGGCGACATGCGGGAGTTCGCCCGGCGCCGGCGCGAGGTCATCGCCGCCCATCCGGTGCTGCGCGAGCGTGAACTGGGCAAGCTGGAGGATCTGTCGGCGGCGCTGGCCGCGGCGCTGCGCCAGCGCGGAATCGGCCAACCCGATGCGCGGCTGGCCGCCGAAGCGGGCATGCTGGTGTTCAGGCTGGCCTTCGAGCAATGGGTCGCGCAAGGCGAACAGCGCAGCCTGGACGGCATCGCGCAGGAACTGCTGAGCCGACTCGGCGACGTGGCCGGCGGCCGGTGACGACGGCGCGCGGGCCGCCGCGCATGGCCCACGCACCGCCGCAAGCGCGTCAGCCGGCCAACGCGAAGGCCAGCACGGGCAGGTCGTCCATGTGCAGGGTCTGCGCCTTCACGGCGACGGGGCCGCCGTCGAACAGGCGCTGCAGATCCTGCGGGGTCGGACGCACGCCGAGCACGATGGCCTGCACGACGGGCCCCTCCTTGAGCTTCAGGTGCCCGTAGACGTAGGGTGCGATCTTCTCGAAGCGCGGGTGGCAGGCCGGCGTGACGTTGTGGGTCGCGTACAGCAGCGTGGCCTCGCCGCTCAGAGGCCTGGTCTGCACGTTCCAGCTGCCGCAATGCTCGCAGCAGCCTGTGGGCGGGAAGGTGTAGCGCGAGCAGTCCGTGCAGAAGGATGCGAGGAAGCGTCCCGCTGCGAGGCCTTCGTAGTACGCGCGGATCGCGTTGGTGGCTTGGGCGACGTCTTGCATGTCACATTCTCCCCAGGACGACCACGGTGCCGATCATGGCATAGCCGTGGGTATGGATCACCGAGATGCGAGGCGGCTTCGCGATCTGCCTCGGTCCCGCCTGGCCGCGCATCTGAAGCACCGCCTCGTAGGTGTCCGAGCCGGCGCTCGCCGCCCAGGCATGTCCGAAGGCGTGGCGCCCGCCGTGAGTCGACATCGGCCGGTCGCCGTCGAAGCGCAGGCGGCCGTCGCGCGCCGCCGCGAGTCCCTTGCCGGCATCGAGGTAGCCGATCATTTCCGCAGTGCAGATGCCGGAGATGTGCGAGCAGTCATGAGTGTGCAGGTAGTCGATTTCGGACGGCCGGATGTCGGCCATGCGCAGCGCGGCGTCGGCCGCGCGGCGGTCGAACTCCCACAGCGTCGGATCCTCCCCGTACCACGGCAGGTCGCTGTGGCTGATCCCGAAACCCTTGAGTTCGACCGGCTCGGACTTGCCGCGCCCGGCGATGTCGGCGCGCCTGAGCACCATCGCCGACGCGCCGTCGGCGGTGGTCACCAGGCTCAGCAGCCGCGACGGCCACGCCACGAAGGGATTGTGCGCGTTGGAGCGCCAGTAGTCGTAGGGATCGGCAAAACCTTGGCGGGCGGCCGCGTCCTCGAGGCGCTCCTGGATGTTCGCCTTCGGGTTCATCGAGCCGTGCAGGCGCCGCGTGCGGCACAGCTCGAACATGCCCCGATCGAACTCGTCGATCGGCATGCCGTACTTGCGGCAGTAGCCGAGTGCGACCAGTCCGTTGTAGGTGGAGAAGATGTCGTAGCCCTGCGGCACCCCGTAGGCCTGGTTGACCGCCATGTCGGTCCACAGCCAGGTCTGCTGGTGCGACAGCGCCTCGCGCTCGTAGGGGCTGTAGCCCTTGACCTTGGTGCGCGTGGCCTCGAGGCCGTACACCAGCACCGTGTCGTACACGCCGGCGGCGATGGACATCGCCGCCAGTGCGGCGCCGACGTTGGTCGTCGAGCACTGGGCCTCGAAATGCACGCCGGCCTTGAACTGCGTGCCGGTCCACTTCGCCAGCTGCGTGTAGGTGCCCGGCAATTGCGAGCTATGGGCCATCGCGTTGCCGGCGAACACCGCGTCCACGTCCTGGCCGTCGATGCCGGCATCGTCGAGCGCCTCCTTCACCGCGCCCGCGGTCAGTTCCTGCAGGCTCATCCCCTGCATGCCGGGCGTCTCGAGCAGATCTCCGAAGCGCGAGCAACCGACACCCGATACGGCTACTCGCTCCCGCAATGTGTTTCGCATGGTCGCGTCTCCTTGTGTGCAAACGACGACCCCTATGCAAGCACCTTCGCAAGCCTGCTTCCTTGATGCAGTTCGGTGTTGGCTGCGCAGGGCGTACGAGAGCTTGATCGGCCGCGTGGCTCAGCCGGCCTGCGCTGCGGCACGCGACGGCGCTCGGCCCCGGGCACGGCGTGGCAGCGCAGGGCTCCCGCGTACCTGCCCGCCCCGTCGGGCCGCCGTGCTGTGCGTTGACGCTTAAGCAGAAGGTGCCGAAGACCCGGCCGTCGTGCAGGCGTATGGGCACGCTCAGGTGCGCCCCCACGGGGATCGCAGGGGTCGCAGCGATGTCCCGGGTGCCCGGGGCCAGGCGAGCATCGTGCATCCACTCTGGAAGCCTGCCGTCGACAATGCCCCCGCGGTAGCTGTCCTCAACGGATCCGATGCTGCGACGCGTACCGGAATCTCGCCTCCCGGCGAGTCAACCTGGCGAAAGATGTGCCGCCCGTCCCTGAACTCGGAGACCAAGGCGACCTCCATCCCGATCCATTTGCGCACGGATTCCAGCGCCTGTTGCACCAGGTCGTCGACATCGCGGCGGGGACGCGCCACGCG
>JAKBBQ010000223.1 GCA_021808405.1 Pseudomonadota bacterium | reverse complement strand
GCTCAGGCGGCGATCGCCACCGGCTCCAGGGTGATGCGCCCGGCCAGCAGTTCCTCGGCGAACATCTCGGCGGTGCGCGCAGCCGCGGCCGTCATGATGTCCAGGTTGCCGGCGTACTTGGGCAGGTAGTCGCCCAGGCCCTCGACCTCCAGGTAGATCGACACCCGCTTGCCGTCGAACACCGGGCCGTTGACCACGCGGTAGCCGGGAACGTACTTGCGTACCTCGGCCACCATGCGCTCGACCGACTCGCGGATGCGCGCCTGGTCGGGCTCGCCCGCGGTCAGGCAGTGCACGGTGTCGCGCATGATCAGCGGCGGCTCGGCCGGGTTGATGATGATGATGGCCTTGCCCTCGCGCGCTCCGCCCACCTTGGCCACCGCGCCCGAGGTGGTGCGGGTGAACTCGTCGATGTTCTTGCGCGTTCCCGGGCCCGCCGAGCGCGACGACACGGTGGCCACGATCTCGGCGTAGTCCACCGGCTGCACGCGCGAGACCGCGTAGACCATGGGAATGGTCGCCTGTCCGCCGCAGGTGACCATGTTGACGTTCATCTCGCGCCGGCCGATGTGCTCGGCCAGGTTCACCGGCGGAACGCAGTACGGACCGATGGCAGCCGGGGTGAGGTCGACCATCATCACGCCCAGCGCGTTGAGCTTGTCGGAGTTGGCCTTGTGCACGTAGGCGCTGGTCGCGTCGAAGGCGATCTGGATGGCGTCGGCGGCCACGTGCGGCAGCAGGCCGTCGACCCCCTCCGAGGTGGTCTTCAGCCCCAGTTCGCGCGCCTTCTTCAGGCCGTCCGAAGTGGGGTCGATCCCCACCATCCACACCGGCTCGAGCACCGGGCTGCGCATCAGCTTGGCCAGCAGGTCGGTACCGATGTTGCCCGGCCCGATCAGGGCGCAACGGATTTTCTTGCTCATCGTCTCATCCTTCAGGAAAACAGGGAATGCAGGGGACCGGCCATGCGCGGGCGATCCGTCGATTCAGCCGATGCAGCGCACCACTCCGCCCTCGGCGCGCACCGCGGCGCCGTTGATGGCGCTGGACAGGGGGCTGCAGACGAAGGCCACCACGGCGGCGACCTCGGCCGGCTCGGCCAGCCGGCGGTTGATCGAGGTCGGCCGCGCCTCGCGGAAGAAGCGCTCGACGAAGTCCTCGCGCGACACCCCGGCCTGGCTGGCGAGCTGGCCGAAGAACTCGGCCACGCCCTCGGTGCCGGTGGGGCCGGGAAGCACGCTGTTGACCGTCACGCCGGTGCCGGTGGTGGTCTCGGCGATGCCGCGGGCGACGGCGATCTGCGCCGTCTTGCTCATGCCGTAGTGCACCATCTCGGCCGGCGGACACAGGCCGGACTCGCTCGAAATGAACACGATGCGCCCCCAGCCCGCGGCCTTCATGCGAGGCAGGTAGTGGCGCGACAGCCGCACGCCGCTCATCACGTTGACCTCGAACATGCGCATCCAGTCGGCGTCGGGAATGTGCTCGAAGGCCTTGGGTTCGAAGATGCCCAGGTTGTTGACCAGGATGTCGACGTCCGGCTGGGCGCGCAGCAACTCGGCGCAGCCGTCGGCGTCGCCGAGGTCGGCCGGTGCGGCCACCAGGCTGGCGGTTCCGCCGAGCTCCCGGCGCAGCGTCTCGATGGTCGCGTCCACGCGCGCTGCCGAACGGCCGTTGACCAGCACCGTCGCGCCTTCGGCGGCCAGCGCGCCGGCGATGGCGCGACCGATTCCGGCGGTCGATCCGGTGACCAGCGCGCGCTTGCCTCGCAATTGAAGGTCCATCGCCGGCTCCTCAGGCAAAGCGCACCGCGCACGACCCGATGCCGCCGATGCTCACCCGGAAATGGTCCCCCGCGGCGATCGGCGCCATCGCCGCCAGCGCCCCCGACAGGATCACCTCCCCGGCTTCCAGGCCGATGCCCAGCCGCCCCAGGGTATTGGCCAGCCAGGCCACCGCGTTCAGCGGCGAGCCCAGCGCGGCGGCGCCGGCGCCTGTTGCGAACACCTCGCCGTTCTTCTCCAGCACCATGCCGCAGCTGGTCAGGTCGACCTCGCGCGGGCTCACCGCGCGGTCGCCCAGCACGAACACTCCGCACGAGGCGTTGTCGGCCACCGTGTCCTGGATCCGGATCTTCCAGTCGCGGATGCGCGAGTCGACGATCTCGAAGCAGGGCATGACGTATTCGGTGGCCGCCAGCACCTGCGCCGCGCTGACCCCGGGGCCGCGCAGCGCGTGCTTGAGCACGAAGGCGATTTCCCCCTCGGCCTTGGGCTGGATCAGCCTGGAGCGCTCGATGGTGCTGCCGTCGTCGAACACCATGCCCGAGAGCAGCCAGCCGAAGTCCGGCTGGTAGACCCCCAGCATGTCCATCACCGCCTTGGAGGTCACGCCGATCTTCTTGCCCACCACGGTCTCGCCCGCCTGCAGCCGGCGCGCGATCATGCGCTGCTGCACCGCATAGGCATCCTCGATGGTGATGTCGGGGTGGCGCGAGCTCAGCGGCTCGAGCACCTTGCCCGCGCGCAGCGCGTCGTAGAGCTCGTCGCCCAGGGTTTCGATCAGGGGTTGTTGCATGGAATCAGGTCCTCGACAGGGGCGCCGGCTCGTCGGCGGCCGCCTCGGCAAAGAAATCCGCGACGAGTCGAGCGAAGCGCCGCGCGTGTTCGATCTGCGTCCAGTGCCCGCACTGCCCGTAGACGTGCAGCTGGGCGCGCGGAATCCACGACGCCAGGGTCAGCGAGGTCGAAAGCGGGATCACCTGGTCCTCGCGCCCGTGCACCACCAGCGTCTGATGGGGCAGCGCGCGGATGTCGCTCTCGCGGCTGGCCATCGCGTCGACCCAGCGCTGGCGCGGCGCCGGGAACATCGCGGCGAAGGACTCCTGGAACCCCGGGCGGATGCTGGCCGCGTAGCGCAGTTGCGCCAGCTCGTCGTTGACCAGCGAGCGGTCCCAGGCGAAGATGTCGAGCAGCTCGCGCATGCGCGCCAGCGACGGCTGGTAGCCCCACACCGCATCCAGCCCGGGGGTGATGGCAAAGGGCACGCCCACGCTGCCCATCAGCACCAGCCGACGCACGCGCTGCGGGTGGGCGATCGCCAGCGCCAGCGCCAGCGCGCCGCCGAAGGAGTTGCCGACGAGGTCGCAGCGCTCGATGGACAGCGCGTCGAGCAGCCCGACCGCCTGCGCGACCCAGGTCGGCATGTCGTAGCGCTGGCCGGCACGGCGCTCGGTGAAGCCGAAGCCCGCCATGTCGGGCGCGATGACCCGTGCCTGGCGCGACAGCTCGGGCAGCAGAAGCCGCCAGTTGGCCCACGCCGATACCCCGGGGCCCGAGCCGTGGATCAGCAGTGCCGGCGGGCCCTCGCCGACGTCGTGGTAGTTGGTGCGGATCCCCGCCGCGACGATTTCGCGGGCGATCTCGGGGTTGGCCGGTGCGGCCTGCTGCGCGGCGCTCATCGTGCGTGGCTCCTGGCGTGGCTGTCTTTCACAGCTTGATGCAGACGTTCTTCAGTTCGGTGTAGAACTCCAGCGAGTGCACCCCGCCCTCGCGCCCGATGCCCGACTGCTTGGCGCCGCCGAAGGGGGTGCGCAGGTCGCGCAGGAACCACGAGTTGACCCAGGCGATTCCCACCTCGATGGCGGCGGCCACGCGGTGCGCGCGCTGCAGGTCGCGCGTCCAGACGGCGGTGGCGAGTCCATACTCGTTGTCGTTGACCCGGCGCAGCACTTCCTCCTCGGTGTCGAAGGGCATGAGCAGCGCGCAGGGGCCGAAGATCTCCTCGCGGGCGATCGCCGAGTCGTCGCCCAGCCCGGTCCACAGCGTGGGCTGCACCCAGGCGCCCGCGGCCAGCTCGCCCGGCATCGCGGGCACGCCGCCTCCGGTGACCACCGTGGCGCCCAGCTCGGCCGCCTTGCGGTAATACGACAGCACCTTGTCGCGGTGCTCCTGGCTGATCAGCGGGCCCATCGCGGTCGCCGGGTCCTCGGGGCGCCCGAGCTGCATGGCCTCGGCCCCGCGCTTGAGGGCCTGCACGAAGCGATCGAAGATCGGCCGCTGCACGTACACCCTCTCGGTGCCCAGGCAGACCTGGCCGCAGTTGGCGAAGCACGAGCGCAGCGTGCCCTCGATGGCGGCGTCGAAATCGCAGTCCTCGAACACCACCGCGGCGTTCTTGCCCCCCATCTCCAGGCTCACCGGGCGCGCGCCGGAGGCGGCAGCCTTCATGATCACCTCGCCGGTGCGGGTCTCGCCGGTGAAGGTGATGGCGTTGACCCCGGGGTGGCTGGTGAGGAACTCGCCGGCCGAACCCGGGCCGAAGCCGTGCACCACGTTGTACACCCCGGCCGGAACCCCGGCCGCGTTCATCACCTCGCCCAGCAGCGTGGCCGTCTGCGGCGTCTCCTCCGAGGGCTTGACCACCACGGTGTTGCCGCAGGCCAGCGCCGGGCCCACCTTCCAGGTCATCAGCAGCAGCGGCAGGTTCCACGGGCAGATCACGCCGACCACCCCGACCGGGCGGCGCAGCGCGTAGTTGATCGCCCCCAGGCCGTCGGGGGTGGACATCTCGAAGAATTCGGTCGGCACGTTCTTCACCACGTCGGCGAAGACCTTGAAGTTGGCCGCTCCGCGCGGGATGTCCACGTGGCGCGCCAGGCTCATCGGCTTGCCGGTGTCGGCGACCTCGGCGGCCAGGAAGTCGTCGAAGCGCCGGTTGATGCCGTCGGCCACCGCGTACAGCAGATCGACCCGCTGCGCCACCGTCAGGGTGCCCCACGGGCCCCTGAGCGCCGCGCGCGCGGCCCGCACCGCGCTGTCGACCTGGTCGCGCGTGGCCTCGGCCACGCGCGCCAGCAGCCGCCCGTCCAGCGGCGAGCGCTTGTCGAATCGACGCGCCGAGGCCACCGCCGCGCCGTTGATGAAGTGGTCGATCTGCAGCGCGTCGGTGCCGGCGCTGCTGCGTGCCGGGGCTTGGGGTTCGGTGATCAGCATGATGGATGGATGGGGTTGAAAGACGGACTAGGGCGTCGCCTCGGACGCGTGCGGCAGCGCGTGGCAGCCGGCCTGCGCGCAGGCCTCGTCCTGCTGCTCGCTGCCGCCGGACACGCCGATTCCGCCGATGCGCTCGCCGCCTTCGAGCAGCGGCAGCCCCCCGCCGAAGGCGACGAAGCGCGGGCGCAGCGGCAGTCCCTGGCGCACCGCCGGCGAATGCTGCTGCAGCGCGTCGGTCCAGGCGCCGGTGGGCAGGCCGAAGCTGGCCGCGGTGTAGGCCTTGTCGATGGCGATGTCGATGGAGTGCAGCGGAGCCCCCGGCATGCGCAGGAACGCCGCCAGGTTGCCGCCGCAATCGACCACCGCCACGTTGACCTGCACGCCCAGCTCCGCAGCGTGCCGCGCCGCGGCCTGCACGGCGCGCGCCGCGGCAGGCCAGTCGACGACCCGCTGCTGCACGCTGGCGCCGCCGCCGGCGCCAGCCTGGGCCTGGCTGCCGGCAGACATCAGGTGTAGACCTCGGTGAAGGAGGACACCAGCTCTCCGGTGTGGTAGAAGATGCCGCTGCCCAGGTGGTCCTCGGTCCAGGTGGTCACCGGCCGGTCGGGCTGCGCCATGTAGCCCAGGCCCGCGAAGGTCTCGTTGCGGTTGCCGCTGGGGTCGAAGAAGTAGATCGTGGTGCCGCGGGTGATGCCGTGCCGGGTGGGCGCGACGTCGATGCGGGTCTTGTTCTTGGCCATCACGTCGGCCGCCTTCAGCACGTCGTCCCACGAATCGAGGAAGAAGGCGATGTGGTGCAGCCCCATGCGCGGGCCGGCGACGAAGGCGATGTCGTGCGGGGTCGAGGTGCGGAACATCCAGGTCGCCGCCTGGATGGAGTTGCCCGGGCCCACCATGACCTGCTCGGCCAGGTAGAAGTCCAGCACCTTGGACATGAACTCGGTGT
>JAKBBQ010000015.1 GCA_021808405.1 Pseudomonadota bacterium | reverse complement strand
ATCCCGACAACGTGGTGCGCTTCTTCGTGGCCCAGGCGGCCGCCGCCGGAATCGACCTGTTCCGCGTGTTCGACTCGCTGAACTGGGTGCGCAACATGCGCGTGGCGATCGACGCGGTGCGCGAGGCCGGCGCGCTGTGCGAGGGGGCGATCTGCTACACGGCCGACGTGTTCGACGCGTCGCGACCCAAGTACGGCATCGGCTACTACGTGGGCATCGCGCGCGAGCTGCAGCGCGCCGGGGTGCACATCCTGGGGATCAAGGACATGGCGGGGGTGTGCCGCCCGCGCGCGGCTGCCGCTCTGGTCAAGGCGTTGAAGGAGGAGACCGGACTGCCGGTGCACTTCCACACCCACGATACCAGCGGCGCGGCGGCGGCGTCGGTGCTGGCGGCCATCGATGCCGGTTGCGACGCGGTCGACGGCGCGCTCGACGCGATGAGCGGGCTGACCTCGCAGCCCAACCTGTCGTCCGTCGCCGCGGCGCTGGCCGGCGGCGAGCGCGATCCGGGCCTTTCGCAGTCCGCGCTGCACGCCGCGTCGACCTACTGGGAAGGGGTGCGGCGCTACTACGCGCCCTTCGAGTCGGACATCCGCAGCGGCACCGCCGACGTGTACCGCCACGAAATGCCGGGCGGCCAGTACACCAACCTGCGCGAGCAGGCGCGCGCGATGGGAATCGCCCACCGCTGGAGCGAGGTCGCGCAGGCCTACGCCGATGTCAACCGGCTGTTCGGCGACATCGTCAAGGTCACTCCGAGCTCCAAGGTGGTCGGCGACCTGGCGCTGATGATGGTCGCCAACGACCTGAGCGCCGACATGGTGGCCGATCCGACGCGCGACATCGCCTTTCCCGAATCGGTGGTCCAGCTGTTCCGCGGCGAGCTGGGGTTTCCGGCCGACGGCTTCCCCGAGGAGTTGTCGCGCAAGGTGCTCAGGCTCCAGCACGACCAGGCGCCGCCCGCGCCCTACCGGCCCGGCGACCATCTGGCGGCGGCGGACCTGCAGGCGCTGCGCGCGCAGGGCGAGCGCGAATGCGGGCGCAGCCTCGACGACCGCCTGCTGGCGTCGTACCTGATGTACCCCAAGGTCACGCGCGAGTGGCTGGAGCATCGCCGCAAGTACGGCGACACCTCGCTGCTGCCCACGCCGGTGTTTTTCCACGGCCCGCAGCCCGAGCAGGAGATCGCCGTCGAGATCGATCCTGGCAAGACGCTGCTGGTCGCGCTGCAGGCCATCGCCGCCGAGGGCGAGGCCACGCGCAAGGTGCAGTTCGAGCTCAACGGCCAGGCGCGCTGGGTGCATGTGGCGGTCGCGGGCGCCGACGGCGGCCAGCCGCAGCGCCGCCGCGCCGATGCGGCCGATCCCTGGCAGGTGCCCTCGCCGATGCCGGGCAGCATCGTCACCGTGTCGGTGCAGCCCGGGCAGCGGGTCCACGCCGGCGACACCCTGCTGGCGCTGGAGGCGATGAAGATGGAGGCGCGCGTGACCGCCGAGCGCGATGCGCGCGTCGAGGCGGTACTGGTGGCCGCGGGCGACCGCGTGCAGTCACGCGACCTGCTCGTGCTGCTGGCGCCGCCGGGCTGACCCGCTGCGCCGGCCGCGCGGGCGCGCGCCGTCGTGGGGCGTCGCGCCGCACGCCGCGTTCGCTCGAGTTTCGCGGTCCCTACCAAGGAGGTTTCGATGGACTATGCAAGCTATCACCGGCGCTCGATCGAGCAGCCCGAGGCGTTCTGGGCCGAGCAGGCCGCGCTGGTCGATTGGCACAAGCCCTGGCAGCAGGTGCTCGACGGCAGCCGCAAGCCCTTCGCGCGCTGGTTCGTGGGCGCGCAGACCAACCTGTGCCACAACGCGGTCGACCGCCACCTCGGCGAGCGCGCCGAGCAGCCGGCGCTGGTCTGGGAGTCCACCGAGGTCGAGCGCAGCCGCAGCTTCAGCTACGCCGAGTTGCACGCCGAGGTGCAGCGCATGGCCGCGGTGCTGCGGCGCCACGGCGTCGGGCTCGGCGACCGCGTGCTCATCTACATGCCGATGATTCCCGAGGCGGTGTTCGCGATGCTGGCCTGCGCGCGCCTGGGGGCGATCCACTCGGTGGTGTTCGGCGGCTTCGCCGCGCTGAGCCTGGCCACCCGGATCGACGACGCGCGCCCGAAGGTGGTGGTCAGCAGCGACGCCGGATCGCGCGCGGGGCGCGTGCTCCCCTACAAGCCCCTGCTCGACGAAGCCCTCGCGCGCGCCGCCCACAAGCCTCAGGCGGTGCTGATGGTCGATCGCGGGCTGCACGCCTGGGACGCGGTCGCCGGGCGCGATGTCGACTACGCCGGCGAGCGCGAGGCGGTCGGCCAGGCGCAGGTGCCGTGCACCTGGGTCGACGCCGCGCATCCGAGCTATATCCTCTACACCTCGGGGACGACAGGCCGGCCCAAGGGGGTGCAGCGCGATACCGGCGGCTACGCTGTCGCGCTGGCCGCGTCGATGCGGGACATCTTCTGCGGCCAGCCCGGGCAGACCATGTTCACGACGAGTGACATCGGCTGGGTCGTCGGTCACAGCTACATCGTCTACGGGCCGCTGATCGGCGGCATGACCACGGTGCTGTACGAGGGCACGCCGCTGCGCCCCGACCCCGGGATCTTCTGGACGCTGGCCGAGCGCCACCGTGCCAACGTGATGTTCTCCTCGCCTACCGCGGTGCGGGTGCTGAAGAAGTACGACACCTCCTACATGCGCGGCCGCGACCTGTCGGCGCTGCAGCGCCTGTTCCTCGCCGGCGAGCCGCTCGACGAGCCCACCGCGGGTTGGATCGCCGAACAACTCGGCCGCCCGGTGGTCGACAACTACTGGCAGACCGAGACCGGTTGGCCGATCCTCGGGCTGCCCTCGGGGGTGCAGGCGCTGCCGGCGAAAATCGGCTCGCCGGGGATCGCGATGCCGGGCTACGACGTGCGCATCCTGCGCGAGAGCGACGGCGGGCCGGTCGCTGCGGGTGAGAAGGGCGTGGTGACCATCGCCTGGCCGCTGCCTCCCGGGTGCATGCAGACGGTGTGGGGAGACGACGCCCGCTTTGTCGACACCTACTGGTCGACCTTTCCCGACCGGCAGGTCTACTCCACCTTCGACTGGGGGGTGGTCGACGACTCCGGCTACGTGACCATCCTCGGCCGCACCGACGACGTGATCAACGTCGCCGGGCACCGGCTGGGCACGCGCGAGATCGAGGAGAGCATCTCCAGCCACTCCGCGGTCGCCGAGGTCGCGGTGATCGGAGTCGCCGACGCCGTCAAGGGGCAGAACGCGGTGGCCTTCGTCGTGCCGCGCGACGCCTCGCGCGTGGCCGGCGGCGACGAGCGCGAACGCCTGGCCGAGCAGATCATGCAGACCGTGCAGGCGCAACTCGGAGCGGTCGCGCGCCCGGCCCGCGTGCTGTTCGTCAGCATGCTGCCGAAGACCCGCTCGGGCAAGCTGCTGCGCCGCTCCATCCAGGCGTTGTGCGAGGGACGCGACCCCGGCGACCTGACCACGCTGGAGGATCCGGGCGCGCTCGAGCAGGTGCGCCAGGCCCTGTCCCGTCCCGCCGATGGCTGACGGTTCGCAGGCGTGCGTGCGGGAGCGATCGTCGGTTGGCCGCGGCGGGTCGGGAGCGGGCGCTCGCCCGGACGTCCCCGGGCCGGCAGCACGACGGCGCACAGCGCGCTGACCTGCACCGGGCGCGCGGTGTCCAGCCGGCGGGCGCCGCCACCCCCGCGCACCGGGACGTTCCAGCAGGCGTGCGGCAAAGCCCCCGGCACGACGGCCGCGAAGGTCAGCGCGGGGACGCGATCGGGCACCTGGCCGCAAGCCACGGATGCGACTTCGGGCGCCATGGTCGAAGCTCGGTCTGGTCCCGCCAGCAGGAATCGAACCTGCATCTAACCCTTAGGAGGGGCTTGTTCTATCCATTGAACTATGGCGAGGCGGTGGGCTGCCCGGGCGATGCCCGCGCAGCGCGCGGCGCCCTCGTCGACCGATGCCTTGCGCTGCCGGATCGCCCGTTGCCGGCCGGAGCGGCGAGCGGTCGGCAGCGAAGGCGACGACAGGGCGGCTGGGGCGCCAGCGCGAAGCGCGGCACGACGCGGCAGCGCGAGGCCAAGGGCGAAGGATACAGGAGTCCGCGGGGCACCCGGGCCGCCTGGGGTGGTTCGCTTGCGCGCTGCCAAGCGCGGCGCCCCCTGGCCGACCCGCATCGGCACAGTCGGTCACAACTGCTAGCATGGTCCCCTACGCGGCGCGGGCGGCCAGCCCCTGCGCCATGTCGCGTGCGCAAGGAGCCACGAAGAATCAAGCAAGGGACCAGCATGCTGGAGCCAGTCATCCAGAACTACCTCGTTCGCCAGGCGAAGATCGATCCGGCACGTTTCGACAACCCCGGTCTGCTCGTCGCCGACCTCGGACTCGATTCGCTGGGCCTGGTGGAAATGCTGTTCGAGATCGAAGAGTCGGTCGGCTTCCACCTCTCGGATCCGATGCGATTCCAGACCATGCAGTTCCGCGAGATGGTCGCTGCGATCGAGGCCGAACTTCGCGAGCACAACGGCGGCGTGTTGCCGGAGCTGGACGCGCTGGGCGTATCGACCCAGCCGTGATGCGCAGCGTGCTGCGCCGGGACGACGCCGTGCAAGCCGCCGAGCTTCCCCGCGTGGTGGTGACGGGCATGGGCATGCTGTCTCCGCTGGGGGCGGACGTCGCGCGCAGCTTCGACGCAGCGGTGGCCGCGCGCAGCGCGGTTCGTGCGGCCGCACCGGAAATCTCCGTCGGGCTTTCCGGCATGCTGGCGGCACCGGCCGCGGTCGAGCCGGCCGCGCTGCTCGACACGGCCGACGCGGGCCTGGACCGCGCCACCCAGCTGGCACTGGTGGCGGCCGGGCAGGCGCTGACCGAGGCCGGAATCGAGCCCGACCCGGATGGAGCCGAACGCTTCGGCGTGTTCTCGGGGATCGGCTTTGGCGGCGCGTTCACGCTGGATGCCATGTTCAGCCGCTATTTCCGCCTGCTGCTCGGCGACGAGGCCGGCCGCAGGCGGGCGACCGTGGTCCATCCGCTGACCGTGCCGCGGCTGATGGCCAACGCGTCGCATGGCCTGGTGTCCATGCGCTACGGCCTGCGCGGCATGGGCAACACCTACAGCGTGGCCTGCTCGTCGTCGGCGATCGCCGCCGGCGAGGCGCTGCGCGCGATCCGGCATGGTTACCTGGACGCGGCGGTGGTGCTGGGCAGCGAGGCCATGCTCACGGCCGGCTCGATGGTCGCCTGGAACGCCTTGCGCGTGCTGGCCAGGCCCGATGCGGCCGACCCGGCGGCGAGCTGTCGCCCCTTCGACCGCCGGCGCAACGGCTTCGTGCTCGGCGAAGGGGCCGGGGCCCTGGTGCTGGAGACCGAGTCGCGCGCCCGCGCGCGCGGAGCCGGCCCGCTGGCCGAGCTCGCCGGCTACGGCGCCAGCAGCGACGCCCGCCACCTGACCGCGCCTTCGCTGCAGGGCCAGGTCGCCGCGATGCGCCAGGCGCTGGAGCATGCGCGGCTGGCGCCCGGCGACATCGGGTACGTGAATGCGCACGGCACCGCGACGGATCTCGGCGATGTGATCGAGGCGCAGTCCATCGTCGAGGTCTTCGGCCCCGCGTCGCAGGGCCCGGCCGTGAGCTCGACCAAGGCCGTGCATGGGCACCTGATCGGCGCCGGGGGGGTGATCGAGCTGATCCTGGCGATCCAGGCCATGCGCACCGGCGTGCTGCCCCCCACGGCCCATCTGGGCGACCTCGATCCGCGCTGCGCAGTCGACCTGGTCGCCGGCGAGCCGCGAAGCGGCTGCCGCATCGACGCCGTGATGTCGAATTCCTTCGCGTTCGGCGGCAGCAATGCCTGCCTGGTCGCCAGACGCGTCGCGCGCGGCGACCCGGCGCAGGAGACCCCTTCGTGATCGACCCCCCACGCGCGATGCGCACGCGGCGCGGCGTGCTGGCGGCCGCTGTGCGCATCGGCCGCCGGCTCAGCGCCCATTTCTGGCTCAAGAGCATCGGCACGACGGTGATCATGACCGTCTTCTTCATGGCCTATTTCGATCTGCTGCGCCATCCTTCGGGGCCGGTGACGACCATGCCGCTGACCGCTGTGGACCGCTGGATCGGCTTCCAGCCCTGGGCGCTGCCGTTGTACCTGTCGCTGTGGGTCTACGTCTGCGCCCCGGCGATGATCATGGAATCCAGGCGCGAGCTGGTGCGTTTCGGCGTCGGCATCAGCGCAGTCTGCCTGGTCGGCCTGCTGATCTTCTACCTCTGGCCGACCCAGGTCCCGTCGATGCAGGCGCAGTACGCCGGCCATCCGGCCTTCGACCTGCTGCGAGGCATGGACGCCGCCGGCAATGCCTGTCCGTCCCTGCACGTCGCGTCGGCGGTGTTCGCTGCGCTGTGGTTCGACCGCGTGCTGCCGGCGATGGGCCTGGGCCGGCGTGCGCGCTGGCTGAGCTGGCTGTGGTGCGGGCTCATCGTGTACTCGACCATGGCCATCAAGCAGCATGTGCTGATCGACGTGGTGTGCGGCCTGCTGCTGGGCTGGGCCGGCGCGGTGCTGGCTCGCGGTCCGGCGCTGGCCGCCAGCCTGGCTGACAGTCCGGTAGGCGTCGGCGTCGGCAGCGGCGGTGCGTGAAGGCGATGCCGGGCCGGGAGTTTCCGATCGAGCTGGACCTGCAAGCCATCCAGGCGGTGCTGCCGCATCGCGGCGACATCCTGTTCGTCAGCAAGGTGGTGGTGCTCGACGGCCAGCACTTCACCGGCGAGGCGAATTGGCCGTCGGGGCTGCAGATCCTGCAGGGGCATTACCCGGGCCTGCCGATGGTCCCGGGTGTCTTCCTGGTCGAGGCCGTGGCCCAGGTGGCCGGCGCCGACATGCAGGTCGGCGACGATCGCGCGGCGCGCCTCGGCGACGACCACGTGGGAGTGCTCGCCGGCGTGCGCAAGTGCAGCTTCCGGCGCCCGGTGCGGGCCGACATGCCGGTGAGCATCGAAGTGCATTCGCGGCAGATGGCGCCGCTGGCCGCTTCGGTATCGGGGGTGGTGCGCGACCCGCAAGGGGAGATCGCCAGCATGGAGCTGCTGATCGTCAAGACGCTGCGCGAGCAGTTGGCCCGTCACTGCGGCGGCGCAGGCTGAGCGCACGCGGCGCGCGTCGCACGCGGATCCTGCGAGTGGACCCGGAGCGCGCCCTGCCGGTTATGATTGGCAACTGATCTGTTTGCGCTTTTCGATGATTTCGCCATGTCACTTTCTTCCGCCACGAAGCCGCAGGTCGATCCGCAGTTCCTCCAGGAAATCGGGGAGCTCATCGTCCAGGCACTGGAGCTGGACGTCGCGGCAGCGGATATCGACCCCGACGCGCAGCTGTACGGCGACGGCCTCGGCCTGGATTCCATCGACATCCTGGAAGTGGCCCTGGTCATCTCCAAGAAGTACGGAGTGCAACTGCGCGCAGACGACGCTGACAACCAGCGCATCTTCAGCTCGCTGCGACACCTGGCCGGCCATGTCGCGGGGCTCAGGGCAAGGTGAAGCGACCCGGGATCCCGACCGCGCTGCGCACCCTGCTGACCCTCGGCTGCGTGGCCTATCCCCTGGCTGCGTACTCGGCGGGGTACCACGTCCACCCGCCCTGGCTGGCAGCCGCGCTGAGCTGGGGGCCGCTGGCGCTGCTCGCCGGGTGGCTGATCGGGCGCAGCCGTCTGCGCCTGTGGCTGGGCCTGGCCGCGGCGCTCGGGCTTGCGCTGCTGTGGCGCGAGCGCGCGCTGGTCGCGCAGTACCTGGCGTGGGGCTACCTGGCCGAGCATGTCGGAAGCATGAGCCTGCTGGGCATCCTGTTCGGCAGCACCCTGCGCGGCGGGCAGGTTCCGCTGGTCACCCGTTTCGCCGCGACGATCCGGCCTTCGATGTCGGCTGCGCTGCTGCGCTACACCCGCGGGGTCACCGTCGCATGGACCCTGTTCTTCGTCGCGATGGCAGCCGCCTCGGTGCTGCTGTTCGCGTTGCGCCCGTTGGCTGAATGGGCCCTGTTCGCCGGCGCCTGGACCCCGGCGCTGGTGTTCCTGATGTTCGCCGTCGAGTACACGCTGCGCCACGCGCTGCTCTGTCCTGCCGATCGCTCGGGGCCCTACGAGGCGCTGCGTGCCTACATGCTCTATACCGCGGAGCGCAAGCGATGAGCGCGGCGGCAGGGGATCGGTCATGACGCGGGCGCTGCCCTTGCTGGCCCGGCGCGACCCCGAGGCGATTTTCGCGTGGCGGCGAGGCGTCCCGGTACGCGCCGCCGAATTCCTGGCCGACGTCGAGCGGCTGGCGCGCGCGATGCCCGCGGGAGGGCATGTGCTCAATGCCTGCCAGGATCGCTACCACGTCGCGGTGGGCTTTGCCGCTGCGGTGGTGAGCGACAAGATCAACCTGCTGCCGTCGACCCGCAATCCCGATACCGTGCGCCACCTGCGGGCTTGCGCGCCCGACTTGTTCTGCCTGGTCGATGGCCCCTGCGACCTGCCGTTGCCGCAGATGCGCTACCCCGAAGGGCTCGCCTTCCCGGGCAGCGCGGCGAGCGCCATGCCCGAGGTCGGCGAGGATCGCGTGGTCGCCAGGGTCTACACCTCCGGCTCGACCGGAGCGCCGCTTCCCCACGACAAGACCTGGGGTGCGTTGGTCGCCTGCATCCGTTGCGGCCGCGACCGGCTGGCGCTGCCTGCGCTCACCACCCTGGTCGGTACCGTTCCGGCGCAGCACATGTACGGCTTCGAGTCGACGCTGCTGATGGCCTTCCACGGCGACCTCGCCCTCAGCGCGGCCCATCCCTTCTATCCGGCCGACATCGTCGACGAGCTGGCGCGGGTGCCAGCGCCACGCATGCTGGTGTCCACCCCGGTCCACTTGCGCGCGCTGCTCGCTTCCGGGCTGGACATCCCGCCGCTGCGGATGGTGCTGTGCGCGACGGCGCCGCTGGCGGTCGAGCTGGCGCACGAAGTCGAGGACAGGACCTGCGCGCCCCTGGTGGAGATCTACGGATCCACCGAAACCGGCCAGATCGCCACCCGGCGCACAGCGCGCACCGACGCGTTCACGCTGTTCGACGGCCTGGCCCTGGTGCCGACCGCCGACGGGGTGGCGATGGCCAGCGGCGGTCATCTCGCGCAGCCGACGCCGATCCACGACATCATCGAACCGCTGGGTCGCGGCGACTTCCGGCTCCACGGGCGCAGCGCCGACATGGTCAACATGGCGGGCAAGCGCAGTTCGCTGGCCCATCTCAATCACCAGCTGTGCAGCGTTCCCGGGGTGCTCGACGGGGCCTTCTTCGCCCCGGATCCGGGTGCTCGCGGCGGAGTGGCTCGCTTGATGGCCTTCGCGGTGGCGCCGGGCCTCACCGTGCAGGCGCTGCGCAGCGCGCTGCGCGAACGCATCGATGCGGCTTTCATGCCGCGTCCGCTGGTGCTGCTTGCCGACATGCCGCGCAACGCCACCGGCAAGCTGCCGCGAGCCGCGCTGGCCGCGCTGGCAGTCGAGCACGGCGAGACGGCCGAGGCCGAGGACGATGGCTGCTGAAACCCTTCATCCCGGCTACCCCCCCGGACATCCGGCCTTCGACGGCCACTTCCCCGGCAACCCCCTGGTGCCGGGGGTGCTGCTGCTCGACGCCGTGGTCCATGCGTGGTGCGAGCCGGCGGCGCTCGCTCGCGGCCAGGTGTGCATCGATCAAGTCAAGTTCACCGCAGTGGTGCGACCCGGGCAGCCCCTGGTCATCGACTGCCCGTCGCCGGACGCCGCGGGCGGGCGCTTCCGCGTGCTCCAGGGGGCACGCCTGGTGGCGGGTGGATCGCTTTCGCCCCTGCGCGAAGTCGACCGGTAGCGATGGCCAGCGGGCCCGAGACTCCTGCGCCGGACTGCCCGGCCGAGCGCCGAACCGACACGTCCGCGGGAGTGTCGCGACGGGCCTCGTGGGCGCGTGACGGCGAGCGCAGCAATGCGTCGATGCTGCGGGTGATGACCTGGATTTCGCTGCGCCTGGGTCGCGGACCGGCGCGTCTGGTGCTGCTGGGCATCTGCGCCTACTTCCTCGCCTGCGCGCCCAGGGCGCGCAGGGCCTCCGCCGATTACCTCGGCCGGGTATGGGGACGCCGGCCCGCGTGGCGCGAGAGGTTCGCGCATATCCATGCCTTCGCGTCGACCATCCACGACCGCGTGTTCCTGCTCCATGATCGCGCCGAACTGTTCGATATTTCCAGCCGTGGCGTCGAGCATATCGAGGCCGCGCTGGCGCGCGGCCGCGGCGCGCTGCTGCTGGGCGCCCACTTCGGCAGCTTCGAGGTGCTGCGTGCCGCGGGGCGGCTGCGCGGAGGCCTGGCGATGTCCCTGCTGATGTACCCGGACAACGCGCGCAAGATCAACTCGGCGCTGCATGCCATCAATCCGTCAGCCCAGCAGGACATCATCGCGCTGGGCCGCGCCGACTCGATGCTGCGCGTGGGCCACGCGCTCGATGCCGGAGGCGTCGTGGGCATCCTGGCCGACCGCTCGCTGCACGAGCAGGCGGTGGCGCGGCTGCCGTTCCTGGGTGCCGACGCGCAGTGGCCGCTGGGGCCGTTGCGCATCGCCGCGCTGATGCAGCGTCCGGTGCTGTTCATGGCCGGCATCTACCGCGGAGGCAACCGCTACGAGGTGGTGTTCGAGCCGCTCGCCGATTTTTCCGGAGTCGGTCGCGCGGCGCGCTCCGCGGCCGTCGATTCGGCGTTGCAGCGCTATGTGCAAAGCCTCGAGCGGCACTGTCGCGACGCGCCGTTCAACTGGTTCAATTTCTTCGATTTCTGGGGCGCGCCGAGCGCCGCGGCGTCGAGGCCGCACTGAGGGCGCGGCCGATGCATCGACCCGCGACCCGCCGCACGCCGGCACGCGGCTCGCGCAGGCAGGCGCTGGCCCGCCTGGGCTGCGCCGCGCTGGCCGGCCTGGGCGTGGGCGCGCCGGCGCAGGCCGCGGCGTGGGATCTTGCCGCGCTCATGCGGCTGCTGGCCGCCCGCGGATCGGGTGAGGCGAGCTTCGACCAGACGAAGACCCTGGCCATGCTCGACGCGCCGATCGAGTCTTCGGGCACGCTGCGCTACGCCGCCCCGGACTACCTGGAAATGCGCACCCTGAAGCCCAAGCCGGAGAAGATCGTGGTGCAGGGCGCCCGCATCACCGTGGAAGTCGACGGCCATTCGAATCGCTTCGATGTCGGCCAGGCTCCCGCGGTCGGCGCGCTGGTCGGCGGAATTCGCGCCACCCTCGGCGGCGACCTGGGCGCGCTGCAGCGCGCCTATCAGGTCAGGCTGGGCGGCGACGAGGCGTTGTGGACCCTGGTGCTGGTGCCGCGACTGCCGGCGGCGCGGGCGCGGGTCAGCGAAATCGACATCAGCGGCTCGGGAGCCTGGCTGCGCAGCATCGCGGTCTTCGAGGCCGACGGCGACCACTCGCTGATGCGGCTTCACCATCTGCGGCACCGATGATGCGGCGGCGCCATGCGATCGTCGTGCTGTGGCTGGCGCTGCTGGCCGGCGCACTCGCCGTGGTCGCGCATTCGCGCTTCTCGGCCGACATGTCGGCTTTCCTGCCACGCGTGCCGGATGCGCAGCAACGGGTGCTCGTCGACCAGTTGCGCACCGGCCTGGTGTCGCGCATCCTGATGGTCGGAATCGACGGCGCAACGCCCGGCGTGCGCGCGGACATCTCGACGCGACTGGCGCGGCGCTTGCGCGCGACCCCGGATTTCGCCGCGGTGGACAACGGCCAGGCCAGCCGCACCGCCCGCGACTTTGCGCTGGTCTTCGCCCATCGCTACCTGCTCAGCCCGTCGACCACCGCGCAAGCCTTCACCGCGGCCGGGCTGCACCGCGCGATCGCCGACGCCATCGCGCAATTGGCCGCGCCGATGGGCGACCAGTTCAAGCACCTGCTGCCGACGGATCCGACCGGAGCGACCCTGGGGTTCCTCGGGGCCATCGCGCCGCCGACCCAGCCGCGGCTGGTCGACGGCGCCTGGGCCTCTGCCGACGGCTCGCGCGCGCTGCTGTTCCTGGTCACGCGCGCTCCGGGCACCGATACCGATGCGCAGCAGCGCGCCTTGCGTCGACTGCGGGCGGACTTCGACGCCGCCCGCGGCGCGGTCGGACCGAGCGCCTCCGGCGTCTCGCTGGTGGTCAGCGGCCCGGCGGTGTTCGCGGTGCACTCGCGCAGCGCCATCGAGCATGCGGTGACGCGGGTCACGCTGCTCGGCGCGAGCCTGATCATCGCGCTGCTCTTGCTGGTCTACCGCTCGCTGCCGTTGCTGGTGCTCGGCTTGCTGCCGGTCCTCACGGGGGTGGCCGTCGCCACCGCTGCGGTGGGCCTGGGCTTCGGCCTGGTGCAGGGAATCACCCTGGGCTTTGGCACGACCCTGATGGGCGAGGCGGTCGACTATTCCATCTACCTGTTCGTGCAGTCGGGCGGCCACGGCGGCGGCGGGCGCAGCGCCTGGGTGCGGGACTTCTGGCCCACGGTGCGACTGGGGATGCTCACCTCGGTGATCGGTTTCGCCAGCCTGCTGCTGTCGGACTTTCCCGGGCTGGCGCAGATCGGCGCCTACTCCATCGTCGGGCTGCTCACCGCGGCCCTGGTGACCCGCTTCGTGCTGCCCGAGTTGCTGCCCCGCTCCCTGGTGGTGCGCGACTTGACCCTTGCCGGCGAGCGGCTGCTGCGGGTGGTGCGCGCCGTGCGCGGCTTGCGCTGGCCGCTGGCTCTGCTGGTTCTGGCCTCGCTGGCGCTGCTGCTGGTGCAGCGGCAGCACGTCTGGAACGCGCGCCTGGCCGCACTCAGCCCGATGCCCCGCAGCATGCTCCAGGCCGATGCGACCTTGCGCCGCCAGATCGGCGCGCCCGACTCGGGCGACCTGGTGGTGCTGGTCGGCGCGACCCAGGAAGCGGTTCTGCAGGCCGCCGAGGCCATCGCCCCACGGCTTCGCACGCTGCAGCGCGAGGGGCTGATCGGCGGTTTCGACAGTCCGGCGCGCTACCTGCCGAGCGCGCGCACCCAGCGGGCGCGCCAGCGCGCGCTGCCGAGCGCCGGGCAGCTCGAGGCCAACCTGCGCGCGGCGGTGGCCGGCCTGCCGGTGGCCGCCCGGCTGTTCAAGCCCTTCGTCGCAGCGGTCGCCGCAGCGCGCCAGGCTCCGCTGCTGACCCGCTCGGACTTCGCCGGCAGTTCGTTCGCGCTGGCGCTGGACGGCATGCTGGTGCAAGGCCGCCACGGCCGCTGGATGGCGCTGCTCCCGCTGCGCGCGCCGGCCCATGGCGCGGTCTCCATGGCACGGCTGCGGGTGGCCCTGCGCGGCAGCGGCGGCCGGGTGGTCGACCTCGGAGCGACGAGCAACGACCTGTACCGCGGCTACCTGCGCTCGGCGATCTGGTTGTCCGCGGGCGGTGTCCTGGGCATGGCGGTGCTGCTGCTGCTGGCCTTGCGCTCACCCGCCCGCGTGGCGCGGGTGCTGGCGCCGCTGCTTGCGGCCGTGGTGGTCGTCGCGGCGGGTCTGGTGCTGCTGGGGCAGCGACTCACCTTGCTGCACCTGGTGGGCATGATGCTGGTCATCGCGGTGGGTTCGAACTACGCGCTGTTCTTTGCCGGCGGCAGGCGGCATGGCGGGATCGCGCCGCAGACCGTGGCCTCGCTGGTGTTCGCGAACCTCACCACGGTCGCGGGCTTCGCGCCCCTGCTGATCGCCGGCGTGCCGGTGCTGACCTCGCTCGGAGCCACGGTCGGGCCGGGAGCGCTGCTGGCGCTGGTGTTCTCGGCCGTGCTGTCGGCGCCCGCCGACGCGCCGGCCGGCCCTGCGCCGGGCGGAGGCACGCGATGAGCCCCGGACTCGAGTCGCCGCGGCAGGCGACCCGGGCCAGCGGCCGGCTGCCGCCGAGCCTGGTGGGCGTGGGCGCGGTGAACCTGATCGCGTTGGCCACGGCGGCTGCCGCGCCGAGCAGCTGGCCGTGGGCGCTGGGCGCGGTGCTGCTCAGCCACGCCTGGATCGGCGCGCTGACCCTGAGCCCGCGCACGCGCCGGCTCGGTCCCAACCTGGTGCGGCTGGGCGCGGAGCATGCCGCGCGGGGTTGGGTGGCGATCACCATCGACGATGGCCCGGATCCGCGCACCACCCCGGCGGTGCTGGACATCCTGGATGCCCATGCAGCCACCGCCAGTTTCTTCTGCATCGGCGAGCGGGTCGCACGCCACCCCGAGCTGGTGCGCGAGATCGTCCGCCGCGGCCATCGGGTGGAAAATCACACGGCGCGACACCGCCACGACTTCGCGCTGCTCGGCCCCCGTCGGTACCGCTCCGAACTGGCCGCGGGGCAGGCGCTGATCGAGGCGGCCACCGGCGTCGCGCCGCGCTATTTCCGCGCTCCTGCCGGATTCCGCAATCCCTTTTGCTGGCCGGCGCTGCAGCAAGTCGGGCTCGTGCTCGCATCGTGGACGCGGCGCGGCTTCGACACCCGGGACGGCGACGCGGCGCGGGTGCTGCGGCGGCTCGGCGAGGGCCTGGCCGCCGGCGACATCCTGCTGCTGCACGACGGTCATTGCGCCCGCACGCCGGCCGGCGTCCCGGTGGTCCTGGAAGTCCTTCCGCGGTTGCTCGCGCTGCTGCATGGACGCGGCTTGCGAGCCGTGGCACTACCCTGGCCACCCGGGAGCCCCCGATGAGCCGTGGCGCTTGCGATGTGCCCGGCTGGCGGCGCGGGACTTCGGAACTGGCCGCCGCCTATCGCCGGGCAGGGCGCTTGGCCTGGCACTTCGCGCGGGGCAAGCTGCGCCACGATCCTCCGTTCGCGGGCTTGCTGCGCCTGGGGCTCATTCCCAGCGGTGCGGGCGTCGTCGACCCGGGCTGCGGGCAGGGCGTGCTGAGCGCATGGCTGCACGCGGCAGCCGCGCGCTTCGATGCCGGCGACTGGCCCGCCGGCTGGCCGCAGCCTCCGCGCGGCCTGCGCCGGCGCGGGGTGGAACGGATGCGGCGCGACGTCGAGCGCGCCCGGGCGGCGCTGGGCGACAAGGCCGATTCCGTGCAGGGCGACATGCGCGCCGCCGACCTGCGCTGCGCCGACGCGGTGATGCTGTTCGACGTCCTGCATTACATCGAGGTGGCCGAGCAGGATGCGCTGCTGCGCCGGGTGCATGCGGGCTTGCCCCCGGTGGGGTGCTGCTGCTGCGGGTCGGCGATGCCGACGGCGGCTGGCGCTTTCGCTGCAGCGCCTGGGTCGACCGCGTGGCCACGCGCGTGCGCGGTCACGAGGCGCTGCCGGTGCATTGCCGCAGCCTGGGCGAGTGGACGGGCCTGCTGTCCGGCCTGGGCTTCGACCTTCGCGTCATCCCGATGAGCGAAGGCATGCCTTTCGCCAATGTCCTGCTGCACGCGATCAAGCCGCGGCGGCCTGCCCTGGCCGCGGCTTCGCTACAGTAACTGCGCATCATGGCCTCGAACCCCCCTCGTCTTGCGCCCCTGCATGTCGTGCGCGCCACCGCGACCAGCTGCCTGGGAAGCGGACTGGCCGCGCACGCCGCGGCGCTGCGCGGCAACCGCAGCGGGCTGGCGCGCTGCGAGTTCGATGTCTGCGACCTGCCGACATGGATCGGCCAGGTGCGGGGTGTCGACTCCGTCGGCCTGCCCGGGGCGCTGGCCGCCTTCGATTGCCGCAACAACCGGCTGGCCGAACTCGCGCTGGCGCAGGACGGATTCGTGCAGGCCGTCGAGCAGGCGGTGGCCCGCCATGGCGCGAACCGCGTCGGGCTGTTCGTCGGCACCAGCACCTCGGGCATGCTGCAGACCGAGCAGGCGTACCGGCGGCGCGACGCAGACGGTGCGCTGCCGGGGGATTTCGACTATTCCGGCACGCACAGCACGGCGTCGCTCGCCGCCTTCCTGGGCGAGCGCCTGGGGCTGCGCGGGCCGGCCTGCGTGATTTCGTCGGCCTGCTCGTCCAGCGCCAAGGTGTTCGCGACCGCGCAGCGCATGATCGGCGCGGGTCTGGTCGATTGCGCGGTGGTAGGCGGAGTCGATACCCTGTGCCTGACCACGCTGTACGGCTTCCATTCCCTGGAACTGCTGTCGCCCGGCCCTTGCCGGCCCTATGACGTCGCGCGCAACGGGCTTTCGCTGGGGGAAGCGGCCGCCTTCGCGCTGCTCGAGGCGGCGCCGCGGCATCCGGCCGACGACGAGGTGCTGCTGCTGGGCAGCGGCGAGTCCAGCGATGCCCACCACATGTCCTCGCCGCACCCCGAGGGCCTCGGCGCTCGACTGGCGATGCAGCAGGCGCTGGCCCAGTGCGATCTGCAGCCGTCGGACATCGACTACATCAATCTGCATGGGACGGCCACGCCCAGCAACGACGCTGCCGAAGGGCACGCGGTGGCAGGGCTGTTCGGTCCCGGCACCTCGTGCAATTCGACCAAGGGCGGGACCGGCCACACCCTGGGCGCTGCCGGCGGTCTGGAGGCGGTGTTCTGCCTGTTGGCGTTGCGCGACGGCTTCATGCCTGGCAGTCCCGGCACGCAGGTGCTCGACCCGGCGATCGCCGGCCCTCAGCGGCTGCGCTACCGCAGCACCGCCGAGCCGGCCCGGCTGGGTTTCGCGATGAGCAATTCCTTCGGCTTCGGCGGCACGAATTGCAGCCTGGTGCTGGGCCGCGCCGATGCGTGGAGGGCGCGTCGATGAGCGCGCTGCCCAAGCGCCCGCTGCGGGCCTGCCTGGCCGGAATCGGCCTGCTGGGGCCAGGGCTGTCGGGCTGGCCCGCCGCGGCCGCGGTGCTGCGCGGCGAGCAGCCCTACCTGCCTGCGCGCACCGAGATGCCCGCTGCGCAGTGGTTGCCGCCGGCGGAGCGCCGGCGCGCGACCGCGGCGGTCAAGCTGACGCTGGCCACCGGAGGCGCGGCGCTGGCGATGGCCGAGCGCGACGCCACGGACCTGCGCACGGTGTTCGCGGCTTCCAGCGGAGACGGCGTGAACTGCCATGCGCTGTGCGAGGCGCTGGCCTCGCCGGACCGGCTGGTCTCGCCGACGCGTTTCCACAACTCGGTGCACAACGCGGCCTCCGGCTACTGGGGCATCGCCACCCACTGCATGGCGGCGTCGGCGGTGCTGTGCGCGGCGCACGATGGCAGCTTCGGCGCCGGCTTGCTCGAGGCGCTGGTCGAGGTCGGCACCAGCGGCGAGGACGTGCTGTTGCTGGCCTACGATACCGAATACCCGGAGCCGCTGCGCAGCGCGCGCCCGATACCCGACGCCTTCGGCGTGGCCATGTTGCTGGCGCCGCGGCGGCGCGGCGCCGCGCTGGCCTGCATGGCCGTCGATGCGGCAGCGCCGTTCACCGAGGCGCCGCCGCGCGGCCTGGAGCAGCCCGGGCTGGAGGCGCTGCGCCGTTCGATTCCGGCAGCGCGCTCGCTGTCGCTGCTGCAGGCCGTCGCGCGCGGCGAGCCGGCCGCGGCGGTGGTCGACTATCTTCCGGGGCGGCAACTGCTGGTGGAACTGTCGCCATGCTGACGCCCCTGCCGTGCTTGCACGACCAGGCCTGGATCGCGGCGCGCATCCCGCATGCCGGCAGCATGTGCCTGCTCGAGGGCGTCCTCGCGTGGGATGTCGGGCATGTCGTGTGTTGCGCCGACAACCACAGGCGGCTCGACCATCCGTTGCGGCAGTTCGGCCGCCTGGGCGCGGCCTGCGGCATCGAATACGCGGCGCAGGCGATGGCGGTGCACGGCGCGCTGCTGTCGCAGGCCGGCCCGGCCGCGCGCCCGGGCCTGCTGGTCAGCGCGCGCCAGGTCACGCTGCATGTGGGCCGACTCGACGACGTGCAGGCCGCGCTGCGCATACGTGCCGAGCGCCTCGGCGATGGCGACCCGCTGCTGCTGTACGCCTTCAGCGTCAGTGCCGGCGGGCGCACGCTGCTCGAGGGCCGAGCCTGCGTGCTGCTCGACTCCCTCCCCGAAGCCCGCGAACCATCCGCGCCATGAGCCATCCACCTTCCACGCCCGCTGCCGGCGCCCGACGCGCCCTGGTCACCGGGGGCAGCGGCGGCATCGGCGCCGCGATCTGCGACGCCCTCGCGCGCGCCGGCATGCACGTCATCGTCCACGCCAACTCGCGGCTCGAGCAGGCGCAGGCGCTGGCGGAGCGCTTGCGCGGGCAGGGCCTGGAGGCCGAGGCGGTGGCCTTCGACCTGCGCGCGGCCGCCGACACCTCCGCCGCAGTCGCCGCGCTGCTCGAGGCGGGTCCGGTGCAGGTGCTGGTGAACAATGCCGGAGTGCACGACGACGCCGTGTTCCCGGGGATGAGCGAGCAGCAGTGGGAGCGGGTGCTGGACGTCGCGGTCAACGGCTTCTACCGCGTGACCCAGCCGTTGATGCTGCCGATGATCCGCACGCGCTGGGGGCGGATCATCACCATCACCTCGGTGGCCGCGCTGATCGGCAACCGCGGGCAGGTGAACTACGCAGCGGCCAAAGGGGCGCTGCACGCGGCCACCAAGTCCCTGGCACTGGAAGTGGCCAGTCGCGGCATCACCGTCAATGCCGTGGCGCCCGGGATCATCGCCACGCCGATGAGCGAGGGCGCCTTCGATGCCGCGGCGATCGCGCGGCTGGTGCCGGCGCAGCGCGCCGGCACCCCCGAGGAGGTGGCCGACCTGGTGGCCTTCCTGGCCTCCGAGCGGGCCGGCTACATCACCGGCCAGGTGGTTTCGGTCAACGGCGGAATGATCTGATCGGCTCAGCGCCCGCGCAGCCGGCGCCAGGCCAGCCGCGGCAGGCGCAGCGCGAAGCCCAGCATCAGGCGCAGGTGCATCCAGGTCAGCAGGGTGTTGTCGCGCAGGTAGCGGAAATGCGAGACACCGCCCTCGTCGCCGCGCAGGTAGCGCACCGGCGCCGGCAGATTGATCGCGGCCACGCCAGCCCAGCTCAGGCGCACCACGGCTTCGGGGTCGAAGTCGAAACGCCGCATCCAGCGCTGCCCGCGCATGAGCGAGCGCAGCGGGGCTATGGGGTAGACGCGAAAGCCGTAGAGGGAGTCGCCGATCCCCGCGCCCAGTGTCTCCAGCCGAGCCCAGGCGTTGGAGATCTTGCGACCCTGCACCCTCAGCTGCGGCGCATCGTCGGCGAACACCGGCCGCCCCAGGATCATCGCGTCGGGATGTCGCAGCGAGGCCTGCATGAACGCGCCGATGCACTCGGCGGGATGCTGGCCGTCGGAATCCATGGTCAAGGCATGGCTGAAGCCGGCCGCCTGCGCCGCTTCCAGGCCGGCCAGTACCGCGGCACCCTTGCCCTGGTTGCGGGGCAGCACGATGACCCGCAGCTGCGAATCCCTGTCGGCCATCTCCAGCAGGCGCTGGGTGGTGCCGTCGTCGCTGCCGTCGACCACCAGCCAGACCGGAGCCCACGCGGCGCGCGCCGCGCGCACCGTCCGGTAGACGGCAGGCCCCGGGTTGTAGCTGGGAATCAGCACCAGATGGCTGGAACTCGGCGGCGGTGCGCCTTCGGCGGTGTCAGGCGTGGGCGTCATGGGGGCTGACCCGGCAGGGCCCGGACGCGGCGGCGGGGGCCTTGTCCAGGGCCTGGCGGAAATAGGCTTCGAGCTCGGCGACGAAGGCCTGCGTGTCGGTCGGCGGGTCGAAGCGCCGACCGAGGCGCGCGCGGTAGGTGATCGGCAGGCGCGGAATGTCGCGCAGCCGCCAGCGCTTGCTCAGGAACGGCGAATCGGTTTCGAGCAGCACCGTCTGCACGGCGACCCCGGAGCGCTTGGAGAGCAATCCCACCATGCCACGGACCGGGCCGATCGGCTCCTCGGAGCTGCGCGTTCCCTCGGGGAACAGCAACAGCTGGCGGCCGTCGCGCAGTTCGGCCAGCGCCAGTTCGATCATGCGCAGCAGGTCGTCGTTGCCGATGTAGCCGGCGAGCCGGGCGCCGGCACCGAGCGCCGGATTGGCCAGCAGGCTGGACTTCATCACGCAGGCCAAACCGGGCAGCCGCGAAATCACCAGCGGGGCGTCGATCAGCGTCGGGTGGTTGGGTGCGACGATCAGCGGCCCCTGTCCGCGCAGCGAGTCCAGCGCCGACAGGTCGAAGCGGCAGGCACCGCTCCAGCGCAGCGTGCCCAGATAGGCGCGGAACGCGGCGCGGATCAGCGCGCGTCCGAAGACTCGCCGGGCGCGTGCGGGCAGCGCGTAGCACAGCGGCAGCGCCACCGGCGCCCAGAGCAGTCCCATGAGGCCGAACAGCGCGAGGCCGCCATAGGTGCGCAGGAGGTCGAGCACCAGGCCCGGGCGCATCGCGCGTGCGCAGGCCCGCCTCGGCGCACGCTCAGTCATCGCCGCGCACCCTGCGTGAGGACTGGTCGAGGATCCACGCCACGCCGACTCGTCGCGACCCGCCGGAGCTTGCAGCCGGCCTCGCCCATCAGCGCGCGACGCTGCCCGGCAGGGTCTGCGGATCGACCTGCAGCCTGCGCAGCGCCTTGGCGCGCAGGCTGCGGCGCAGATGGCGCAACGCATCCAGGTAGAAGATCCCCTTGAGCAGCCGCACCGAGGCCCAGATCGGCGTGTCGCCGAAAATGTCCCCGGCAAGCACCGACAGCAGCGCCTCCTTGACCCGCAGTACGTTGCGCGGGCCCATGAACAGATCGCGCATGCTCGGGTGGTTGATGCGGTAGATGAACCAGGAGAATTCGTGCGGGCCGCGGCGCAGCGCCCGGTCGTAGGCCTTCATCGCGCGTGCCTCGGCAGCGGGATCGCGCAGGCAGGTGACGAGCGCTTCGGCGGCGAACACCGCGCCCTGCATCGCCAGCATGACGCCGGAGGAGAACACCGGGTCGATGAAGGCGTAGGCATCGCCGACCAGCAGGTAGCCGGGGCCGTGGGTGCGGTCGCAGGAGTAGGAATAGTTCCCGGTGGCCTGCACCTCGGTGACGCGGGTGGCGCCTGCCAGGCGCTCCGACAGTTCGGGCGACCTCGCGATCGTGTCGGCGAAGAACTGCTCGAGGGAGGTTTCGCGGGTCTTGAAGTAGTACGGCCACGCGACCGCGCCGATGCTGGTCGTGCCGTCGGCCAGCGGAATGAACCAGAACCAGCCGTGGTCGAACCAGAAGATGGTGATGTTGCCTTCGGCCTTGCCCTCCAGGCGCTTGGCGCCGGTGAAATGGGCGAACATCGCTGCGCTGTTGTGCCTGGGGTTGCGGTGCTTGGCCTTGAATCGCCCGCCGAGGAAGGTGTCTCGCCCGGAGGCGTCGACCACGTAGCGCGCGTTCCAGGTCGAGCGCGTGCCGTCGTCGTGCTCGGCCAGGATCACGGCTCCCCGTTCGCCTTCGTGGAACCGCACGTCCTTCACGGTGCAGCCTTCGACCACCAGCGCGCCCTTGGCCGCGGCGTTGCGCAGCAGGATGTGGTCGAACTCGGAGCGGCGCACCTGGTAGGCCATCGGCATGGATCGGTTCCAGGCCTCGGCGAAGGCGTAGGTCTGGGTCTTGCGGCCATGCCACGGCGAAACGAACTCCGCACCCCACTTCTCCATGCCGATGGCGCGCACCTGATCTGCCACCCCGATCTGGTCGAGCAGCGCCAGGTTGGCCGGAAGCAGCGACTCGCCGATGTGGAAGCGGGGATGGCGATCCTTCTCCAGCACGGCGACCCGAAGGCCCTGTTGCGCAAGCAGCGTCGCGGTGGTGGAGCCGGCAGGACCGCCGCCGATCAGCACCACGTCGTAGTCCCCCCGATCCGGGGCCGGGGCCGCGGCCGGTGCCGGTGCGGCAGGCGATTCAGCGATCATGGCTCTGGTTGTTCGAAAGGTTGGGGACGTGGCAAGCCGGATGCAAGCATGCGCGCGCGACCCCGGGTGCTTCTGTGCGTCGGCCGCAGGACTGCTCGGCCATTCTAGGCAGCCGCGCCCGCGCGTTGAAGCGCATCGCGCAAGGCGTCGTGGGTCGAGCGCGCCAGCTCGCGGCGGTCGTCGGCGCGCAGCACCGGCAGGTAGTGCACGTGCACCCGCAGCCGCGGGCCCGCGGCGACGCGCCGCAGGCTGTCCAGCAGCGTGTCGTCGCCGACGTAGGCGGCGCTGCGGCTGGGAGCTCCGGACGCCGCATCGACGTAGCGCAGCAGCACCGGTTGCACCACCGCCCCGGCGCTGATGGCGGCCTGGAACAGGTTGGCATGCAGCGGCAGGATGTGCGTCCCGTCGGAGGTCGTGCCCTCGGGGAACAGCGTCACCTGTTCGGCGTTGCGCAGGCATGCGGCGATGTCGTGCACCACCCGCAGCGCGTCGCGCGGGCGCTCGCGTTCGATGAACAGGGTTCCGGCCCCGGCGACCAGGCGCCCCAGCAGCGGCCAGCGATGCACGTCGGCCTTGGCCACGAAGCGCGTCGGGTGCGCCGCGTTGAGCGCCACGATGTCCAGCCACGAAACGTGGTTGGCGGCGACCAGGCAGGCTCCCTGGAAGGCCTGGCCGTGCACCTGCAGGCTGGCGCGTCCGGCGCGCAGCACGCGGCGCGACCAGCCGCGCACCGCGTCGCGCCGAGCGGCCGCCGACATGCGGTGGAACGAACGCATGCGCCACAGCCCGCGCAGCACTTCCAGCCCCAGGCGGCCCAGCAACGCCGCCAGCCGCAGGCCGCACATCATCGTGCGGCGCCCGCGCCCGCCTGGTGGTGTATGACCCTGCCGTCGATAATGGTCGCAAGCACCCGGCCGTGCAGCTCCAGGTCGCCCAGCGGGGTGTGCTTGGCGCGGCTGAGCAGCGCCTTGGGTAGCGGCCTCCAGCGGGCCTGCGGATCGACGACGATCAGCTCGGCTGGCGCGTCCGCCTGCAGCCGCGGCGCCTCGATGCCGGCCGCGGCGGCGGCGCGGGTGGTCACGGCGGCCAGCGCCCGGGGCAGCGCAAGGCCGCTGCGGCGGGCGAATTCCAGCACCGCGGGAAGCAGCAGCTCGAGACCGCTCGCGCCGGGGGTGGCCTCGCCGAAGGGCAGCACCTTGTCGTCGCTTCCCAGCGGGCTGTGGTCCGACACCAGCGCGTCGATGGTTCCGTCGGCCAGCGCCTGCATCAGGGCGTCGCGGTCGGCCTGCTGGCGCAGCGGCGGATCCAGGCGCATGCGCGAGTCGAACCAGCCGATGTCCAGGTCGGTGAGCAGCAGGTTGTGGATCGACACGTCGGCGGTCACCGGCAGCCCCTCGGTCCTGGCGCGCCGCAGCAGCTCGACCCCGGCAGCGCTGGACAGGCGGCACAGGTGCACCGCGCAGCCGGTCGCGCGCACCAGCTCGAAAATGGTATGCAAGGCCACCGTCTCGGCCGCCACCGGCACCCCGGCAAGCCCGAGGCGCTGGGCATAGGGTCCGCTGGCCGCGACCCCGCGCGAAAGGTGGGCGTCCAGCGCCGGCAGCCAGACCTTGTAGCCGAAGGTGCTGGCGTACTGCAGCGCGCGCAGCAGCATCTGGGTGTCGGCCAACGGCACGCCGGCCTGCGACAGTCCGATGCAACTGGCCTTGACCAGCGAGGCCATCTCGGCCAGTCGCTCGCCCTTGAGCCCGACGGTCAGCGCGCCCAGCGCGTACACCCGCGAGCGGCGGATGCGGCGCGCCCGCCAGCGCAGCATTTCCACCAGGCTCGGCTCGTCGAGCACGGGGTCGGTGTCGGGCGGGCAGACCACCCGGGTGACGCCGCCCGCGCCGGCCGCAGCCAGTTCGGAGTCGAGCAGTGCCTCGGCCTCGCCGCCGGGTTCGCCCAGGCGCGCGCACAGGTCGATCAAGCCCGGCATCACCAGGCAGCCCTCGGCCTCGATCACTCGCTCGGCCGCGCGATCGCCGGCGTGCTCGCCGACCGCCAGGATGCGCTCGCCGCGGATCGCCACGTCGCCACGGCAGTGCATGCCGCTGGCCGGGTCGATCAGCGTGCCGCCGCGCACCAGTAGGGTGGTGGGGTCGTTCATGGGTTCAGGCGCCGGTGTTGGCGACGATGGACAGCACCGCCATGCGCACCGCGATGCCGAAGCGCACTTGCGGCAGGATCACGCTCTGCGGCCCGTCGGCGACCGACGAGTCGAGCTCGACGCCGCGGTTGATCGGCCCCGGATGCATGACGATGGCATCGCGCCTGGCCAGCCGCAGTCGGTCCGGGGTGAGGCCGTACATCATGTGGAATTCGCTGGCCGACGGCAGCAGCCCGCCCGCCATGCGCTCGTTCTGCAGCCGCAGCGCGATCACCACGTCGGCGTCGCGCAGTCCCTGCTCGATGTCGTGGCACACCCGCACTCCCAGTTGCTGCAGGTCGGCGGGTACCAGGGTCTTCGGACCGACCGCGCGCACCTCCGGCACGCCGAGGGTGGTGAGGGCGTGGATATCCGAACGCGCGACCCGCGAATGCACGATATCGCCGACGATGGCCACCGTCAGCGCACTGAAGTCGCGCTTGTAGTGGCGGATGGTCATCATGTCGAGCAGGCCCTGCGTCGGGTGGGCATGCCGGCCGTCGCCGGCGTTGACCACGTGCACGTGCCGGGGGACATGCGAGGCGATGAGGAACGGCGCGCCGCTCTGGCCGTGGCGCACGACGAAGATGTCGGCGTCCATCGCCTCCAGGTTGGCGATGGTGTCGAGCAGCGATTCGCCCTTGGAGGTGCTGGAGCGCTGGATGTCGAGATTGAACACGTCGGCCGAAAGCCGCTGCGCGGCGATCTCGAAGGTCGTTCGGGTTCGCGTGGAGTTCTCGAAGAACAGGTTGAACACGCTCTTGCCGCGCAGCAGCGGAACCTTCTTGACCTCGCGCTCGCCGAAGCTCATGAAGCCCTGCGCGGTGTCCATGATGTGCAGCAGCACGTCGCGCGGCAGGCCCTCGGTCGACAGCAGGTGTCGAAGCTCGCCGTTGCGGTTGAGTTGCGGATGGGCGGGCATCAGGATTGCGACTCCAGGTACACCATGCGCAGCGCCGGTCCGCCGTCCGCGTCGGCGCGCTCCAGCGCGAGCATGCGATGCGGGGGCAACTCCACGCTGGCGCCGACGATGCCGGCGCAGATCGGCAGTTCGCGACCGCCGCGGTCGACCAGCACGGCCAGGTCGACGCGCGCGGGCCGCCCGAAGTCGTAGATTTCGTTGATCGCGGCGCGGATGGTGCGCCCGGTGTAGAGCACGTCGTCGACCAGCAGGATCGAGCGCCCGTTGACATCGAAGGGCAGTTCGGTCCGATTGCCGCTGGGGTGCAGCCCGCGCGTGCCGAAATCGTCGCGATGCAGGGTCGACGAGACCACCCCCAGCGGCGTGCCCGGACGCAGGTCCTCGTGCAGCCGCTGCGCCAGCCAGGCGCCGCCGGAGTAGACGCCGACCAGCGTGGGCGCGGCAGCCTGGCTGGACAGCCAGTCGCGCACGAGTTCGCGCAGGCGCAGGTAGAGCGCCTCGGCGTCCGGAGGGGAGGGGTGGTTCATGCGGCGGGGTCTCGCAGGTATTGTTCCAGGATCAGCCGCGCCGATTCGGCATCGATATCGCGTGCCCCGCTGTCCTGCGCGGCGCGCGAGGTGTAGCGCTCGTCGACCAGCGCCACCGGCAGCCCGAAGCGGCCGTGCAACTGGTTGGCGAAGCGCCTGGCCTGCAGGCTGCGCGGCTGCTCGGCTGCCTCGTCGCGCGACAGCGGCAGGCCGACGACCAACTGCGCCGGGTTCCACTGCCCGAGCAAGCGGGCGATGGCGTCGAAGCGCTGCTGGCGGCCCACCGCGGGCACGCTGCACAGCGCGCTGGCGGTGCCGGTGACGGTATTGCCCACGGCCACGCCGATCAGCCGCGTGCCGAAATCGAAGCCCATCAGCACGGCCGGGTCGCGACGGGCGCCCGCGGTTTCAGGCATGGCCAGCCGTGCTCGACAGGCTGACGCTGCTGATGCCCATCAGCGACATCGCGGCGTCGAAGCGCTCCTCGGCGGCGACTTCGAACACGATGCGCGAGTCGGCCTCCACCGTCAGCCAGCCGTTGCGGGAGATCTCGTCTTCGAGCTGGCCGGCGCTCCACCCCGAGTAGCCCAGGGCGACGAAGAACCGGCTCGGACCTTCAGCGGCCGAGATGTGTTCCAGCACGTCCTTGGAGGTGGTCATCTGCAGGCCTCCCGCCACCTGCAGGGTGGAGGCGTAGGAGCGCTCGGTCGGGTCGTGCAGCACGAAGCCGCGCTCGGTCTGCACCGGGCCGCCGTAGTAGACGGTCCGCGACGCCAGTTCGGCCTGCTGCAAAGGCAGTTCGATGCGCTCGAACAGGTCCTTGAGCACGATGTCGGTCGGCCGGTTGATCACCAGCCCGAGCGCGCCGCGCGACGAATGCTCGCATACGTAGATCACGCTGCCGGCGAACGACGAGTCGACCATGCCGGGCATCGCGATCAGGAACTGGTTGCTCAGGTTCGAGGCGTCGCTGCGGGATTTCATGACGACACATATTATCGCGACGCGCCCGCCAAGGGGCGCGTATTTCTCACCTCGTCGTCGACGTGGCCTTTCCCGATGTCCGGTACCTCCCATCTTGCCGCGGCGCCCCTTGAACTCGGCCTGGTCTGGCTGAGGCGGGACTTGCGCCTGCATGACCACGCCGCGCTGCATGCCGCGTTGCAGTGTTGCCGCCGGGTGCAACTGGTGTTCGTGTTCGACACCGACATCTTGCAACCCTTGTTGCAGCAGGGAATTCGAGGGGACCGCAGGCTGCTGTTCATCCGCGACAGCCTGCTCGAGATCGACCAGGCGTTGCGCGAGCACGGCGGCGCGCTGGCCGTGCTGCACGGCCGTGCGCCCGAGGAATTGCCGCGCCTGGCGCGCCGGCTGGGGGCGCGGGCGGTGTTCGCCAACCGTGACCACGAGCCGCTGGCGCTGCGCCGCGACGCCGCCGTGGCCGGCGAACTGGCCGGCGCGGGAATCGACTTCCACGCTTGCGACGACCAGCTGGTCATGCCGCCGGGGTCGGTTCTCAATGGCCAGCGGCGCCCCTACCAGGTGTTCACCCCCTACAAGAATGCCTGGCTGGCCCGCCTGCGCGACGGCGCGGCCGAGCTGCTGGCCGAGCGCGATTGCCGGTCGTTGCCGCAACGCCTGCGCGCCGTGCCGGCGGCTGCGCCGGGGCTGCCCCCGCTGGCGCAACTGGGCTTCGACCAGCCGGCCAGCCTGCCCGCCGGGGTGGACCCCGGCAGCAGCGGCGCGCGGCGCGCCTGGCAGGCCTTCCGGCTGCGGCTCGACGACTATGCGGATGCCCGCGATTTTCCGGCCCGCCGGGGCACCAGCGGGCTGTCGGTGCATCTGCGCTTCGGCACCCTGAGCGTGCGCGAACTGGTGCGCCACGCCTGGCCGGCGGCGCGCGGCGGCAGCGCCGGCGCGGCGAGCTGGTTGTCCGAGCTGGTGTGGCGCGAGTTCTATGCCCAGGTGCTGCACCATCACCCTCGGGTCGCGCAGGGACGCTGCCTGCGTCCCGAGTACGAGCGCATCGCCTGGGACGAGTCGGCGGCGTCGTGGCAGGCCTGGAGCGAGGGCCGCACCGGCTACCCGCTGGTCGATGCAGCGATGCGCGAACTGCTGCGCAGCGGCCGCATGCACAACCGGCTGCGCATGGTGACGGGCAGCTTCCTGTGCAAGGACCTGGGACTCGACTGGCGCCTGGGCGAGGCCCATTTCGCGCGCTGGCTGCTCGATTTCGACCTCGCCTCCAACAGCGGCGGCTGGCAGTGGGTGGCCTCCTGCGGCTGCGATGCCCAGCCGTGGTTCCGGGTGTTCAACCCGGTCGAGCAAAGCCGCAAGTTCGATCCGCAGGGCCAGTACATCCGCAGCCAGCTCCCCGAACTGGCTGCGCTGGATGCCCGGGCCATCCATGCGCCCTGGCTGGCCTCGCCGCAGCAGTTGCGCGCGGCCGGCTTGTGCCTGGGAGAGGATTACCCGTTGCCGGTGGTCGACCACGCGCAGGCACGCCGGCGCACCCTGCAGCGCTATGCCGTGGTGCGCGGCGAGCCGCCGGGACCCGGCGACGCCCAGCGCACGCTACTGTGACCCCCCGGGGCAGTCGCAGCCGGCGCAGCCGCGTTCACTCCGATTCCGTCTCCAGCACGTACTCGCGCAGCAGCCCCAGCAGTTCTTCCTCGGAATAGGGCTTGCCCAGGTAGTGGTTGACCCCCAGTTCCTGGGCGTAGTTACGGTGCTTGTCGGCGATGCGCGAGGTGATCATGATCACCGGCAGGTGCCGCGTGCGCTCGTCGGCACGGATGTTGCGGGTGAGGTCGAAGCCGTCCATCCGGGGCATTTCGATGTCGGTCAGCACCACGTCGGGCAGGCTCTGCTGCAACTGCTCCAGCGCGTCCATGCCGTCCTTGGCCAGCATCACCGCATAGCCGTTGCGGGCCAGGAAACGCTGGGTGACGCGCCTGACGGTGATCGAGTCGTCGACCACCAGCACGGTATTCGCATGGGCCGCCACCGGCTGCAACGCCACCGCCACGCTGGCCGTGCGCGTGTCGGCGGACTGCGCACGCATGCGCGCGGACGCCTTGTCGCCATGCACCGCGGCCAGCGCCACGGGGTTGTAGATCAGCACCACGCCGCCGTCGGGCAGCACGGAGATTCCGGCCAGCCCGGGTACCCGGG
>JAKBBQ010000222.1 GCA_021808405.1 Pseudomonadota bacterium | reverse complement strand
AAGGAGCTGGGCTACGGCGCCGACCTCGATCTGGTGTTCATCTACGAGGACGACGCCGCCGAAGCGGCCGAACGCTACGGGGCGCTGGCGCGCAAGCTGGTGTGGTGGCTGACCGCGGCGACTCCGGCCGGGGGGCTGTTCGACATCGACACCCGGCTGCGGCCGAACGGCAACGCCGGGCTGCTGGTGACTTCGCTCGACGCCTTCGAGCAGTACCAGCTCGGGCGCGGCAGCAACACCGCGTGGACCTGGGAGCATCAGGCGCTGACGCGGGCGCGCTTTTGCGCCGGCGACGCGCGTGTCGGCGCACGCTTCGAGGCCATCCGCGCCCAGGTGCTGGGGATGCCCCGCCAGGGGGCCGCGCTGCGCGCCGAGATCCGCGCGATGCGCCAACGCGTGGCCGAGGGCCATCGCAACGACAGCGCGCTGTTCGACATCAAGCATGACGACGGCGGCATGGTCGACGTCGAATTCGCCGTGCAGGCGCTGGTGCTCGAGCACGCCGGAGGCTGCCCGCAGCTGCTGGCCAACGTGGGCAATATCGCGCTGCTGCGACTGGCCGGCAGGCTGGGCCTGCTGCCCGTGCGGGTGGCCCGCCGCGCGGCTGCGGCGTATCGCCGCCTGCGCCGGCTGCAGCATGCCGAGCGGCTGCGCGGCGCAACCCAGGCGGCGCTGATCCAGCCCGAGCGGGTGGCGCACGAACGCGCCGCGGTGCAGTCGCTGAGCGCCGTGGTGTTCGGCGACGCGGCCACCGAGCGCCGCGCCGGCTGAGTACCATCGGGGCATGAGCTCCCTGGACGACTTGCGGCGCCACACCCGGGTGGTGGCCGATACCGCCGAGTACCTGCGCCTGCCCGGGCTGGGCGCGCAGGAGGCGACGACCAACCCGAGCCTGGTGCTGCGGGCGGTGCGCCAGCCGGCTTACGCGCCGCTGCTGGCCGAGCCGGCGCTGCGCCGGGCCGCCGACCCGGACCTGGCGATGGACCGCCTGCTGGTGCGCTTCGGCTGCGAGATCCTGCAGCGCGTTCCCGGGCGGGTGTCGACCGAGATCGACGCCCGGCTGTCGCACGACGCGCAGGCCAGCGTGCAGCGCGCGCGGCGGGTGATCGAGCTGTACGAGGCGGCCGGGGTCGGGCGCTCGCGGGTGCTGATCAAGCTGGCGACCACCTGGGAGGGCATCGAGGCGGCGCGCCGCCTGCGCGAGCACGGCATCGCCTGCAACATGACCCTGCTGTTCAGCTTCACCCAGGCGCGCGCCTGCGCGGCAGCCGGGGTGCAGCTGGTGTCTCCGTTCGTCGGTCGCATCACCGATTGGGCGCGTCAACAGGCCGGCGAGTCCTGGGACGCCGCGGCCAACGCCGGCGAGGCCGACCCCGGAGTGCGCGCGCTGCTGCGCATCTGGCGCTTCTACAAGTCGCGCGGCGTGGCCACCGAGGTCATGGGGGCGAGCTTCCGGCAGACCTCGCAGATCGCCGCGCTGTGCGGATGCGACCTGTTGACCGTGTCGCCCGCGCTGCTGGACGATCTGGCCGGCTCGCCGCAGGCGCTGCCCAGGCGGCTCGACCCGCAGCGTCCCGGAGCCGCCGAGGACGAGGCGTCGCTGGAGGTGACGCGCGCCGAGTTCGACGCGGCGCTGGCCGCCGATGCGATGAGCCGCAGCAAGCTGGCCGAGGGGATCGCCGCCTTTGTCGACGACACCGTGGCCCTGCTGGAGCTGCTGCGCGGTTGACGGACCCGCCGGCCGGGTGCCGGCTGCGCGATGCACCGCCTCTACCTCGACTCCCCGCTGCAGGCCGGCGTCGTCGCGCTCGGCCCGTCGGCCATGCGCCACGTGCGCGCGCTGCGGCTGCGCGCCGGCGACCCGCTGGTGGTGTTCGACGGCGGCGGCGGCCAGTGGCAGGCGCGGCTGGGCGCCGCCGGCGACAGCGTCGAGCTGCTCGCTTTCGAGGGGGTCGAACGCGAGGCCGCCCAGGCGGTCGAACTGGCGGTGGGCATGCCGGCCAACGAGCGCATGGACTGGCTGGTCGAGAAGGCCGTCGAGCTCGGCGCGCAGGGCATCGCGCCGCTGATGACCTCGCGTGCCGTGCTCAGGCTGGAGGGCGAGCGCGCCGAGCGGCGCTGCGCGCACTGGCGCGGCGTGGCCATCGCCGCCTGCGAACAGTGCGGGCGCAACCGTCTGCCGCAACTGCGCCCGGTGCAGACCCTGGAGCGCTGGCTGCGCGGGCTGCCTGCGGCGGGCGGGGCCGCGCGTTGCCTGCTGGCGGCGCCGTCGCAGGCGCAGGCGCTGCCGCTGGCGCGCTGGGCGGCCGGGGTGCCCGCCGGGCAGGTGGTGCTGGCCCTCAGCGGCCCGGAGGGCGGACTCGACGATGCGGAAATCGGGCTGGCGTTGCGCGCCGGCTTCGTTCCCGTCAGCCTGGGTCCGCGGACCCTGCGCGCCGAGACGGCGCCGCTGGCGCTGCTGGCGGGGCTTGCCGCGCTTCGCGCCTGACTCGTTGCCTGGCGGCCATCTGCGCCGGCGTGGGGCTCAGCGCTTCGAGCGGCAGTGGCTGCAGGCTGCCGAATTCGCGCGCCAGCCAGGATTCGCCGTTTTCCAGCACGAAATAGCGGAAGGCCTCGGCCGCGGGCGACAGCGAGTGGCTGGAGGTGTGGACGATCTGCCAGCTGCGGACCAGCGGCAGGCCTTCGATCTCCGGCACGCCGATGAGGCCGTTGCGCAGTTCCAGGCCGACTCCGTGCAGCGACAGGAAGCTCACGCCGAGTCCGGACATCACCATCTGTTTGATGGTTTCGTTGCTGGCAAGCTCCATTTCGATCCGCGGCTCCACCCGCCACTCCCGCAGGTAGTCCTCCATCGCGCTGCGCGTTCCCGAGCCGCTTTCGCGGATGACAAAGCCGAACTGCGCCAACGCCGACGCCGGTTTGGGTTCGCCGCGCATCAGCGGGTGGTCGACGGCGCAGACGATGCCCAGCGGGTGGGCGGCGAACGGCTCGCCGCGGGTGGCCAGCTCGCGCGGCGGGCGGCCCATGATCGCAAGGTCCACGTCGTGGCCCTGCAATTGCTCGACCAGCTGCTCGCGGTTGCCCACCGCCAGCCGCACCTCGATATGCGGGTGTTCGTCGCGGAACATCGCCAGCAGTCGCGGCACGAAGTACTTGGCCGAACTGACCATGCCGATGCTCAGCCGTCCGGACTGCAGGCCGCGAAAGCGCGCCAGCGCATCCTCGGCCTCCTTCAGCGTGGCCAGCACCCGGCGCGCGTAGACCAGCAGGTACTCGGCGGTCAGGGTCAGGCTGACCGCCCTGCCGTGGCGCTCGAACAGCGGCAGGCCGACCTGCTGCTCGAGTTCGCGGATGTGCATCGATACCGCCGGCGGTGTCAGGTGCAGCTGCTGCGCCGCCTTGCCGAAATGCAGGTGCCTGGCCGCGGCGACGAAGACCCTAAGCTGGCGCAGGGTGATGTTTTTCATCAGCGTTCCTGAAGTCATGAGCAAGCAAACTTGAATTTACCTTAATTGCGTGTCCGCTTATATTTGTCTTCGACCCTTGTCGCGCACCGGCCCGTCGCGCCGGTGAGCGGCCTGTCCCGCGGGAAGGACCTGGCGCGCGGCGGCAGGCATGGGGTTTGTGCCGCAGCCCCAAGGTGCTTGGGATCCATGCGAGTCTCCGTGTTGTCGAGGCTGCGGTTTTTTTCAAGCCCCCTGGCTGCAGGGGGCTTGCAAGAAACCGGCGGCGCCGGGAGATGGCAGGTATTCGGCAGGTATTCGGCAGGCATTCGGGGAGACGCATCATGCTGCAGGGCCGCACCACGATTTCCAAGTTCCTCATCGAGCAACTGCACGGCGCCGAGGACCAGGCCGACCTGGCGGCCTTGCTGGTCGACGTCACCGCGGCGGTCAAGGCCATCGCGGCGATGACCGCCAAGGGCGCGCTCGGGGGATTCCTGGGCTCGCTGGACAGCGCCAACGTCCAGGGCGAGACCCAGAAGCGCCTGGACGTGCTGTCCAACGAGGTGATCATCCAGTCCTGCGAATGGGGCGGCCTGGTGGCCGGCATGGCCTCCGAGGAAATGGAGCTGCCCTACGCGCTGCCCCGGCAGTTCGAGCGCGGGCCGTTCCTGCTGGTGTTCGACCCGCTGGACGGCTCGTCGAACATCGATGTCAACGTCGCGGTGGGCAGCATCTTCTCGGTCTTGCGGGCGCAGGGAATCGGCGAGCCGCGCGAGGCCGACTACCTGCGGCGCGGCGTCGAGCAGGTGGCGGCCGGTTACGCCATCTACGGCCCGGCGACCATGCTGGTGCTCAGTGTCGGCAAGGGCACCCACGGTTTCACGCTGGACCGCGAGATCGGCAATTTCATCCTGACCCACCCCGACCTGAGCATCCCCGAGGAAACCGGCGAATTCGCGATCAACGCCAGCAACGAGCGCTTCTGGGAGCCCCCGGTGCAGCGCTACGTCGCCGAATGCAAGGCCGGTCGCAGCGGCGACCGCGGCCGCGACTTCAACACCCGCTGGATCGCCTCGCTGGTCGCCGAGGTGCATCGCATCCTGATGCGCGGGGGGGTATTCCTCTATCCCCGGGATACCAAGGATCCGGAGCGCGCCGGGCGGCTGCGGCTGCTGTACGAAGCCAATCCGATGGCCCTGCTCGTCGAGCAGGCGGGCGGCGCCGCCTCCACCGGGCGCCAGCGCATCCTCGACCTGCAGCCCCAGGCGTTGCACCAGCGCGTGCCGGTGATCCTGGGGTCGAAAAGCGAAATCCTGCGTCTGGAGCGTTACCACCAGGAATACGATAGCGGTCAGGACAAGCCTTTCGTCTCCCCGCTGTTCAAGGATCGCTCGCTGTACGCCGACGGCGCGCGCGCCTGATCGCGGGCGGGCGCGCCGTCACCGTCCCGCCAGCACGGCTTCGCCGCGCCGGTTGCCGCGATGCGGCGGCCCGCGCCTTGTCCTCGCCTTGTTTTCAGAGCCCTTTGCCATGTCGGTCAAGCACCCCATCATCGCGATCACCGGTTCGTCGGGAGCCGGCACGACCACCGTGATGCGCAGTTTCCAGCACATCTTCCGGCGCGAGAAGTTGCAGGCCCAGATCATCGAGGGGGACTCCTTCCATCGCTACAACCGCGCCGAGATGCGCGAGGAGATGAAGCGGCGCGAGCAGCTCGCCGACCAGGCCTTCAGCCACTTCGGGCCCGAGGCCAACCTGCTCGGCGAGTTGCAGCGGGTGTTCGGCGACTACGGCGCCAGCGGCGGCGGCAAGGTGCGCAAATACGTGCACGACGACTCCGAGGCCGCCGAACACGGAGTTCCCGCGGGCCACTTCACCGAATGGAAGGACATGCAGCCCGGCTCGGACCTGCTGTTCTACGAGGGGCTGCATGGCGGCTACGCCGACGCCGCGATCGACATCGCCGGGCAGGTCGACCTGCTGGTCGGCGTGGTGCCGATCATCAACCTGGAATGGATCCAGAAGCTGCATCGCGACCAGACCCAGCGCGGATACTCCCAGGAGGCGGTGATGGATACGATCCTCCGCCGCATGCCCGACTATGTGCACCACATCACCCCGCAGTTCTCGCGGACCCATGTCAATTTCCAGCGGGTACCGACCGTCGACACCTCCAATCCCTTCATCGCCAAGGACATCCCGAGCCTGGACGAGAGCATGGTGGTGATCCGTTTCGCCGACCCGCACGGAATCGACTTCCCGTACCTGGTGGCGATGCTGCATGATTCCTGGATGAGCCGCCCCAACACCCTGGTCGTGCCGGGGGGCAAGATGGGGTTGGCGATGCAGCTGATCTTTACGCCGATGATCCTGCGGCTGATGGACTTGAAACGCAGGGCAGCGTAGAGCGCTGCCAAGCTCTGCCCGATTTAGTCTCGAAATCGACCATGAACCCCAACCCAAGCCTGCAGTCCGTCATCGACCCCGCCCAGCGCCGCCGGCTGGCCAACGCGATCCGTTTCCTGGCCATCGAC
>JAKBBQ010000221.1 GCA_021808405.1 Pseudomonadota bacterium | reverse complement strand
GTTCGCCCCGAGCATCAGCGCCGCGCGCACCAGCTTGCCCTCGGCGAGCCTGGCGCCGTCGAGGGAGTTGATATAAACCGGGAAGAAGGTCGCCAGCGCGGTCAGGAAGATCGCAGGCTTCGATCCGATCCCGAAGAAGATCAAGGTCAGGGGGATCCAGGCCGTGACCGAAATCGGGCGGATCGAGTTGATGGTCGGGTCGACCGCGCGCCGCACCAGCAGCGACACCCCGGCGAACAACCCGAAGAGAACCCCGATGGTCGAACCGATCGCGAAGCCGGCGAGAATGCGCCAGGCGCTCGCCCCGACCTGCACCAGCCAGGTTCCGTCATAGGGCGACGGCGGCGACAGCGGCAGCGTGCCGGCGCCGAAGATCCAGTTGACCAGCGCCGCCACCGCCACCGACGGAGGTGGGAACACGCCGTTGGCGATCAGCCTGTGCTCGGCGGCGATCTGCCACGCCGCCAGCACGACGACGGGCAGCGCCAGCGACAGCAGCGCGCGGCGCCCGGGGACGCGCCATGCCCGCATCAATCGGCGCCCAGCTGGCGTGCGCTCTTGCCGGTCGCCTTCTCCAGGAAGGTGTAGTCCAGGTGCTTGAGCAGCCGCGCCGAGGTGTCGACCGGGATGACCTTGAGCTGGTACAGGATGGTGGCGACCCGCTGGACCTGGCTGGCGTTCAGATCCGGGTAGGCGACGATTTCACGCTGCTCGAAAGCCTGCCGGAACAATGCGGGGTTCACGGTCATCCCGGTCAGCGACTTGAACTTGTCGATCCACGCCGTGTAGTTCCTGGAATACCTGTTCATCTGCGCGACATAGCTATTCAGGATGGCCTGGACCGCGGCCGGATCGTGGCGGATGATGCGATCGCTGGCGAGGATCCCGCTGGCGATGTAGAACGAGCCGTCGTACAGGGTCTTCTGGATCGCCGCCACGCGGTGGCCGTAGCCGGCCTGGATCGCCTGTTCCGACAGCGGGGGGAAGGTCACCATCGCGTCGATGTCGCCGCGCTGCAGCGCCAGGTTGAGGGCGTTGAAACTCTGGATGCTGCGGAACTTCACCTGGCTGGGGTTGTTGATGTCCAGCCCGTGCTGGGCCAGCGCGGTCGCCAGGTTCACGTACTGGGTCGAGCCCCGCACGCTGCCGATGGTCTTGCCCTTCAGGTCGGACCAGTTCTTGATCCCCGAGCCCTTCCTGGCGACGAACACCGAACCGTTGGCGGTGATGCCGGCCACGAAGCGCGCCTTGACCTCGCCGGCGGCCAGCAGCGCGGCCACGTTGTTGTAGCCCACCGGGGCCATGTCGATCGATCCGCTGGCCAGCGCGACCAGTTCGTCGTTCGACGACCCGAAGGGAATCAGCTCGACCTTGACTCCCTGGACCGCCTCGGTGGTCGCGGCCCACGGAGTCCACGACAAGGCCTTGACCCAGCCGACCTTGATCGTCGGCTCCGCTGCGTTGGCCGGGGCCATCGACACGAGCCCGAATAGCAGGATCGCAGCGCACATGGCGATGCGGCTGGCGGCCCGGTTGCGCGACAAGCTGGTAGTGCTCACTTGGTGTCTCCTGTCTGGGGTTGACGAACGGCTCAGTGCAGCGCTTCGACGCGGTCTGCACGCTGGGCTTCGGGGCTGAGTTCATCGAACAGCCGGCGACGCAGCGCCATGAACTCCTCGGTGGTCGTGACCTGGTAGTTGCGCGGCCTGGGCAGCGATACCTGCAGGCTGCACTTGACCCGGCCCGGGCGCGCGCTCATCACCACGATGCGGTCGCCGAGCAACAGCGCCTCGTCGATGTCGTGGGTGATGAAAATCACCGTCTTGCGCTCGTTCTCCCACAGCGCGAGCAGCAGCTCCTGCATGATGATCCGGGTCTGCGCGTCCAGCGCGCCGAAGGGCTCGTCCATCAGCAGCACCGGTGGGTCGTTGATCAGCACGCGGGCGAGTCCGACGCGCTGGCGCATCCCTCCGGACAGCTCCAGCGGCAGGTGCTCGCCGAAGCCGGCCAGGCCGACCCGCTCCAGGTAGGAATCGACCTGCGCGCGCACCACCTTCTTGTCGACTCCCTGGACCAAGGGCCCGAAGGCCACGTTGGCGCGCACGCTGAGCCACGGAAAGATGTTGGCATCCTGGAACACCACCCCTCGCGCGGGCCCGGGCGCCATCACCAGCTCGCCGCCCACCCGCACCTCGCCGCGCGTCGGACGCTGGAAGCCGGCGACCAGGTTCAGCGCCGTCGACTTGCCGCAACCGCTGGGGCCGAGCAGGCACAGGAACTCGCGATCGCGCACCGCGAGGTCGAATCCGTCGAGCGCGGTGAGCGTTCCCGCGTTGCGCCCTCCCCGCTGGAACTCCACCACCACATCCTTCAAGGTGATCTCGGGCATCTGCCGTGCCTCCTTCGCCGTCGCCGGCTGGTTCAGGCCGCGCCGGCCTGGCCGGCCAGCTCGCGCTCGCGCTGCTGCAGCTGCTGCACCAGCGGCAGCAGACGCCGGCGCAGCTCGGCGCCGGGCGGCGCCAGCGGGCGCAGTGCGCAACCGACCGGCAGGCCGATCATCGCCAGCGCCTCCTTCAGCGGGCCCGGGTTGCCCTCGGCAAAAACCGCCTGCAGCAGTTCGTGCATGCCGTGCAGCGCCCGCAGCGCGTCGCCGCTACGGCCGCCGCGCGCCAGCTCGAAGATCCTGCGGCACTGGCGGGGGAACAGGTTGGCGGTGGCGTGCACCGAGCCGCGGGCGCCTGCGGCCACATGCACCGGCAGCAGGTGGTCCTCGCCGCTGAGCACCGCGATGCGCTCGCCGACCAGCGCGGCCACCTGCAGGAAGTGGCCGATGTCGGGGTTGCACGCCTTCATGCCGACGATGCTGCCGTCGTCGACCATGCCGGCGATGGTCTGCGGCTGCACCGTGACCATGGTCTTGTAGGGAATGTCGTACAGCAGCGTCGGCGCGCCGACCGCGTCGGCGTAGGCGGCGAAGTACTCCCGCAGCGCCGACTGGGTGGAGGCGACGTAGTACGGCGTGACCAGCATCAGCAGGTCGGCGCCGGCCGCGCGCAAGGCCTTGCCGTCGCGCACCGCCTCGCGAAACCCCGGAGCGAGCACGCCGGCGATCACCGGACCGCGGCCACGCGTGGCCTGCACCGTGGCGCGCACCACCTCGATGCGTTCGTCGGGCAGCAGCGCCAGGTACTCGCCGGTCCCGCCCAGCGCGACGACCCCGGCCATACCGCCGTCGAACAGGTAATCGACCAGGACACCGAGCGCGCGCGCGTCGAAGCGGCCGGACGGATCCACCGGAGTCGGCAGCGCCGGGAACATACCCTGCAGGGATGAAGGCTGGAAGCTCATGATGGACAGTCTCTCGCGGGACGGGGCTCTAGGAGAAACGCGGCGCGCGCGACAGCCGCAAGCGCGGCGAGCGCAGCACCTCGGGGTTGACCACGCCATCGACCGGCTCGCCCGCCCAAGCGGCGAGCACCGAGCGCGCGATGGTCCGCGAGCAGCGATCGCGCGCGCTGACGGTATCGCCCGCATAGTGGGGCGACAGCACCACCCGGGGCAGCAGGGTCAGCGCGTCGCCTTCGGCCACCGGTTCGGGGTCGAACACATCCAGGCCGGCGCCCGCCAGGTGGCCGCTGCGCAGCACGTCGACCAGCGCCGCCTGATCCACCACCGCGCCGCGCGACAGGTTCAGCAACACCGCCCCGGGCTTCATCGCGGCGAAGGCCCGGCGATCCATCATGCCGCGCGTATCGGCTTTCAGCGGGACGTGCAGGCTCACGAAATCGGCGCCCGCCAGTCCGCGCTCGAAGCTCGTCCACTCGACACCCTGGGCTGCCATCGCCTGGCGGTCGTACAGCGGGTCGCAGGCCAGCACGCGCATGTCGAAGGCCGCCCGGCACTTGCGCGCGACTTCGGAGCCGACGCGGCCCAGGCCGACGACGAACAGCGTGCGGCCGGCGATTTCCATCGGCAGCCGGGACTCGCGAAACGCCGTGAATTCGCCTCGGCGCACCGCCAGGTCGCCGCACGCCACGTTCTTCGCCACCGCCAGCAGCAGCGCCAGCGTGTGCTCGGCGGTCGACACGTAGTTGACCCGCGGCGCGTTGAGCACCAGCACGCCCGCCTCGGTCGCAGCGTCGACGTCGATGGCGTCGGTGCCGACTCCGTGCATGCCCACGATCTTCAGCGAAGGCGCCTGCTCGAACAGCGCGCGCGTGGCCTGCTCCACGCGCACGATCAGCGCATCGGCGCGGCACGCGTTGGCCTCGCGCACCAGCGTGTCCTCGCGCCCGTCGGGAGCCAGGTGCACCCGGGCGCTTTCCTTCAGCGTCGCGACCCCGACCTCGCGGATGGTCGGATGGATCAGCAGGACCGTCGGGCCGGTCACAGCAAGGCCCCCGGATTCATCAGCCCCGCCGGGTCGAGCATCGCCTTCACGCGGACCATGAACTCCAGCTCGATCGGATCCTTGAATCGCCGCAGGCGCGCGCGGTTGCTGCGACCGATGCCATGTTCGGCGCTGATGCTGCCGCCCAGGTCGACGGTCACGCGGTCGACGAGCGCGTTGATCTCGTCGGCGACCCGGGCGAAGGCCTCGGCACCCGCGTAGTCCTCGCGCGGGAGGATCGCCACGACGTGGATGTTGCCGTCGCCCACGTGCCCGACGAACAGCACCTGCGCCGCGGGAAAGGCGGCGCGGATCGCCGCCTCGCTGCCGGCGACGAAATCCGCGATGCTCGACACCGGCACCGAGGTGTCATGGGAGACCGCTGCGCCGGCACGCAGGTTGGCTTCGGTCACGCCGTGGCGGATTCCCCAGATGTTGTCCGCCTGGGCCAGGCTGTCGGCGATGGTCGCGTCGATCACCCGTCCGGCCTGCTGGCTGCGCGCCAGGCAGGACTCCAGCGCGGCGCGCAGGTCCATGGTGTCGAGCTCGCTGGTGACCTCGATGAAGGCGTACCAGGCGGCGCGCTGCGGGAGCGGATCGCGCAGGTCACGGTGGGTCCGCAGCACCAGCGCGTACTCGCTGTGCGACATGGCCTCGAAGGTCGTGATGTGCTCGCCGAAGCTGCGCCGGAACTCGCCCAGCAGCCCCAGCACCTGCTCGACGCCGTGCAGCGCGACCAGCGCGGTCAGCGCACGCGCCGGGCGGGCGTACAGCTTGAGCACCGCGCCGGTGACGACCCCCAGGGTTCCCTCCGAGCCGATGATCAACTGCTTGAGGTCGTAGCCGGTGTTGTCCTTGCGCAGCCGGCGCAGCGCGTTCCAGACCCTGCCGTCGGGCAACACGACTTCCAGTCCCAGCACCAGTTCGCGCATGCAGCCGTAGCGCAGTACCGCGGTCCCGCCGGCGTTGGTCGCGATGTTGCCGCCGATCTGGCAACTGCCCTCGCTGCCCAGGGACATGGGAAACAGCTTGCCCGCTTCCCGCGCGGCGGCCTGCACCGCCGCCAGCGTGCAGCCGGCCTCCACCGTCATGGTGCTGTCGGCCACGTCGATGCCGCGGATGCGGTTCATCCTCTCCAGCGCGAGGACGATGCAGGGCGACTGCGACTGCGGGGTGGCGCCGCCGCACATCCCGGTGTTCCCCCCCTGGGGAACGATGCCCACGCCGGCGGCCGCGCAGCCGGCGACGACCGCGGACACCTCCGCGGTGGACGCGGGGCGCACCACCGCCAGCGCCGTGCCCTGGTACCTGTCGCGGGCGTCGCGCAGGTACCTCGCGGTGTCCTCCGGGTCGACCAGCAGGTTGGCCGCGCCGACGCTGGCGGCCAGCCGCTGGCGCAGGCTTGCAATGTGCGCGGGCGGGAGCATGCGTGACACTTTTTTTGATATTCGGTATCGATATTCGATATCGTATGGCGCCTTGAATCGGCTGCAAGTAGGGAATTCCCGCCCGCACGCGGCGGCCCGGGCGGCCGCGGACACAGCAACCCGGAGCGGGGAGTCGACGAACGAGGGCCAACGGTGTGGCCGCATCGGCTCGCCCGTGC
>JAKBBQ010000220.1 GCA_021808405.1 Pseudomonadota bacterium | reverse complement strand
ACCACCTGTTCCAGAATCTGCTCAAGGCCGTCCCGTCGGGAATCAACCAGCCGCTGGCGCAGTGGCTGGCCAGCGTGCCGTATCCGCGACTGGCCAGGTTCACCCCCGATCTCGTGCGGGTGGCGGCCCGCCTGGGCATGGCCGAACTTCTGCTTTCGGGAGCCACCACCTGCGCCGACCATCACTACCTCTACCACGGCGGCGGGACCAAGGACAGTGGCGACGTGCTGTTCGACGTGGCCCGGGAATTCGGCATGCGTTTCGTGCTGTGCAGAGGCGGAGCGATCGAAGCGGCGGGCAGCCATCCGGGCTTCTCGCGCACCGCGTTGGCTCCCGAGTCGCAGGCCGAGATGCTCATGGACATCGAGCGTCTGTGCCGCAGCTACCACGAGGCCGGCGACGACGCCATGCGCCGCGTGGTGCTGGCGCCGACCACGCCGACCTATTCGCTTCCGGCGTCGCTGCTGCGCGAACTCGCCGCCCATGCTCGAAGCCTGGGCGTGCGGCTGCACAGCCACTTGTCCGAGAGCCCGGGCTACGTGAGCTGGTGTCGCGAGCACCACGACTGTCTTCCCGTGGAATTCGTCGCGCGCCACGACTGGCTGGGCCAGGACGTCTGGTTCGCCCACCTGGTGCACCTGCAGGAGGAGGAGATCCGCCTGCTGGCGCAAAGCGGCACCGGCATCGCGCACTGTCCCGTGAGCAACGCACGCCTGGGCAGCGGCATCGCTCCGGTGCCGCAACTGGCCGCCGCCGGCGTGCCGATCTCCCTGGGCGTCGACGGCGTGGCATCGAATGAATCCGGCAGCATGCTCGCCGAGGCGCACATGGCGTGGCTGGTGCATCGAGCGAACCAGGGCGCGCAGGCGACGACCGTCGAGGATATCGTGCACTGGGGTACGCGCGGCGGAGCGCAGGTCCTCGGCCTGGGGGCCGTGGGCCTGATCGAGCCGGGCATGTGTGCCGACCTGGTGGTGTACGACCTCGACCACCCGCGCTTCTGGGGTTTCCACGACCCGGCCTCGGCCCCCGTGACGGCCGGCGAGCCGACGCGCGTGCGCTACAGCGTGGTGCAGGGGCGCGTGGTGGTCGATGACGGACGCATTCCCGGACTCGACCTGCGCAGCCTGCGTGCGCAGGCTGCGGCCGGGGTACGCGCCCTGTTGTCCGATTGACTGCGGGGCCGCCGCGCGCGGCGGCCTCAGCCTGCGATCAGCCCGTCGAATTCCGCCGGCCCCACCTGGGCGTGGCGACGCGCGAGCTCGCGCACCGTCTGCAGGAACAGTTCCAGCGTGGGGGAGACGTCCCCGTCGCGGTAGATCGCGTACAGCGGAACTTCCTGCACCTGGTTCTTCAGGGGCCTGAACACCACGCCCGGCGGCTTGGTGTACTCGGCGCTCACCGGGAGCAAGGCCACGCCGAATCCTCCCCGCACCAGGCACAGCAGGGTCTGCACCTGGGTGACCTGCTGCACGATGCGGGGCACGAAGCCAGCCTCCATGCAGATCTGATGGAGCACCTTGGCCAGCGTCGATTGCTGCAACTCGAAGGACACGAAGGGCTCTTGCGCGAGCTCACCGAGTTCGACACAGTCATAGCGCGTCAGGCGGTGGCGTTCGGGAAGCGCCACTGCCACCGGTTCCGAGATCAGCAACTCGTTGCGCAAGCCGGCTCCCTGATGGCCGAGGCGGAAGAAGCAGACGTCGATACGCATGGCTTCCAGGGCCTCGATCTGCGCCATCGGGGTGAGTTCGTGCAGGCGCCAGTCCACTCCCGGATAGCGCTCCTGGAACATCTGGAGGGAGCGCGTGATCAAGCCGATCATCACCGAGCTGATCATGCCCACTTCGAGGCGCCCGACCTCGCCGCGCCCGGCCTGGCAGGTCAGGGTCAGCGCACGGTCGAACTGCTCGAACACGTAGCGCACCTGCTCCTTGAGCATTCGACCGGCCGACGTGAGTTCCACGTGGTGGTGGGTTCGCACGAACAGCTGGGTCTGCAGGTCGCGCTCGAGCAGCTTGATCTGCTGGCTCAGCGGAGGTTGCGAGATATGCAGGCGCGCGGCGGCGCGGCCGAAATGCAGCTCTTCCGCCAGCACGCTGAAATAGCGCAGCAGGCGCATGTCGACATTGAGGCGGCGCAGGTCCAAGCCGGGTCCTCGAGAAATGCCGCGCGTGGCGGCGAGCTGAAAAAGGACGCCGCGAGGCCCCTGTGCCGGCACGGCGCGCAAACCAGCATAGGGCAGGGGTGGAAAGGCGGCAAGACGCCCCGCGTTCCCGGCCCGCAGCCCTGGCGTCTCGTCCCGTCGATCACTCGCCCTTCGCTCGCGCGACCGCGGGACAGGACACTAGAAATTCACTTCGAGACCCAGCGCAAGGGCGCTGGACGCCGCCCCGGTGTCGCCCGACAGGGTGGGGGCGCTGTTGTTGCCGAATGCGTCGACGATGTTGGAGAAAGTCGCGTAATGGGTGCTGCGCGCCAGCACACCGTACAGCCTGGTGCTGGGTGAAAGCGCGTAGATGGCCCCGAGGTCGTACTGCCGGGTGTCGGGGCGCGAGAAGCTGCGGTCGTGCTGCACGGCGATCTCGCCGATCAGGGTCCAGGCCCCGCGGGGGACGCTGGCCGTCAGCGCATAGGCATCGAGGCGCGGGTTGCCGCTGGAGGGGTCGGGGCGGTTGCGCGCCACGTAGCCCGCGAGGCGCGCCAAACCGAAGTCATAGCGCAGCACGGCCATTCCGTGGCGCACGGCGGCCGCACCGGTCTGCGTGTACTGGACTTCGTAGTCGGTGCCGGCGTACCACGGTCCCCGCGCGTACCCGAGGTGGAGGTTGTAGCCGCCGGTGCTGCGCTGCAGGCCGAGTCCGCCGCCGAACTGGTACAGGCCGGCGACATTCCAGCCGCGCCAACTCGGCGAGCGGTACTCGATGGCCTGGCTAGCCCACACTTCCTCGCCGATTCCCGCAACGTTGTTGTTGCCGAACGGGCTGATCGAATCGCTGTGCAGCGGGTCGATGGCATAGAAATCGTTGTTGCTCAGGGTGAACATGCGGCCGGCGGTCAGCGAGCCCCAGCTGCCGCGAAGGCCCAGCACGCTCGTGCGGCCCATGAAGCCCGGGCCGCAGAATTGCTGTGACGCGCTCGTCGCGTCGGCACCGCTGCCGTTGGCGCACAGCGAGGTTTCGAGCTGATAGAACGCCTGCGTTCCCCCCTGCAGGGATTCCTGGCCCCGAAAGCCGATCACGCTGGGGTTGAGCACGCCGTTGCCGAGCATGGTGCGAGCGCCCGCTCCGTTGTCGAAGTGCTCCACGGCGAGGTCGATGGTCCCGTACAGCGTGGCGGTGGCTGCCTGCGCGGAAGGTCCGCTCAGGCTGGCGGCGCCGATCGCCAGGGCGAGAAGATTCCTGGTCTGCATGAACATGTCTCCTGGGTTGTGATGCTTGGCATGACAGGCCGTGCCGGCCGAACTCGCGACGGTGGCTCGTCGCATCCGCCGTGCACGTGGCAGCTCGCCCGCGCGACGCGTCGCGGCGGACATCGATGCCTTCGGGGGAAGTCAGGCGCCGCCGCGGCGGCGGCGCGGTCTCAGGCGTCGAGCAGTTCGGGCACCTCGAAGGGCGTCTGCCGCAGACGCCGCCCGAGGGCGCGCGACAGCGCATTGCCCAGTGCGGCGACCGTGGAGGGCGCGGCCAGTTCGCCGACTCCTCCGGGGTGGCGCGTGTCGCCGTCCACGATGTGCACGTCCACCTCGGGCATCTCCGACATGCGCATCACGGGGTAGTCGTCGAAGTTCGACTCGCGAACCCTTCCATCCACGACCAGGACCCGATCGTGTAGTGCGTGGCCCAGGCCCCACATGACACCACCGTACAACTGCTCCTGCACGCTGCCCGGAAGCACCGCGAGCCCGCAGTCGGCCACGCAGGTCACGTGCCGGATGCGCCAGGCCCCACCGCGGCCGCGCAGGCGCACGACCACCGCGCAGTAGCTGCCATAGGCCTGGTTGGTGGCAATGCCAAGGACATCCTCCGTGGCGCCCGGGAAGGCTTCGCGCTCCCGCCGCACGGCCTGGTCAAGCACCGCGACATGCCGTGGCCTGCCTTGCATCAGCGCACGGCGATAGGCATGCGGATCCGCTCCGGCGGCTTGCGCGACCTCGTCGATGAAGGACTCGACGGCGAACACGTTGGGGATGAAGCTCACCGCTCGGTACCAGCCCGTGGGCAGCGCGGTCTCGTGGCGAACCCAGGCTACGTCCAGCGCCGGCACCGTGTATGCGAAGTCCCAGCTGCACAGCGCCTCGGTCGTGCTGTAGTCCATCGGCGGGTGCCGCTTGTCGTAGCCGGACTGCCAGCGTTCGGGTGAGGCCGGGACCACCGCGCGGACCTGCAGGCCTCGCAGGCGGCCCTGGGCATCCAGCGCGCCGACCACGTGGTGGTAGCTGGCTGCGTGGTAGTACAGGGAACGCATCTCATCCTCGCGCGTGTTGATCAGCTTGATCGCGCGCCCGGTCTGCTGGGCCAGCCATACCGCCTCGAGAAGCCAGTAGCGGGATTCCCGGGAACCGAAGCTGCCGCCGCCGATCAGGTCGGCATCGTGCAGATGCACGCGCGCGGGATCGCTCTCGCCGCAGATCCGTGCCGCCGCGAACAGCGCATTGCTGGGCACCTGAAGCGGCCCCCAGTAGTGCACGCCGTCGTCGCGAACCTGAGCGATCACGCACTGCGGCTCCATCGGATTGGCGGCCTTGTAGGGCATGACGTAGCTGGCATGCAGCTGGCGCGCCGAGCCCGCCAGCGACGCTGCGACGTCGCCGCGCCGGATGGTGGAAACCACCTCGATGGAGGCGTCGCCGCGCAGCGAGCGCTGCAGGGCATCGTGTTGCTCTGCCGGTAGCCGGCGGCTGTCGAATCCGCCGTCACCGCCTTCCCAATGCACGCGCAGCTTGCGGCGGGCCTGCTGCACGGACCAGAACGAGTCCGCGATCACCGCCACTCCTTCCTGGTTGCCGCCGAGGAGATCGGGTCGCCCCGGAACGCGCAGCACGGCATGAACGCCGGCCACGCGCAACGCCTCTGCGGCATCCAGGGACTTCACGCGTGCGTTGAGCACTGGCGCGCGCTCGATGCCTGCCACCAGCATTGCGGGGACCTGCAGATCGATGGCGTAGCGCCGTTCGCCGGTGCACTTGGACTCGGCGCCGAGCTTGTGGCGCAGCTTGCCGACGTTTGGCAGGTCCGCCAGTGCGCGCAGGCGCACCTGTCGCGGCGCCGGCAGGCGCGAGGCCTGCCCGACCAGTTCGCCGAAGCCGATCCGTCGCGAGCCGCCGAGCTGCACGACCTGGCCGTGCGCGGTGTCGCAGGATGTCGTGGGCACGCGCCATCGCAGCGCTGCAGCCTCGACCAGCAAGGTGCGCGCTGCCGCCGCCGCCTCGCGCAGGTTGCGGTACTCGGTCATGATGCTGGTGCTGCCTCCGGTCGAGAATTCGCCCCAGTCTTTCTGCATGTACACAGGGTCGAAGGGATTCGGCGGCGCGATGATGCGAACCGAGTCCAGATCGACCCCGAGTTCGTCGGCGAGCAGCGCGCCGAAGGAGGTCTGGATGGCCGTTCCCGAGTCATACTTGTTGACGATGAGCTGGGTCAGGCCGCTGCGGTCGATGCGCAGCCAGGCGTTGGCGAGGCCAGGCCCGGCGGGCATGTCCGCTTCGCCGGGGGAGCGGGCGGGTGCGCTGTCCGGATGCGCCCCGAGGACTGCGGCGCCGGCGCGCGGCGCCAGCGTCAGGCCGATCATCAGGCAGGGACCGCAGGCCGCGGCACGACGAAGGAAATCACGGCGCGACGAGCGCGGCGCGCGCAGGGACGTAGCAGGCATGGTGTGCCTCCTGGAGAAGGGATTCAGGGATGCGGGCGTACGGGCGGCCGGCTCATTCGCCGCCGCCGGCGGCGCGACGGATGGCGCGGCGGATCCTGGCGTAGGTGCCGCAGCGGCACAGATTGCCCGACATGGCGTCG
>JAKBBQ010000219.1 GCA_021808405.1 Pseudomonadota bacterium | reverse complement strand
GATCATCGCCAGCGAGTTGGGGGTGATCGACGGTCCCACGACGACGTCCACCTTGTCGTCGTCGACCAGCCGCTTGGCAGCCTTGACCGCCGCGGTCGGGTCGGTCGCGTCGTCCATGAAGATGTAGTCGATCTTCTGTCCGGCGATCTCCTTGGGGAACAGCTCCACCGCCTTTTTCTCCGGGACGCCCAGCGACGCCGCCGGGCCGGTCTCCGACAGCACCACCCCCACCTTGATCTGCGCATGCGCAGCGGCCGACCACGCCATGCCGATGGCAGCGGCCAGAATCCAATGAACGCGTTTCATTCCTGGTCTCCTCCTGGGTGAACATCCCGGCGCGAAGGCCCGCACCGGGAACGAAACAAGCGATGCGGGCGCCAGCCCGCTGCGTCGACTCGGCATCGCCTACAGGCCCTCGCGCGCCAGGCTCAGGGCCTCGCGCAGCACCCGCAGGTCGCCGACGTGGTTGGCCAGCAGCAGCACCAGGCGGGCATCGAGTTGCGCCGAGCCGGCCTCGTCGAGTCCGTCGTGCGCCGCCAGCAACTCGGCATAGAAGGCATCGGCGGCGGCATGCACATCCGGACTGGCCGCGCCAGGGTCGTGGATCTGCGGATCGAGCGCGATGGGCATGGTGGGTGTCCTGGTTGGTGCGTGTCGGCGACGAGGCTGGCCTGCGCGGCGGCTCAGTGGCCGCAGGCGCGCGCCAGCGCGGCGCGCACCGCCGCGACGTCCAGCCGGCGCCAGCGCGCCGCGACGTGCTGGTCGGGACGGATCAGGTAGACGGTGCCCTCCTGGGCATCGCAGCGCAGCGCGGCCAGGTGCTGCACGTCGTGCAGCACCTCCACGCCGGCCAGGCGGCCCGGCTGTTCGGCCAGCACGAGCAGCCTCGGCGCCAGTGCGCCGTCGCCCAGCGCACGCAGCGACTCGACCTGTGCGCGCAGCGAATCGGCACGATCGGTGAAAAGCAACAGGCAGAAATCGCCTCCGACATGGCGCAGCAGCCAGTCAGCGCGGCCCTCGCGCTCCATCGGCGCGTCCTCGAGCGGCGAGCCCGGGCGCAGCAGGCAGTCGAAGGACTGCGCATCCGGGGTGTTCAGCTGGGAGTTCCACAGATGGCTGGCGGTCGACAGCCGCCCCGAGTTGACCAGCGCGCGTGCGAAACCGTGACGCGCCGCCAGTTGCAGCGCGGCCTCGCGGTAGCGGCGTGCGACAGCGTTCTTCGGGGTGATGAAATCGGTCGAGCGAGTGGAGTGGGCGAGGTTCTCGTCGGCCGCGGCCGCGCGCTCGGCGTCGTAGCTGTCGAGCAGCGACTCGGGCGCCAGGCCCTTGCCGACCAGCGCCAGTTTCCAGCCCAGGTTGTCCACGTCCTGCAAGCCCGAATTGGCGCCACGCGCGCCGAACGGGGACACCTGATGCGCCGCGTCGCCGGCGAACAGCACGCGCCCGGCGCGGAAATGACGCATGCGACGGCATTGGAAGGTGTAGACGCTGACCCACTCGAGGTCGAAGCCGATGTCACGGTAACCCTGCTGATCGAGCATCGCGCGGATGCGCGGGATCACCCGCTCGGGCTGGCGCTCGATCTGCGGGTCGGCGTCGGCGCCGAGCTGGAAGTCGATGCGCCACACCTCGTCGGCCTGGCGATGCAGCAACACCGACTGCCCCTGGTGGAAAGGCGGGTCGAACCAGAACCACCGCTCGGCCGGAAAGCTGGCGTGCATCGACACGTCGGCGATGAGGAATCGATCGTTGAACACCTTGCCCTCGGCGTCCAGCCCGAGCATCTTGCGCAACGGGCTGCGCGCGCCATCGGCCGCGATCACCCAGTCGGCCAGCAGGCTGTAGCGCCCCTCGGGCCCCTGCACCTGCAATCGCACGCCATGCTCCGACGGCTCGATGCCGACGACCTCGTTCTTCCAGCACAGGCTGATCGCCGGCAGCGCCTGCGCGCGCTCCACCAGGTACTGCTCCAGGTAGTACTGCTGCAGGTTGACCATGCCCGGCATCAAGTGGCCGGATTCGGGCACGAGTTCGAAACGGTAGACCTCGCGCTCGCGGTGGAACACCCGGCCGGTGTTCCAGGTCACTCCCTTGCGCACCACCGCTTCGCCGGCCCCCAGGCGATCGAGGACTTCCAGGCTGCGCTGGGCGTAGCACAGGCCGCGCGAGCCCACGCTGACCGTGTCGTCCTCATCGAGCAGCAGCACCGGCAGGCCATGCTGCGCGCAGTCGATCGCCGCCGCCAGCCCGATCGGCCCGGCGCCGACGACCACCAGCGGAACATGCGGGCTGCCGCCGGCGGAGGCGCGCAACTGCGGCGGCATGCGGGCGGGGTAATGGGGGTAGACGTAACCGGCGGCCATGGCGGCGAGCTTGGGGTGGGGGCCTTGGCGTGCCTCGCGACGGCCCGGGCCGCGCCAGCCGCGCGGCTCAGGGGGAGTGCGAATGGACAAGGGCCCGTGATTGCTATGAAATGCCTGGAGCGAAAGAAGCTTAACCACTACCTAATGAATCATCCTGGGTATAAACCCGGTTCCCGAGCCGACCCGCTCGCGCGCAGTCCGCGGGGAATCCAGAGCGTCGAAGTCGGCGGCCGGCTGCTGCTGGCGCTGGCCGACCGCGGGCGCTCGCTGACCCTGAAGGACCTGGCCCAGGAGGCCGGAATGGCTCCCGGCAAGGCCCATCCCTATCTGGTGAGCTTCGGCAAGCTGGGCCTGATCGAGCAGGACGCCACCGGGCGCTACGGACTGGGGCCCCTGGCGATGGAACTCGGCCTGATCCGGCTGCAGCAGTACGACCCGGTGCGCCTGGCCGAACCACTGCTGGTCGACCTGGCCCAGGCCACCGGCCATAGCGCCGCCGCCGCGCTGTGGGGCAACCACGGGCCGACCATCGTGCGCATCGAGGAAGCGCCCACCGCGGTGCATGTGCGCATGCGCCCGGGCACCGTCGCCAGCCTGCGCGACACCGCGACCGGCAAGGTGTTCGCCGCCTTCCACGACCGCGACAAGCTGCGCGCCCTCGCCGGCGAGCGGCAGCCCCGGCGCGACGCGCGCTTCGAGGCCGAACTGGCGCAGGTGCGCAGCGAAGGCGTCGGGCTGAGCGTCGACGGGTTGCTGCCCGGCATCAGCGCGATGTCGGCGCCGGTGTTCGACCAGCGCGCCCAGATGGTGCTGGCGCTGACGGTGATCGGGCCGACGCCGGCCTTCGACCCCGATCCGGCCGGAGCGCTGGCGCAGACCTTGCGCGCCTTCGCCCAGTTGCTGTCGCGTCGCCTGGGCCACTCGGCGTCGCGCGTCGGCTGAGCCCCGGCGCCGCCCCCGCTCGCTCATGCCGCGACTTCGCCGCCGGCGGCCGGCAGCACGGTCCCGCTGCACTCGCCCAGGCCGATGCGCCGCGCGCCTTCGGCCTGGGCCCAGGCGCGCAGGATCACGGTGTCGCCGTCGAGCAGGAAGCTGCGCTGCTCGCCCGGCCCGACCTCGACAGGCGAGCGCCCGCCCTGGCTGAGTTCGAGCAGCGAGCCGGCCTGCTCGGGCTGCTCGCCCGACAGCGTGCCGGTGCCCAGCAGGTCGCCGGTCTGCAGGTTGCAGCCGCCACAGGTGTGATGGGCGACGAGCTGCGCCAGCGTCCAGTAGGCGGCGCGCGCCCAGTTGGAACGCGCCAGCAGCACCGCCGGGCGGCCCTGCCGGCGCGCCTCCTCGCCGTGCAGCCAGACCTCGAGCTGCAGGTCGTAGGCGCCGCAGGCGCTGTTGTGCCGGCTGCTCAGGTACGGCAGCGAAGGCGCATCGCCGCTCGGGCGCACGAGGGCGGTGCGAAAGGGCTCCAGCGCGTCCAGGGTGACGATCCAGGGCGACACGCTGGTGGCGAAACTCTTCGCCAGGAAGGGACCGAGCGGCTGGTATTCCCAGGCCTGGACGTCGCGTGCCGACCAGTCGTTGAGCAGGCATACGCCGAACAGGTGCGCGTGGGCATGCTCGATGTCCACCGCCTCGCCCTGCGGGTTGCCGGGGCCGATGTACGCGCCGAGCTCGAGCTCGAAATCCAGCCTGCGCGACGCTGCCAGGCGAGGCGGCTGCTCGGCGCCGGCGCGCAACTGGCCCAGCGGGCGGCGCACCGCCTGGCCGCTGGCGACGATCGACGAGGCACGGCCGTGGTAACCCACGGGCAGCCACTTGTAGTTGGGCATCAGCGGCTGGTCGGGGCGCAACAACCTGCCGACCGCGGTCGCGTGATGGATCCCGCTGTAGAAATCGGTGTAGTCGCCGATGCGGCAGGGAAGCTGCATGCGCACGGCCGACTGCGCCACCAGGCATCGCGCCAGATCCTCGCGCTGGCGGCTGTCGCTGCGCAAGGCCTGGCTCAGCGCCAGCCGGACCGCTCGCCACGAGGCGCGGCCCAGCGCCATGAAACCCTGCAGGTCGCCGGCCTGCAGCGGCCGCAACGCCGCCTGCAGCAACGCGTCGGCGTGCTGCGCCAGCAGCGGCGCGGCACGCGACAGATCGAGCACCTGGTCGCCGATGGCCACGCCCGCGCGCGCCGCCTCCCCGGCGGCCCCGATGTAGCGACCGAACGGCAGGTTCTGCAGCGGGAAATCGGCGTCGGGCCGGTTCGCCGAGTCGACCCAGCTGAGCAGCCCCGGGTCGTGGCTGGAGTCGAGGTCCCGCTGGCTGCAGGCTGTCATTGCGCCCCGCCCTGGCCGGTGAACTCCCGCGCATGCAGGAAGTCCGCGTGGTGCGGCGCGCGCCGCGTGCGGTCCCATTCCTCCAGCATCTTCCACTTCACCTCGTCCATGCGGGCCAGCATCGCCGTCTCGTCGGGGTCGGGACAGGCCAGCTCGAGGCGATGGCCGTTGGGATCGAAGAAGTAGATCGAGTGGAACGCGCCGTGGTCGGTCGGGCCCAGCACCTCGACTCCTTGCGCCTGCAGGTGGTCCCGGTAGGCCAGCAGGGTCTGGCGATCCTTGACCCGAAACGCGATGTGCTGCACCCATTCGGGGGTATGGGGATCGCGCCCCATCGGCGCCTTGGTCGGCAGCTCGAAAAACGCCAGCACGTTGCCGCCTCCGGCGTCCAGGAAGATGTGCATGTAGGGATCGGGCTCCTTGGTCGAGGGCACGCGGTCCTCTGCGATGGCCAGCACGAAGTCCATGTTCAGCATCTGCTTGTACCACTCGACGGTCTGCCTGGCGTCCTTGCAGCGGTAGGCCACGTGGTGGATGCGTTCGACGTTCAGGTCCATGACGGCTCCTTCAGCTTTCGAGGGTTTCCCACATCTGGCGGTCGCGCTCGGCGGTCCAGATGCGCGGGTCGGCGTAGCGCGTCGCCTCGTCGTAGCAGCGGGTCACGTCGAAGGGCATGCAGTGGTCGAAGATCACCCAGCGACCGTACCTGGGCTGCAGCGCCGCGTACACCTCCTTGTACACCGCGTTCAGGCTCTTGCCGGCGTCGGCCCCGGCCTTGACCTCGCGCCACATGTCGGAGATGAAGGCACGGGTTCCGGCCAGACCCGCGGCGACCTGCTCGGGCCCGGTCAGCGCCGCGCCGCGCCCGGGCACCAGCGCGACCGGTTGCAGCGCGGCGAGCTGGTCCAGGGTGTGCGGCCAGTCCTGGAAATACGCGTCGCCCGCATACGGGGTGGCGTCGAACTCGACCAGGTCGCCGCTGAAAAGGATACGCTGCGACGGAATCCACGCCACGGTGTCGCCCTTGGTGTGGCCGCGGCCGAGCTGCAGCAGTTGCACCTCGAGGCGGCCCAGCCACACGCTCATCGCCCCCTGGAAGGTGATGGTCGGCCAGGTCAGCCCGGGCGGCACGCTCTCGACATTGCGGAACAGGCGGGGAAAACGCCCGATTTCACTGGCCTTGTCCTGCTCTCCCCGCTCGACGATCAAGTCATAGGTGTCGCGGCTGGCGATCACGTGGTCGGCGGCGTAGGCGCTGGCGCCGAACACCCGCACCGCGTGATAGTGGCTGAGCACCACGTAGCGGATCGGCTTGTCGGTGATTTCGCGGATGCG
>JAKBBQ010000218.1 GCA_021808405.1 Pseudomonadota bacterium | reverse complement strand
CCCGGCAGGCGACTGCCAACGGTAATGGCCGCGGACGCAGCGGCCGCGGCGAGCGAGCGGAGCGGGCCGAACGGGCTGAACGTGGCGAACGCGCCGAGCGGCCTGAACGCGCCGAGCGGGCCGAGCGCGCTGAGCGGCCTGAGCGGGCCGAACGCGCTGAGCGTCCCGAACGGACCGAACGCGCCGAACGGACCGAACGCGGTGAGCGCGCGGCCCCGCGCCCGGCGCATGCCGAAGGCGAGGCGCCACGGGCTGGCCAGGGCCAGCGCGGCTCGCGCGCCGCGCGTTCGCCGGAGACCGGCGATGCGCTGCGGGAGGCCCAGCCCGCTCAGGTCGCGCCCACGCCCACGGCGGCAACGCAAGACCAGGCAGCTGCGGCCCAGGGCGTGGACAGCTGGGAGGACTTCGGGCTCACGCTGCCGGCTGCGGCCGCGCCCGCGACCGTGGCCGACGCAAGCGTCGGATCCGAAGCCCTGACGGCGCAGCCAGGCGAGCCGACGGCACCAGCCGACGAAGGCAGCGGCGAGGTCACGCGCAGCCGGCGGCGCCGGCGGCGCGGCGGCCGCGGCCGTGGACAGGAAGCGGCCGACGGCGCACAGGCGACCGACGGCGAGACCGCGCAGCAAGCTGGCGCTCCAAGCGAACAGGCCACCCGCGTCGACGAGGTCGAGCCTGCCGCCAGCGTGCCCGGCGAGACGGTCGAAGCTGCCAGCGCGGCGATCCAGGCTCCTGTAGTGCAAGCCCCTCCGGCACAGTGGCCGCAGCCTGAGCAGGTCGAAGCCGCGCCGGCGTTCGCGCTGGCGCAAGCCGAACCGGCTGCTCCTGTTGCGCAAGCACCGGAGCAAGCCGAGTGGCCCTTGCCCGAGCGGGTCGCGGCGCAACAGCCGCCGCTCGAGGCTGCCCCGGAGCAAGCCGCCCCGGAGCAAGCCGCCCCGGAGCAAGCCGCCCCGGAGCAAGCCGCCCCGGAGCAAGCCGCCCCGGAGCGAGCCGCCCCGGAGCAGGCTGTGCCGGAGCAGGCTGCGCCGGAGCAACCGCCCCGGGTCGCTGCGGCGATCGAGCCCTCCGCGCTTGCCGTCGAGGAACTGCAGGCGGTGGTCGAGCGGGCCGGGCTGCAATGGGTGCAATCCGATTCCCAGCGGGTCGAGCAGGCCACGCGCAAGGCGCGGCAGGCGCAGCCCCCGCGCCAGGCCCCGCGCGAGCGCAAGCCGCGCCCGGTGGTCGATGAAGGGCCCCTGGTGCTGGTGGAGACCCGCAAGCCGCTGCCGCAACTGGCGCTGCCGGAAAACCCGGGCTCGGGGTCCTGAGCCCTGGCGGGCCCAGCCCGGGCGCGGCTTGCCGGCGCGCCCGGGCGTTCAACCCGGCGCCGCCGCCTGCGTCCGGGCCTCGCGCAGCCCGCTGGCGACGTCGGGGTAGCGCAGGCGCGCGCCGAGTTCGGCGCGCATGCGGGTGTTGTCGAGCAGCCGCGACTCGACCAGGAAGCTCAGCGCCATCGGCGACAGCCCACTGGCGCCGATGGCCTGCCGGCTCACCCGTGGCGGCGACGGCTCGCCGAGCAGCCTGGCTGCCAGATCCAGGTAGTCGCCCGCCAGCATGCCGGTGTCGTCGCTGGCGTGGTAGATGCGCTGCCGGGCACCTCGCCACAACGCCAGCGCGAGCACCCGAGCCAGGTCGTCGGCGTGGATATGGCTGGTATAGATGTCGTCTTCGGCCCGCAGCACCGGCAGGCGCCTGCGCAGGCGCTCGCGCGGCGAGCGCTGCAGCGCGTCGTAGATACCCGGCACCCGCACGATGCTCACGCAGGCCCCGGCGCGTCCCAGCGCGCGCCACTGCGCCTCGGCATGCAGGCGCCGGCGTGCGCGCGCGCTGGCCGGGCGCGGCGCGCGGGTCTCGCTCACCCGCGCCCCGCCGCAGTCGCCATACACCCCGCTGGTGCTGGCGTAGACCACGCGCCCGCTGCGCTGCCCGGCCACCGCCCCGGCCCCTATCATGGCGCTGCGCAACACCACGGCGAGACGTCGCGAGCGCGGGTCGGTGTCGCCTTGCGCCAGTGGCGGCGCCAGCACGACCACCCGCTGGGCCAGCCCGCGCAAGCGCCACAAGGTATCGATCCGGTCGAGGTCGCCGAGCAGCGGCACGATACCGGCACGGCGCAGCGACTCGACGCGCCCGGCGCTGGAAGTCAGCGCCAGCACGCGCAGCCGCGGCAACAGCAGCGAGGCCAGACGCATTCCGACGTCGCCACAGCCGACAATGAGTATCCGGGGTTTGCGAAACCGAGCCATCAACATGGAATCCACCGCATCATGAGCCGTACCGCCACCGTCTTGCCCGCCGGCCACCGCTTCGAGGTCGACGACGCGGAGACCGTCCTCGCCGCCGCGATCCGCCAGGGAATCGGCCTGCCCTACGGCTGCCAGGACGGCGCCTGCGGCAGCTGCAAGTGCCGCTGGGTTTCGGGAGCCTTCGAACTCGCCGCGCACCAGACCAAGGCGCTGAGCGCCGACGAACGCCATGCGGGCATGGTACTGACCTGCCGCATGCACGCGCTCGAGGACGTGGTGATCGAATGCGCCGAGCTGCCCGCGGCCGACATGTTCCCCGTGCGCAAGATGCCTTGCCGCGTGCAGCAGATCGAATTTCCTGCAAGCGACGTCGCGGTGCTGCATCTGCAGCTCCCGGCCAACGAGTCCTTCCGCTACCACGCGGGCCAGTACCTGCAATTCATCCTGCGCGACGGGAGTCGCCGCAGCTATTCGATGGCCAACGCACCGGGCGCGCAACCGCAGGTGCAGCTGCACATCCGCCACATGCCCGGAGGCAAGTTCACCGACCAGGTGTTCAGCTCGCTGAAGGTGCGGGACATCCTGCGCATGGAAGGTCCGTTCGGGAGTTTCTATCTGCGCTCGGACAGGGATCGGCCGCTGCTGCTGCTGGCCTCCGGGACCGGACTGGCGCCGATCAAGGCCATGCTCGAACAGCTGCGCGAGGACGGCAACGCGCGGCCGGTGCGCTTGTACTGGGGTGCGCGCAAGTGCGCCGACCTGTACCTCCTGGACTGGGCCCGCGAACAGGCGGCGCGATGCCCGTGGCTGGACCTGGTCGCGGTGCTGTCCGAGCCCGACTGCGACTGGGGCGGGCGCACCGGCCTGGTGCACCGGGCCGTGATGGAGGACCTTCCCGACCTTTCCTCCTGGGATGTCTACGCCTGCGGCTCGCCGCTGATGGTCGAAGCCGCGCGCGGCGATTTCAGCGCGCGCTGCGGCCTGCCCGCCGAGCAGTTCCACGCCGACGCCTTCACCAGCGAGGCCGACAAGGCGGGGCCCCAGGCCTGAGCGACCCGGCTCGAAGGGCGCGAGCCGGCGGCAGGCGGCGCGCCCGACCGCGCCGCTTTCACTCGCCCAGGTACGCCGCGCGCACGCGCGGGTCGTGCAGCAATTGCTCGGCCGCGCCACCCATGGTCATGCTGCCCGAGTCCAGCACGTAGCCGCGCTGCGCCAGCTCGAGCGCGCGCTTGGCATTCTGCTCGACCAGCAGCACGGTCACGCCCTCGCGCGCGATGTCGGACACCACCTCGAAGATCTTGTCGACCATGATCGGCGAAAGTCCCATCGACGGCTCGTCGAGCAGCAGCATGCGCGGGCGGCACATCATCGCGCGGCCCATCGCCAGCATCTGCTGCTCGCCTCCGGACATCGTCCCGGCGAGCTGGGCCCGGCGCTCCTTGAGCCGCGGAAAGAGGGAGAACACGCGATCGATGTCGTCCTGCACCGCCTGCTTGTCGCTGCGGGTGTAGGCGCCCATCAGCAGGTTCTCGTCGATGGTCATGCGGGTGAACACCCCGCGGCCCTCGGGCACCATGGCCAGGCCCATGCGCACGAGTTCGTGCGCAGGCTTGCCGCGCACCGACTGGCCGTCGAACACGATGTCGCCCTCGCTGATCGGCTGCATGCCCGTGATGGCCTTCAGGGTCGTGGTCTTGCCGGCGCCGTTGGCTCCGATCAGGCTGACCAGCTCGCCGCTGCGCACCTCCAGGTCGATGCCCTTGACGGCCATGATTCCGCCATAGGCGACCCGCAATCCCTTTACGCTCAGCAGGGCTTCAGGCATGAGCTTGTCCTCCACCGCCCAGGTAGGCTTCGATGACCTTCGGGTCGCGCTGCACGTCGGCAGGCGCCCCCTCGGCGATGATCTTTCCGTAGTCCAGTACGGTCACGCGGTCGCACAGGCCCATCACCAGCTTGACGTCGTGCTCGATCAGCAGGATGGTGCGCCCGTCGGAACGGATGGTCGACAGCAGCTCGCGCAACTGCAGCTTCTCGGTGGCGTTCATTCCCGCGGCCGGCTCGTCCAGCGCCAGCAGCTTGGGATCGGTGGCCAGCGCCCGGGCGATTTCCAGTCGGCGCTGATCGCCATACGACAGCGTGCGTGCGCGGTAGTCGGCGTACTGCGCCACACCCACGTACTCCAGCAGTTCATAGGAACGCTCGCGGATCGCCTGCTCCTCGGCGCGGAACCCCGGGGTGCGGAAAATCGCCCCCAGCACCGCGCTCCTGGTGCGCGTGTGGCGCCCCACCATCACATTCTCCAGCGCCGTCATGTCGGGAAACAGGCGGATGTTCTGGAAGGTCCTGGCGATGCCTTCGTGCGCCACCTGATGCACGGCTTCCGGCCTGTAGGGCCGCCCCTCGAGCAGGAAGTCGCCGGAATCGGGCTTGTACATCCCGGTGATCACGTTGAAGAACGTGGTCTTGCCGGCGCCGTTGGGGCCGATCAGCCCGTAGATCTGGCCCTTGTGGATCCGGATGCCCACGTCGGACAGCGCCTGCAGTCCGCCGAAGCGCTTGGAGGCGCCCACCACCTGCAGCGTCGGCGGCGCCGCGCTTGCCGGGGCGCTGCGCTCCTCGACGACTTCCTCGATCAGCGTGTTCATTGCACGGCCTCCCCGGCCACGGCGCGGCCCGAGCCATTGCCGATACCCAACGAAGCCACGGACTTGCCGTGCTCGGGCGCCGGCCACAGCCCCTTCGGGCGCACCAGCATCACCAGGATCATCGCGAGGGAGTAGATCAGCTGGCGCAGGATTCCGCTGTCGATGTAGACGTGGTGGAACGCCGCCTGCTGCCAGTCGGAAATGAAGCCGGTGTAGCGAAGCGCCTCGGGCAGTACCGACAGCAGCACGGCCCCCAGGATCACTCCGGGGATATTGCCCATGCCCCCGATGACCACCATCGCCAGCACGTTGACCGACTCCATCAACGAGAACGACTCGGGCGAGACGAATCCCTGGAAGGCCGCGAACATCACCCCCGCGACACCGCCGAAGGTCGCTCCCATCGAGAACGCCAGCAGCTTCATGTTGCGGGTGTTCACGCCCATCGCCTTGGCGGCGATCTCGTCCTCGCGCATGGCCATCCAGGCGCGGCCGATGCGCGAGTCCTGCAGGCGGTAGCAGATGAACACCGTGAGCACCGCCAGCCCGAGGAACAGCCAGTAGTACTCGGTGACCGAGTTGATGATGTAGTTGCCTATGTGGATACTGTTGTTCAGGTGCCAGCCGAACATTCGCACCCCGTGGATTCCCGAGACCCCTTGCGGACCGTTGGTGATATCCACTGGAGCGTTGAGGTTGTTGAGGAAGATGCGAATGATCTCCCCGAAGCCCAGGGTCACGATCGCCAGGTAGTCCCCCCGCAGCTTGAGCACCGGGGTGCCCAGCAGGATGCCGAAGAACGCGGCAAGTCCCGCGCCCAGGGGGATCACCAGCCAGATCGACACCTCGAAGCCATGCGGCCACAGGGAATGCAGCGCATCGAAGTTGTCGGTCAACTGGGTCGACGACAGCAGCGCGAACATGTAGGCGCCCACCGCGTAGAAGGCGATGTAGCCCAGATCGAGCAGGCCTGCCAGGCCCACGACGATGTTCAGCCCCAGCGCCAGCATCACGTACAGCAGCGAGAACGCTGCGATGCGCACCCAGGCGTCGCCGAAATGCTGCAGGCCCAGCGGGAAGGCCACCAGGAATGCGGCCGCCAGCACGAAGCCGACCATCTGCGGATTCTTGCCTTGCATCACGCTCTCCCGTTCAAGCACGATCGGCCACGCGCTCGCCCAGCAGGCCCTGCGGACGCAGGGTCAG
>JAKBBQ010000217.1 GCA_021808405.1 Pseudomonadota bacterium | reverse complement strand
TGCTGGGCCTGGCCAACGCCGGTGGAGACGCCGTGAACTCGATCAAGCAGGCCACCCAGTTCGGCATCACCAAGACGATGAAGCTGGCCGGGCTGTTGCTGCTGGTCACCGACATCCACAGCATCGGCCTGGCGTCGGCGCAGGGGCTGTACCTGACGACTCCGTGGTACTGGAACCAGAACGCCACCACGCGCAAGTGGTCCGAGCGCTTCTACAAGGAGGAGCATGTGATGCCCACCTTCATCCAGGCGGGCGACTATTCGGCGGTGATGACCTACCTGAAGGCGGTGAAGGCGGCCGGCACGACCGACGGCGCCAAGGTCATGGCCGAGTTGCACAAGATGAAGATCAACGACGTGTTCATGCATGGCGGCTACATGGCTGCGAACGGCCTGACCGTGCATGACATGTACCTGGCGCAGGTGAAGACTCCGGCCGAGTCCAAGGGCGAATGGGATCTGTACAACATCGTGCAGAAGATCCCCGGCCCCGACGCCTTCGGGCCGATCGCCGACTACGGCTGCCCGCTGGCCAAGTAACGCGATCGTTCCCCGGCCGGGCATGGCACGGGCACCGCCCGTGCCATGCCCGGCTGCCCGCGCCCGCGAGGCGCGCCTGCCCGACGAGGCCCCCGCGTGACAGAGTTGTTCGGTTTCCCCCTGCCGCTTTTGCTGGGCCAGTTGATGCTGGGCCTGGTCAACGGCGCCTTCTACGCCATGTTGTCGCTCGGGCTCGCGGTGATCTTCGGGCTCATGGACGTGGTCAACTTCGCGCATGGCGCCTTCTTCATGATGGGCGCGATGTTCGCGTGGATCGGCGGCCAGTACCTGGGGCTGGGCTACTGGTGGATGCTGCTGCTGTCGCCGCTGCTGCTGGCGGTGTTCGGCATGCTGGTCGAGCGCCTGCTGCTGCGGCGCCTGCGCGGCATGGATCCGATCTACGGACTGCTGCTGACCTTCGGGCTCACGCTGCTGCTCGAAGGAGGGTTCCGCTCGGTATTCGGGGTCGCCGGCCAGCCTTTCAACGCGCCGTCGCAACTCGGCGGGGTGCTCAACCTGGGCTTCATGTTCCTACCCGTCTACTACGCCTTCGCGGTGCTGGCCAGCGTGCTGCTGTGCGCGGTGACCTGGGCGCTCATCGAGCGCACGCGCCTGGGGTCGTACCTGCGCGCCGGCACCGAGAACCCGGCGCTGGTGCAGTGTTTCGGCATCAACCTGCCGCTGCTGGTGACCTTGACCTTCGGCTTCGGCGCCGCGCTGGCCGGAGTCGCCGGGGTGCTGGCGGCGCCGGTGATCCAGGTGTCGCCGCTGATGGGGGCGAACCTGATCATCACCGTGTTCGCGATCGTGGTCATCGGCGGCATGGGCTCGGTCGCCGGATCCATCGTGTCCGGGCTGGTGCTGGGCCTGGTCGAGGGGCTGACCAAGGTGCTGTACGCGCCGATGGCCAACACCGTGGTGTTCGTGCTGATGGCCGTCGTGCTGACGCTGCGCCCGGCGGGGCTCTTCGGGAGGCAGCGATGAGCGGCTCCCCGCTGGCCGACGGCGTGCCGCGCGGGCGCGGATCGCGATCGTGGCCGTGGTTGTGGCTGCTGCTGGCGCTGGCCGCGGTGGCGCCGTGGCTCGGCCTGTATCCGGTGCTGGGAATGCGCATCATGTGCTTCGCGCTGCTGGCCTGCGCATTCAACCTGCTGGCCGGGTACGGGGGGCTGATCTCCTTCGGACACGCGGCGATGTTCGGCGGCGCCGGCTACATCGTCGGCGAAGCGCTGGTGCAGTGGCACCTGCCGACCCCGCTGGGCGTGCTGCTGGGCGTCGGCTTCGCGGCCTGCGTGGGCCTGGGCATGGGGCTGGTATCGGTGCGCAGGAGCGGCATCTACTTCTCGATGATCACCCTGGCGCTGGCGCAGATCGTCTACTTCTACTTCCTGCAAGCGTCGTTCACCGGCGGCGAGGATGGCCTGCAGGGCATTCCGCGCGGCACGCTGCTGGGCTTGTCGCTGCAGCCCGATCGGGTGCTGTACGAGGTCGTGCTGTGCGCCTTCGCGCTGAGTTGGTGGTTCATGCGGCGAATCAACCGCTCGCCCTTCGGGCAGATCCTGCGCGCCGCCCGCGAGAACGAGCCGCGCCTGGTCTCGCTCGGCTACCACGCCGCGCGCTACAAGCTCGGGGTGTTCGTGCTGTCGGCCGCCTTCGCCGGACTCGCAGGCGCGCTCAAGGCGCTGGTGATGGGCTTCGAGACCCTGGACGACGTGCACTGGGCGACTTCGGGGCTGGTCATCCTGATGACCCTGGTCGGCGGCCTGGGGACCGACCTCGGGCCGGTCCTCGGCGCGCTGATCATCACCGTGCTGGAGGACAAGATCGGGCTGATCTCGCGCTCGCTGGTGCACCTGACCGGGATCGCGTGGTTCGCCCACCTGAGCGACTCGGTGGGCACGGTGATCGGCGGCATCTTCGTGCTGTGCGTGCTGTTGTTCCGCCGCGGCATCATCGGCGAGATCGCGGCGCGCCTGGCGCCGCGCCGCGCCGCCGACTGAGTTCAGCCTCGCGGCGCCTCGGCGGCGAGCGCCGCCGGAGTGCGCGACACCAGCACCTTGTCGATGCGCTTGCCGTCCATGTCGACGATCTCGAAGCGCCAACCCTCCCACTCGATCGAGTCGGCGGTGCGCGGCACCCGCGCCAGCAGCAGCATCAGCATACCGGCCAGGGTGTTGTAGCGGGCCTTCTCTTCCTCGGGCAACGCGCGCAGCGCGAGCTTGTCCTTGAGGTCGCCGACGGGGATCAGGCCGTCGAGCAGCCACGAGCCGTCCTCGCGCTGCACCGCCCACGGCTCCTCGGACGGGTGGCTCTTGAACTCCCCGGCGATGGCCTCGAGGATGTCCTGCACCGTGACGATACCCAGCGTCTGGCCGTATTCGCCTACGACCAGCGCGGTGTGGTCCGGGCTTTGCTTGAAGGTCTGCAGCAGATCCAGCCCGGTCAGGCTCTCCGGCACGAAGATCGCCGGGCTCGACGACTTGCCCAGGTCGTCGATGCCCTCGCGGCGGATGAATCGCCCGAGCAGTTCCTTGGCCGACACCAGCCCCAGCACGTCGTCGAGGTCGCCGCGCACCAGCGGGAAGCGCGAATGCGGGCTCTGCGCGATCTTGCTCAGGTTGTCCGACAACGCGTCCTCGACGTCGAGGAACTCGATTTCGTTGCGCGGGGTCATCAGCGAGGCGATCTGCCGATCGTCCAGTCGGAACACATTGCGCACCATTTCGTGTTCCTGGACTTCGATGACCCCCGCGTCGGATCCTTCCTCCAGCACCACGTTGATCTCTTCCTCGGTGACATGCTTGGGCTGGTCGGTGCGCACCCGCAGCAGCTTGAGCAACAGGTCGGTGGACACCGACAGCAGCTTGACGAACACCGACACCATGCGCGCCAGCACCAGCATGGGCTGGGCGGTGACCAGGGCGATGCGCTCGGGCGCCAGTTGCCCCAGGCGCTTGGGAACGAGTTCGCCGACGACGATCGACAGATAGGTGATCACCACCACGACCAGTGCGGTCGATGCAATCGACGACGCGCTGGCCGACAGGCCCAGGCGCTGCAGCTCGGCGGCGATGCCCGAGGAAAACGCCGCCTCGCCGATGATGCCGTTGAGCACCCCGATCGACGTGATGCCGATCTGCACCGTCGACAGCAACCGGGTCGGTTGGTCGGTCAGTTGCAGCGCGGCGCGCGCCGGCACGCTGCCCGACTCGGCCAGCGCGGTCAGGCGGGCGCGGCGCGCGGTGACCAGCGCAATCTCGGCCATCGCGAACATGCCGTTGAGCAGGATCAACAGCAGCACAATGAGGGCTTCGCTCATGGCGCGGGGACCTCGCGTACAGGTTGCCGCGGCGGGCGGCGTGGGGCCGCGCCGCGGGTGGCGCGTGCGATGCGACGGATGGCGGGTCGAGGCTTCAATGCGGGGGGTGGGGTATGCGGGTTCGCTGCACTGCTCCTATGCTGGAGCCTGGGCGGACGGCGCCGGCGAGCGTTGCGGCCCGGTCGTCCGCGCGGCCGGCTGCGCACGCTTGCGCGCAGCATGGTCGTGTCGTCGCAGGAGAACCCCTACCCATGTCCAAGGAAGAACACGGTTTCCGATTAGAGCAGACTTCGCAGCCGGCGGGCGAGGGCGCGGCGCGGCCGGCGCCGGCGACCTGGCTGCAGCACCACAGCTACCGCGCTCCGGCCGGCTTCGCCTCGGCGCAGCTGCCCACCTACCGCGCGTCGACGGTGCTGTTCGATAACGTCGAGCAAATGCGCTCGCGCCAGTGGCGCGACAAGTCGGGCTACACCTACGGCTTGCACGGCACGCCGGCCAGTTTCACGCTGGAGCGACGGCTCGCCGACCTCGAGGGTGCCGAGCACGCGGTGTTGTGCCCGTCGGGCCTGTCGGCGATTGCCCTGATCGACCTCGCGCTGCTCGAGCGTGGAGACCAGGTTTTGATTCCCTGCAATGCTTATGCGCCGGGCAGGGATTTCGCGCAACACATGCTGAGGTCCTGGGGCGTCGAGGTGGCCATCTACGATCCGATGCGGCCGGCGACGCTGCGCGAGCGCCTGGTGCCGCGCAGCCGGCTGCTTTGGCTGGAGGCTCCGGGGTCGGTGAGCATGGAAATGCCCGACCTGCGCGCGCTGGTGGCGCTGGCGCGCGACGCCGGGGTGCTGACGGCGATCGACAACACCTGGTCGGCGGGGCTGGCGCTGCGGCCCTTCGACCTGGGCATCGACTTGTCGATGCAGGCGCTGACCAAGTACCAGTCGGGAGGAGCCGACGTGCTGATGGGGGCGGCACTGACCCGCGACGACAAGCTGCACCAGGCGCTGCTGCGGGCGCATATGCACCTGGGGCTGGGCGTCGGCGGCGACGACGTGTCGCTGATGCTTCGCGGGCTGGCGTCGCTGCCGCTGCGCTACGCGGCCCACGATGCCTCGGCGCGCCAGGTCGCGCGCTGGCTCGAGCAGCGCCCCGAGGTCGCCAGGGTGCTGCACCCGGCGCTGCCGCGAAGCCCCGGGCATGCCTGCTGGCAGCGCGACTTCCGCGCTGCCGCCGGGTTGTTCAGCGTGGCGTTCGACGAGGCCATCGCGCCGCAGCGCGTCGACGCGCTGGTCGACAGCCTGCGCTGCTTCGGCATCGGCTACTCGTGGGGCGGACCGCTCAGCCTGGCCGTTCCCTACGATATGGCGTCGACCCGCGCTGCGCTGGCACCGGCGGCGGCCTCGGACGAAGACCGGTCGGCGCAGCCCGGCTACTTGCTGCGCCTGAACATCGGACTGGAGCAGCCGCAGGACCTGATCGCCGATCTCGAGCAGGCGATGCGCCAGGCGCTGTGACACGACGGGGGCTGCCTGCGTCCGATCCATCCGAAGACCCGTCGAACCGAAGGGAGTGACATATGGGAATGCGAAGCCTGGTGGCGCTGTTGCTGCTGGTCGCGCTGACGGTGTTCGCTGGCGCCAACTGGGGGGCCTTCACCGCCCCGACCGAGCTGACGCTGGGAGTCGTCCAGGTGCACTGGCCGCTCGGGCTGCTGATGCTCGGATTGTGCGCACTGCTGCTGCTGGGCCTGGGCGGCCTGGCGCTGTGGGTGCACGCGCGCTCGCTGATGGACCTGCGCCGCCAGTTGCGCGAGCAGCAGGCGCTGCGCGAGCGCGCGGACAACGCCGAGAGTTCGCGGCTGGTGCAGTTGCAATCGACCGTGCAGGCAGGCTTCGAGGGCTTGGGCCGCACGCTGGATGCATGGCAGCGCCAGCTGGACGAGCGCATCGACTCGCTGCAGAACGAACAGGCGCGCCATGTCGCGCAAAGCGCCAACGACCTGGCCGCCGCGCTGGCCGACGTCGAGCGGCGGGTCGCCGAGGCGCTGCGCCGCGACGGCTGAACGCTCGCCGGTCGGGCCATACCCGTGCGCTGGGCAGGGGCTGCGGAACTTCGGGCGCCCGCGCCGCTCTGAGCCTACAGGAAAGGCGCAGCGCAGCCGTCGGGGCGGCGCGGCCTTCCGCTCGGAGGGCGGCAACCCTTGTCGGCAGCGCAGATGCACAGCGCGCAGCAGCAGGCGCAGCAGCAGGCGCAGGCGCAGGCGCACGACTCGTGGGCGCGCAGC
>JAKBBQ010000216.1 GCA_021808405.1 Pseudomonadota bacterium | reverse complement strand
CGCGTCGCGGCCGCGCTGCAGCGCCTGGCGCGCCGCCCGCCATGCCGCCCGCGCGTCGTCGCGTCCCGGCTCGGCCACCACCAGCCCGACACGCACAGGCAGGCCGCAGCACGCCCCCTCGACGCAGCCGGCGCAGCTCGACGGCTGGCCGAGCGCGGCCAGCGCGCGCTCGGCCAGCCGCTGCGCATCGCGTGGCGTGGCCGCCCGGTCGAACAGCAGCGCGAAGCCGGCGCGCCCGGCGCGCGCGACCTGCGCGGCATCGCCGAGTTGTTCGCGCAGGCGCACCGCGCAGGCGTAGTACACGGACTCGGCCGCGTCACGCCCCCAGCGGGCGCGCACGGCCGCGATCGCCTGCAGCTCCAGCAGGCACAGCGCGGGCCCGCCGGCCCGACTGCTCGGCGCCGCCAGCAAGAGATCCAGGCGCAGCAACAGCGCGCGCCGCTTGAACAACCCGGTCCGCGGGTCGCGCAGGTGCGTGCCGCGCGCGGGCTCGCTAGGCCGCGGGCTCCCCGGCGCAGCGGCGTCGTCGCGACGCGGCCGGCACGCCGCCAGTTCGTCGACGATCTGCTGCAACACCTCGGCGAGATGCTGCGACGGCGCCGCCTGCTCGGCATGCAGCACGCCGAGCAGCACCGTCTCGCCGGCGCCGCCGCGCGCCGCGCAGACCAGCACGCCGCCGATCCCGTGGCGGCGGGCCCCCGCGGCCCACGGGCCGAAGCGCGACTCGCCGACCGCGCAACACTGGGCGCCGCCGCTGCGCCATGCCGTGCCGGCGGCGCCGCGGCCCTCCGGCAGGTCGGCGCGCGAACTCACCCGGATGTCTCGCAGCCAACTCGCAGCCGGCCCCGCGCTGGCCGCGAACTCCAGCCAGGCGCCGGGCCGCGTCGACTGCGCGACGTACACGGCCCGGGCTTGCAACATCGCTGCCAGCAGGTGGCACAGCGTCTGCTCGACCGCAGCGCTCCCCTGCGCACGGGAATCGCGCAGCACACGCAGCGCAACCGCCAGCAAGGCATCGGCATCGGCGCGCGGCGCAGCCTGCGCGCGGCGCCGGCTGCCGCGGCGCCGCTCGGTACCGTCCCACGGGGGCGGCACGGACATCGGCGACCCGGCGCGCGGCGCGCGCCACAGCCGCTGCAGCGCGCCCGTCAGCCAGCGGCCGGGCCTGTCCGGGTCGGCCTGTTGGCCCTGCTGCCCGGCCCCCTCCGGAATTCGTTGCGCAGACTTCACGCGGCACCCCCTCCCCGGACTCGCAACCGGGATCACGCAGGCGGACCTGGCGCGACGCAGGCCGCAACGGGCTTGGCGCCGACCGACGCTCTGACTGGCGTTTCGCCGGCGATGCTGCCGGATATTCGGTCTGTGCGCCAGATGCTCGGATCGCCCTGTTCCCGTCCACGATGATCACCGGGAGGAACCCAAGCGACCGCCGCACGCCCGCGGTCGCGGCCGCTCACTCGCCGACGCACAGGCCGCCGGGCCCTACCCGGCGCAACCGTCGCCGCTTGTCCTCGGGGCACCGGTCGCCGCCGCTGTCACGCACTTTTACGCCTGCGCGCGCAGCGCGGCCCCGCGCCGTGCTGCCGAGCCGACGCGACCAGCCCACTCGGAAAAAGTCGCCCACCATCGCATCGAGTGGACTATCCTGTGCCGACCATCGCTTGGCGGGCGGCGCATGAATGCGGCGCTTCCCGAACTCGCCGCGCGCGCAGAAAGGGCAAGCCCATGGTTTCCGGCGATGGCCCGCAAGGTCCCGGCGCTCGTCCTGCGGCCGCCGGCCGCGGCAACGGCGCTCCGCTGGCTGTAGCGGAACTGCTGTCCTGGGTCGACAGCACCGTGCACGCGCTGCTCGCTGTCGCTCCGGCCGATGCTGGCCAACGCCTGGATATCCAGGCCTTCGCGCTGGGCGAAGCGCTGGGCAGGCTGTTTCGCGAACGCTGCCGGCAATGCGCGGGACCGTACGGCCTGGCGCTGCTGCTGGATGGGCTGCTGGCCGGCCGCGCGGCCAGCGCGGGAGTCGAGGCCGCGTTGCGCGCCCGGCTGTTCGCCGGCTTTTGCTGGGACCTGGAGGGCGCGCTGGCGCTGGCGCCCGAGGTCCCGCCACTGGGCGCGACGCGCGAGCCCTGAGCCGGCGCACCGCGCGCCGGAAAAGCCTCGTCGAGCGCACTGCCGGTTCGCCTGTCGCGCATTCGCGGAATATCCCGCAACCCTGTACTCCGGGCAGCGATTCGCGTCGCGTCAAAATCCGCTGGATCCCTGTGTGATTCCATCGGGAAACGCCCGCTGACACCCGCTCCGCAGCCCGGGTTTCCGATAAAAAAGAACCGGAAACGCAGGCATGGGCCTGCGTCGATTGCATGCGACGGGGGTTGCGATGTCAGGCACGGTCATCTGGTCGTACTCGCTTCAGAAGGTGATGAGCTACAAGCCCAAGGCGATCCAGCTGAAGGGGTTCGAATTCTCGATGCGCATCGACGACCTCACCGCGAACCTGATGGCCAAGGACCCCCACGACGGTCCGCGCCAGCAGCAGTTCATGGTCGACGATGCCAACGACGCGCTGCGGAAGAAAGCCCCCGTCTTCGAAACGGCGCTCAAGAAGTACGACGCCGCGTTGACGAGCAAGGAGCCGCCCGACCAGAAGGAACTGAAGCAGTTGCAGGCCGAGCTGCGCGCGGACCTCGACAAGGCCTGCCACGAACTGCGCTACCAGCTGAACCAGATTCCGATCAGGCGCTGGAAAGCCTGGGTCGCAACCCGCAAGGAGTACAGCAAATACAAGCTCGTGGCTGCAGCGGGCGTGGGTGCGAGCACCGTGGGGTTCGTGGCCAGCGCGGTCGGCGTAGCCAGCGGGCTGTTCACCGGCGGCGTGACTCTGGTGCTGGGCATCATCGGCCTCTTTCGATCCATCGTCAGCGTGGTCCAGAAATTGGACAAGCTTTGGCAAGAGGCCGAAGACGTCCAGAGGTTGTTGGTCGCCAGCACCAACAACATCAAGAACATCTACGATACCAAGGGCAGGCAGGCGCTGGCAGTGCACTCGCTGGCGCAGGCCTCGTTCAACGCCGTGCTCGGCAGCAGCTGTATGCCCAGCCTGGACGCCCTGCAGTCCAATTCCAAACTGTGGCTGAACAAGCTCCAGGGAATCGACGTCGCCGCCGGTGAGGCGGCGGCGCTGGCGGTCAAGTCGCTGGACGAAACGGAAAAGCTCGAAAAGGCCTTGCAGACCGTGAAATCGAAGGAGGCCGACAAGATTCGCGGCGAGCTGGACAAACTGCGCAAGCTGATCCACAAGAACCTGGATTCCTGCCATGCCCAGTCGGCGCGTTGCAACAAGGGGCGCGAACTGCACGCGATCTACGACGCGATCATCCAGAACCTGAGGAAAGAGCAGCCGATGTGGGGCTTTATTTTCGACAAGCTGATCCCGGCCGCCTCCGGGCTGGCGCTGACTGGCGCCAGCGCCCACCAGGGGCTGCTCGCGGCCCACGACCTGCTGCAGGTCGCCGAACAATGCATCGCGATCGGCGCCGGCGTCGGCAAGGTGGTGAAGGACGCGGTCAACTGACCGGTTGTGCATGTCGCGCGGGGCTGTCCCCTGGCGCCAGTCGCATCGGCCGAACGCCAGGAACTGCGCCCGGGCGCCGCGGATCAGCCGGCGGGCCGGGCCTCCAGCTCCAGTTTTTCGCGCAGGTGTTCGAAGATCTCCTGGTTGCGCCGCCGGGTCCGCTCGAGTCGCTCCAGCACTTCGGCCTGCTGGCCCGGGCTGAGCACGTCGAAGCGCTCGAGCAGCGCCGCCTGCCTGGCGGTCAGCAGGCTGCCTTCGAGGTGCGCTCCGTCGAGCCAGTAGCGCGGCAGGTGCAGCGCCTGCTCGATGTGGCGGGCGAAGGCCTCGCCGATGGCCTTGTCCCCGCTCAGGCAGCGCGACAGGTAGCCGGTCTGGCGCTGCAGCGCGCGCGCGAGCAGCGCCTGGCCGCCGCGCCCCGGAAACTGCTCGGCGAGCAGCAACTGCAGCCTCTGGCTGCGGATCGTGCGGATCGGATCCATCGTTTCCCCGTATCGGTCAGGACGTCGGCAGGCCCTGAGGGCACCGCATCGTGCTCCACGGGAAAGTGCACAGCCATCCGGGAAGGATGCTGTACACGGTATGTGAGCACCCTTCTGCCTGCCTAGGCAGGGGGCTTACCCTGGATCCACCGCGCCGACGCAAGCGCGGCGCGCGACCCGAGCGGCTCAGCCCTGCGCCGGCGCCTGGCTCCAGGCCAGCGGCCAGCTGCCGTCGAGGAATTTTTCCAGCCAGAACACGCCGATCACCGTCTTCACGTCGGTGATGGTGCCGCTGCGGACCCCATCCAGCACCTGCCGGGGTTCGGCCTCGAACACCTCGAGGAATTCATGCTGGTCGAGTTGCGCGGTCCCGGGAGCCAGCCCGCGAGCGAAGGCCAGATGGATGGTTTCGTCGGAATACGAAATCGCGTTGTTGATGGTTCCGATGTAGGCCCATTCGCGCGCGGTGTAGCCGGTCTCCTCGCGCAGTTCGCGCGCCGCGCAGGCCAGCCAGCCCTCGCCGGGATCGAGCTTGCCGGCCGGGAACTCGGTCATCACCCGGCGCATCGGGGTGCGCCATTGCCGCTCCATCAGCACCCGGCCGTTGTCCAGCAGCGGGATCACCATCACCGCGCCCGAATGCTTGATGTATTCGCGCACCGCGACTTCCCCGTCGGGAAGCCGCACGGTGTCGCGCCACACCCGCAGGAAGCGGCCCTGGAACACCCCCTGGCTGTCGACCGTGGTCTCCTGCAGCGAGGCAGGCACCGGCGGGGGCGGGTCGCCGTGCATCGTCGGCCGAGGGACGCTCAGGCCGGAACCCGCCGCAGCAGGTAGCGCAGCACGAAGCCGGGAAACGCCAGCACGATGAACATCGACAGCGACACCGCGTAGAACTCCCAGTGCTGCGGGTAGATCTGCCCCAGGCGCTGCTCCACCGCCAGCGAGATGCCCCCGACGACGAAGTACAGGATCAGCAGTTCCAACACCCGCATCCAGCCGGCCTTGCGCGCGCGCAGCGGCATGGCCAGGAAGAAGCGGTCGGACACGAAGGGGGCGTTGGCGCCGAACAGACCCAGCACCAGGACCAGCCAGACTGCGGAAGATTGCATCGCGAGTGTCCTGTCAACGCAAGGTGTTGGTGATCGCCTGGTAGCACAGGGTCATCAGGCTGCCGGGCAGGATGCCCAGCGCGAGCACGGCCAGGCCGTTGAGGGACATCAGCGCCCACGCCGATCCCGATGCGCGCACCTTGTGCTCGCGCGTCGGAGCATCGAAATACATGATCTTCACCATCCGCAGGTAGTAGAAGGCGCCGATCACCGACAGCAGCACCGCCAGCACCACCAGCCAGATCCTGCCGGTGACCAGCAGCGACTGCAGCACCACGAACTTGGCGTAGAAGCCGGCGAACGGCGGGACTCCGGCCAGCGAGAACATCAGGAAGCTCATGATCCCGGCCAGCCACGGATGGGTCTTGCCCAGGCCGGCGAAGTCGGTCAGCTCCTCCGCCTCGAAACCCTCGTGGGCGAGGAACATCACGATGCCGAACGTGCCCAGCGTGCTCAGCACGTAGATCAGCAGGTAGAAAATGGTCGCGCCGTAGGCCTGCGACGACGACATGCCATTGCCGTTGACCATGCCCGACATCAGCCCGAGCAGCACGAAGCCGATCTGCGCGATGGTCGAATACGCCAGCATGCGCTTGAGGTTGGTCTGCGCGATCGCCGCCAGGTTGCCGATCACCAGCGAGGCGATCGCCAGCAGCATGACCATCTGCTGCCAGTCCATCGCCAGCGGGAACAGGCCCAGCACCAGCAGGCGGATGGCCATCGCGAAGGCCGCCAGCTTGGGCGCAGCGGCCACCAGCAGCACGACCACCGTCGGCGCGCCCTGGTAGACGTCGGGGATCCACATGTGGAACGGCGCCGCGCCGAACTTGAAGGCCACGCCGGCGACCAGGAACACCACCCCCATCACCAGCACCGCGCGGTTCAGCGGCTCGAAGCCGGTGGTGTGGTAGATCACGCTCAGGTCCAGCGAGCCGGTGGCGCCGTACACCAGGCTCATGCCGTAGAGCAGGAAGCCCGAGGCGAGCGCGCCC
>JAKBBQ010000014.1 GCA_021808405.1 Pseudomonadota bacterium | reverse complement strand
TTTCACTCATCGTGCAAACCCTTATACGGATGCGGAGAAGAATACTGCCGCGCCGATTTGCACCGACGCGGCCATCCGATCCGCGCGGCGGTCGTTCTGGACCACCATTTTGGTGCGATCTGGATCCACGACGGCGGAAAACCCCCGCCTATCATCGATGCCGACCCGCCGCAAGACGGGCCGCCATGCATCCACCGGCACCCGATCGATGAACGCCTCCGCCGCAAACCCGTCGCAGACCGTCCTGCAACCCTACGACCCGCGCTACGACCCGCTGACCCGGGCCACCCCGGGGCACGGCAGCGCCTACGCCCCCACCTACTGGGTAGGCACGGCCGGCGAGCCCCCGCCGGACGACGGACCGGTGCGCGGGGACATCGAAGCCGACGTGGCGATCGTCGGCTCGGGTTTCACCGGCCTGTCGGCGGCGCTGTTCCTGGCGCGCGAGCATGGCATCCGCGCCACCGTGCTGGAGGCCAACCAGACCGCGTGGGGCTGCACCAGCCGCAACGGCGGACAGGGGCAGAACGCCAGCGGGCGGCTGTACCGCTCGCAATGGATCGAGCGCTGGGGCCGCGACGTGGCGTTGCGGCTGGACCGCGAGATCCGCGACGGCTTCGAGACCTTCGAGTCGCTGGTCGCCGAGTTCCCCGAGTGCGAGCCCCAGTCCGGCGGGCACCTGTACATCGCCCACCGCGAACGCAAGATGGACTTCCTGCGCAGCGAATGCCAGCTGCTTCGGGAGGTCTTCGGCTACGACGCCCAGGTGCTCGGCCGCGAACAGGTACACCAGCAGTACGTGCGCGACGCCGAGGCCTGCGGCGCGCTGCACGAACCCAAGGGCATCGGCGTGCATCCGCTGAAACTGGCCTTTGCCTACCAGCGTGCGGCGCGCGCCCAGGGTGCGCGGATCCACACCGCCAGTCCGGTGCTGGGCTGCGAGGGCTCGGCCGGGCGCTACCTGCTGCGCACCCCCGAGGGCGCGGTGCGGGCACGCGCGGTGGCCTTCGCCACCGGGGGCTACACCAGCAATTTCCTGCACCCCAGGCTGCGCAACAAGATCCTGCCCATCCTGTCGAACTCGCTGGTCACGCGTGTGCTCACCGACGAGGAGATCGCGGCCACCGGGTTCCAGACCCGCGAGGTCCTCACCGATACCCGCACCCTGCGCCACTACTACCGGCTGCTGCCTGACCGCCGCCTGCAGATCGGCAGCCGCAGTTCGATCACCGGCGCCGACGCGCCCAACCCCAAGCACCTGCAGTTGCTGATCGACGGCATGCACCGCAAGTTCCCGGCGCTGCGCGGAATCGACATCGACTACTCCTGGTGGGGCTGGGTCGACGTCAGCCACGACATGATGCCGCGCATCATGCAACCCGACCCCGCCCAGCAGGTGTTCTACGCGCTGGGCTACGGGGGCAACGGGGTATCGTTCTCGGCCCACGCCGGCCGCCGCCTCGCCCAGCGCGTGGCGGGCAAGGCGCCCGCGGTGCTCGACCTGCCGATCTACGACAGCGAACTCGAGTACCCCAACGCCTTCCACCTGTTCCGCTCGCAGCTGCTGGCGCCGATGCGGCGCATCGGGCAGCGACTGCTGTACCGCTGGTACGCGATGCGCGACGAGGCGGCGTAGCGCGCGGACCCTGGCTGCGCGGACCGGGACGCGCGCAGGCCGTCGCCCGGCGCCACGCTGCGCCGCGGGAACTTCGCGAGGCAGCGGGTATCCAATGGTCCTCTGTCCGCCATGGGCCCTGCTGCGCTCCGCCCGATGCTGCGCATACCCACGCCCACGTCGACGCTGAAGCCCACGCCCACGCGGCGTGCTGCTGCGCCTTCCTGCCTCGCCCCGATGGTGCTGCTGCTCGCGTTTTCCTCTGCGCTTGCACGGGAACCCGCCGGACGGATGCCTGGCTATCTGGTCAGTCCCCCCCGGGCAGTTGCTTGCCCATGCCGTGAACAACGGGGACGGCACCGTCACGATCGACTCGGGCATGCACAGCGCGGCCGCCAATGCGTGGCACCGCAGGGTGTGTCGGAGCTTCGGCGCCACCGATATCACTGACGACGGGCCGATCACCTTCAGCGCCGGCAGCCCCGACGCCGGCGCCTGTCTCGGTCCACCGGGAAAGCCGCCGTCGACGCGGGCGGTGATACTCGGTACCGATCGCGAAGGACGCCTCTACCTTCCATCGACGGCGTTGCTCCCGCGTTCCGACGACCCGGGCGCGCACCCCCCCGATGCCTCCCCGCCGACACTGCCGCCGCTGAGCTGAGCGCCCATCCCGCCTGCGCGTTGGCGCTGCCGATGCGCCGGGGCCGTCGCCGGCCGTGCACATGGCGACAACGCCGGCAGGCCGCCTGGCCTGCCGGCACGTCGTCCACCCTCGTCCCCCCTCGCCCCCCCTTGGCCGCCCGTTGCCGAGCGCCGCGCTGCCGGCCCTCGGCTTGCCTCAGGCGCGCTGCGCGTCGCCTTTGGACACCCCGCGCATCAACAGCACGGAGACCAGGCTGACCAGCGACACCACCAGCATGTACGCGATCACCAGCCACGGCTTGCCGTGGCCTGCTCCGATCAGCGCCGTCGCGATCAGCGGTGTCAGTCCGCTGGCGAAAATCCCCGAGAACTGGTAGGCGAAGGACACCCCGGTGTAGCGCACATGGGCGTCGAACTGGCTGGCGAACAGCGACGATTCGGGGCCGTAGACCATCGGGTAGGCGAACGAGAAGGGCACGACGATGGCCAGCAGCACCACCGGATAGCTGTGCGCCCCCCACTTGTCCATGGCCCAGAACGACAGCACCGTGGTGATGGCGATCGCCACGGTGCCCAGCGCGAACACCTTGCGCAGGCCGAAGCGGTCGGCCAGCCAGCCGGCGAGCAGGATGAAGGGGATCATCAGCGCCGACGAGATCATCACCGCGTTCAGCGCGTCGCCACGCGACAGGTGCAGGAAGTGGGTGATGTAGTAGATGCTGAACACCCCGAAGGTGTTGAAACACGCGCCTTCGACATAGCGCGCGCCCAGGGTCAGCAGCACCTCGCGCTTGAAGTCCTTGAACATGGTCTTCACCGGGACCGGGACGATGCGGTGCTCGCGCTGCACCTGCTCGAACTCCGGGGTCTCCATGATCTTCAATCGCACGTACAGGCCGATGGCCACGAGCAGCGCGCTGAGGAAGAACGCCGCCCTCCAACCCCAGCTGATGAAGGCGGTGTCGGGCAGCAGGTTGACCAGTCCGACCACCGCGGCGCTCAGCGTCAGCCCCAACGGCACGCCCAGCTGCGGCCAGCTGCCGTACAGCGAGCGTTTGCCCGGGCTGGCGTGTTCGATGGTCATCAGCACCGCCCCACCCCACTCGCCGCCGATTCCGATGCCCTGCAGCACCCGCAGCAGCAACAGCAGCACCGGCGCGAGCACGCCGACCGCGGCAGTGGTCGGCAGCGCGCCGATGAGGAAGGTCGAACCGCCCATGATCAGCATCGTCATGACCAGGATGGTCTTGCGGCCGATGCGATCGCCGAAATGCCCGAAGATCACTCCCCCGATGGGCCGCGACAGGAAGCCCACCGCGAAGGTGGTGTAGGCGGCGATGGTCCCCATCAGCGGAGACAGGTTGGGAAAGAACAGGCGGTTCAGTGCCAGAGGCGTGAGCACCCCGTACAGGAAGAAGTCGTACCACTCGATGGTCGTGCCCAACGTGCTGGCGAACACGATCATCGCCTTGTTGCCCGTGTGCGAGGCGCTTGCCGGAGAATGTCCGTCAGCCGCCTGCGATTGCGATGCGCTCATGCTGTCTCCTCGTCTGTAGCCAAACGGCCTTGCAGGCACGGGCAGCGAGCCCACTGCGGCGCAGCGACAGCGCCGCCGCCTGCATGGTCATGCGATCCGGAAGCCGCGGGCCTGGCAAGACGCCCGTCGATTTTTGAAGAAAATGGTACGTTTCGTTCCGGCCTGACCACTATATGCGGCAGCTCGGGCCAGCACAATCGCGTCGGCATCAGGATTTGCCCTAGCAGGCACCCTGGCAGGCACCTCGCTCGTCCAGCTACGGCGCGAGGTCGGAGGCCGGCTCGGTCAACGATTCGATGCGCGCCAGCATCGCCGCGTCGAGTCGTTGCAGCACCTGCAGCGCGCCCAGGTTGTGCCGCAACTGCTGCACGCTGGAGGCGCCGAGGATCACGCTGCTGACGCCGCCGCGCGCCGCGGCCCACGCGATCGCCAGTTGCGCGCTGCTGCAGCCCAGTTCGGCGGCCAGGTCGCCGAGTTCGTCGACCGCGCGGTTGCGCCGCTGGTCGAGCAGCGCCTCGCGCAGGAACTCGGCCTGCGGCAACGAGCCTCGGCTGCCGGCGGGAATGCCCTGGCGGTACTTGCCGGTCAGCAGCCCCGACGCCAGCGGACTCCAGACCGTCAGTCCCAGCCCCAGTTCGTCGATCAGCCGCCGGTACTCGACTTCGACGCGCCGACGATGGAACAGGTTGTACTGCGGCTGCTCGACCACCGGCTTGTGCAGGTGATGGCGCTCGGCGAGTTCCCACGCCTGGCGGATCTCGGCGGCGCTCCACTCGCTGGTACCCCAGTACAAGGCCTTGCCGCGGGCGATCAGGTCGTGCATCGCCCAGACCGTCTCTTCGACAGGGGTATTCGGGTCGGGACGATGGCAATAGACCAGGTCGAGGAAATCCAGCCCCAGCCTGCGCAGACTGCCATCGACGGCCTGCAGCAGGTATTTGCGATTCAGGGTATTGCTGCCATTGACCGGCGGACCGCCCGACTCCAGGCCCCAGTAGAACTTGCTCGACACCACGTAGTGCAGGCGGTTCCAGCCGAGTTCGCGCAGCGCGCGGCCCATGACCACCTCGCTCTGGCCATGGGCGTAGGCCTCGGCGTTGTCGAAGAAATTCACCCCGTGGTCGAAGGCCAGGGCCATCATCTCGCGCACTCCGGCGCCATCGACCTGGTCGTGGAAAGTCAGCCAGGAGCCCAGCGACAGCGCGCTCAGGCGCAAGCCGCTGCGTCCCATGCGGCGGTAGGGCATCGGCGGGAGGGAAGACGTCGGGCTCATGGTCGGCTCCTGCGACCGCGCCGCGGCCGCCTTCGGCGCCAGCATAGCCGGGCGGCGCCGGGAGGCGCGCGGCCGGCGTCGCAGCACGTACACTGGCAGCCCATGTCAAGCCGCCCCAGCGACCTCCCCAGGCCCGCGTCCTGGCCCTTCGAGCTGATGATCGGCTGGCGCTACACCCGCGCCAGCCGCCGTACCCGCAGCAACGGATTCATTTCCTTCATCTCCCTGGTTTCGGTGATCGGCATCACCCTGGGAGTCGCCGCGCTGATCGTGGTCATTTCGGTGATGAACGGATTCCAGAAGGAAGTTCGCGACCGCATGTTGGGAGTGATTCCCCATGTCGAGGTGCTGAGCGCCGATGGCGGATCGATCGGGCCGCACTGGCGCGAACTGGCCGAGCGGCTGCGCCGCGATCCCCAGGTCACCGGAATCGCGCCGCTGGTGCAGGGCCAGGCGCTGCTGGCCCAGGGCAATTCGCTGTTCGGCGTGCTGGCCTGGGGGATCGACCCGGCGCTCGAGCCCCAGGTATCGAGCATCGCCTCGCACATGCTCGTCGGCTCGCTCGGCGCGCTGCGACCGGGCCGCTTCGACGTCGTGCTGGGCGAAGCGCTGGCGCAGCGGCTGGGCGTGGGCGTCGGCGACCTGGTGACCATGGTCGTTCCCAGCGGATCGCTGACGCCGGCCGGGATGATTCCCCGGCTGCGCACCCTGACGGTGGTGGGGATCTTTCGCATCGGCAATTACGAATACGACTCCAGCCTGGCGCTGCTGGACATCGGCGACGCATCGCGGCTGTTCCTGACCCAGGGACCGACGGGTCTGCGCATCCAGACGCGCTCGATCGACGATGCGCCGCGTGTCGCGCAGCAACTGCAGGCGCAGCTCGGCCCGCAACTCGTCGCGCAGCCCTGGACCGCGCAGAACCGCACCTGGTTCCAGGCGGTGGTGATCGAAAAGCGCATGATGTTCATCATCCTGGCGATGATCGTCGCGGTGGCCGCGTTCAACCTGGTGTCCACGCTGGTGATGACGGTGACCGACAAGCAGGCGGACATCGCGATCCTGCGCACCCAGGGTGCGAGCCCGCGCTCGATCATGGCCATCTTTGTCATCCAGGGCGCGGTCACCGGGGTGTTCGGGGTGTTGTTCGGCGTCGCGCTCGGCTTGCTCATCGCCTTGCATGTCGACCCCATCGTGTCGTTCCTCGAGTGGGTGTTCCACACCCAGTTCCTGCCGAGCAGCGTCTATCTGATCCACACCATGCCCAGCGATCCGCGGATCGGGGACGTGCTGCAGATCACCCTGATCGCCCTCGCGCTGAGCCTGCTGGCCACGCTGTATCCCAGCTGGCGGGCATCGCGCCTGCAACCCGCTGCGGCGTTGCGCTACGAATAGCGCGGCAAAGACCTTACACTGGCTGCGCCCGGCTGCCGGCCGGCCCGCGCGGGCCCCGCGCGCACCCCATCGAACCATCCGCCGACCACCATGAGCGAGCAAGGCCTCCACGTCCATGCCCCCCACGAGGAAATGCTGCATCACGCCGCGACGCCGCATGCGGCGTCGCGGCTGAACCAATGGGTGGCCGTGTTCACCGCGGTGCTGGCTGCGCTGGGTGCGCTGGTCAGCTACCAGGGCTCGGTGCTGATGGAAGAAGTGCTGTTGGCCAAGAACGAAGCGGTGCTGCAGAAGGCCCACGCGACCGACGACTGGAACTACTACCAGGCGGTGAGCACCAAGCAGCACCTGGCCGAGTTGACGCGCGACCTCGCGCCTGCCGCGCGACGGCCCGAACTCGACGCGCGCATCGCCAAGTACGTGACCCAGAAAGACCAACTGGCGGCCCGCGCGCGCAAGCTCGACGCCGACTCCGAACACGCCAACCAGCGTTCGGAACTGCTCAGCCGGCCGCATGCCGCGATCCTGCGCAGCATCATCGCGCTGCAGGTGGCCATCTCGCTGGCCTCGATCACCGCGCTGACCGGCCGGCGCTGGCTGTTCGCGGCGGCCGCGGCCAGCGCGCTGGTCGGCATCTGGCTGTGGCTCGGAGCCCTCGGCTGGCAGGCGCTGGGATGAGCGCACCCTGGTGGTACGGCTGGGACGGACTGAACACCCGGCTGTTCCTGCTGGTCAACCACGCCGGGTCGGGCTGGGCCTGGGACCATCTGGCGGCCTGGGCCGGCGTGGCCGCCGACCACCTGTACTACCCGCTGTGGGCCGCTGCGAGCCTGGCGCTGGCGGTCAAGCGACCGGCGCTGCTGAGCCAGCGCGCGGTGCTGGCGCTGCAGGTGGCCTACCTGTTCGAATGGGTGCTGGTCGGCTCGATCAAGTCCTGGCTCGACTTCGCCAGGCCGCTGCGGGTGCTGGGAGCAGCCTCGGTGCATCTGATCGGCAGGCCCGAATGGTTCCACAGCTTCCCCTCCGGGCATGTGGCCTTCGCGTGCACCGTGGCCGCCAGCCTGTACGCCGGAGCGCACGGGGCGCTGCGTTTGCTGCTGGTGGTGTTCGCGCTGTGGGTGGCCTGGGCGCGCGTGGCCGCCGGCGCGCATTTCCCGGCCGACGTCGTGGGCGGTGCGCTGGTCGGACTGCTGTCGTCCTGGCTGGCGTCGCGCCTGCTCGCGCTGGCAGGCTACGGCGCTCGCGGGTAGCGCCGGCGCGCACCCGGCGCCGACCGGACCCCGGGGGCGCTCAACCCGCGTCGAGCGGCCAGGCCCGCTCGAGCAGCACCTGCGCCGCCGCGGCCGACAGCCCGACGCCGAAGACCCTTCCGCTGCCGGCGTGCTGCAAGCGCGTGGCCACGAAGGCCTCGGCGACCTGCGGCGGCGCATGCGCACCGAGCAACGCCGCCTGCACCAGCAACACCAGTTGCTGCGCCACCTCGCGCGCCAGCGCGGGCTCGCGCGGCCCTGCCGCGAGCAGTTGGTCGAAGGCGAGCAGCGCCGGGCGCGGCAGCGCGGCACTGGCGGCCAGCCATTCGCGCAGCGCCTCCACGCAGTCGGGCTCGGTGCGCAGCGCGCGCAGCACGTCCAGCGCGACCACGTTTCCGCTGCCTTCCCAGATGGAATTCACCGGCGCCTCGCGCAGCAGCCGCGGCAGATCCGATTCCTCGACATAGCCGTTGCCGCCGAGGGCTTCCATGCATTCGGCCAGCGCCTGCACCGCGCGCTTGCACACCCAGAACTTGGCCGCGGGCGTCAGGATGCGCTGCAGCGCGGCAGCCAGCGGGTCGTGCTGAGCGCGCTCGAACGACGCCGCCAGTCGCAACGCCAACGCGGTGGCGGCCTCGCTTTCCAGAGCCAGATCGCCGAGCACGGCCTGCATCAGCGGCTGCCCGCGCAGCGTGCGACCGAAGGCACGCCTCCGACTCGCGTGGTGCATCGCGACGACCAGGCCGGCACGCAGCAACGCCGCCGACCCCAGCACGTTGTCCATGCGGGTGGTATGGGCCATGCGCAGCATCAGCGCGATGCCGCGTCCGGGCTCGCCGAGCAGCACACCCCAGGCGTCCTCGAACTCGACCTCGCCGCTGGCGTTCGAGCGGTTGCCCAGCTTGTCCTTCAGCCGCCGCAACCGCACGCCGTTGCGCCGGCCATCGGGGCCCCAGCGCGGCACGTAGAAGCAACTGGGCGCGGCGTCGCCCTCGCGCGCCAGCACCAGGTGGGCGTCGGCCTGCGGCGCGGAAAAGAACCATTTGTGGCCGACCAGCGAGTAGGCCTGGCCGCTGCCGCCTCCGGCGAGCGCGCTGGCGCGGGTGGAAATCGCGCGCAGGTCCGAGCCGCCCTGCTTTTCCGTCAGGCCCATGCCGACCAGCATGCCGCGCTTGCGCGGCAGCGGCAAGTCGGCGGGGTCGTAGTCGGCACTGAACAGGTGGGGCTCCAGGGTCTGCCACAGCGCCGGCTCGGCGCGCAGCAGCGGGATGGCCGCGAAGGTCATGGTGGTCGGGCACAGCGTTCCGGCCTCGACCTGGCCCTGCATCAGGAAAGCCGCGGCGCGTGCCACCAGCGCGCCTTCGCGCGGATGCTGCCACGCCGAGGCGTGCAGGCCGCGGCGCCAGATGTCGCCCATCAGGCGGTGCCAGGCCGGGTGGAACTGCACCTGATCGACGCGCCGCCCCTGCGCGTCGTAGGCCTGCCACTGCGGCGCGAAGGCGTTGGCCTGCCGCGCCAGTTCGCGCTGCGCCGGCTGGCCGAGCTCGGCCCCGATGCCGTGCAAGGCGTCGTCGGCCCATGCCGCCCCCTCGCGCAACACCGCCTCGCGCAAGCCCTGATCGGTGTCGTACAGGTTGTACGCCGCCGCGTCGGGCACGACGTTGTCGACTTCGTGGGTGCTCCATTCGTGCATGGCTGGGCGGCCTGCTGGCAGGCTTGCGCGGCGGCGACGGCCACCGCTGTCCCGCGTTATAGGCCCAGGCGCGCCGCCGGGCAAGTTGGCGGCCAAGTACCATACGCACATCCGGCGAGCGCCGGGCGAGGCAGTCGCCCGGCGCTCGCCGCATCGGCCCGTCCCCCCGTCGTCCCCGCCGCCCGCGCACCGTGACTTCGCGTACCCGCACCGCCCGCCACCATCCCGCGCCGCCGCCCGGCGCGCGAGCCCGCGTCCGCCTGCCATGACGGCTCGCAAGCCCACGCTGTTCGACCTGCGCTCGGGAGGCATCGACGCCTTGCACCTGAGCCCCCGCACCGACGACCTGACAGCGCTGCTGCAGGCGCTGCAGCAGCGCCTCGACGGCGCTCCCGAGTTCCTGAGCGGAGAATCGCTGGTCATCGACCTGCGGCGCATTCCCGAGGGCTCCAGCCTGGATGTCGACGCGCTGGCCGCCTGGCTGCGCGATCACGGGCTGCGCGCGCTGGGCGTGGTGGCCGATGCCTTGCCGCCGGGCGTGCGCTTGCCGCTGCTGCACAGCCAGGATCGGCGAGGCGACGCGACACCGCAGCCGGCCGCCGCAGAGCCCGCGCCGGCGGCCGGCGCGCCCACGCAGGCGACCCTGGTGATCGAGCGCCCGCTGCGCTCGGGGCAGCGCGTGTACTCGGCGGGCGACCTGATCGTTCTCGACGTGGTCAGCCACGGCGCCGAGATCATCGCCGCCGGCCACATCCACGTCTACGCGGCGCTGCGCGGCAGGGCCCTGGCGGGGGCCCACGGCGACACCAGCGCGCGCATTTTCTGCAGTTGCCTGGAGCCCGAACTGGTCGCGGTCGCGGGGGTGTACCGCACCGCCGAGGCCCCGCTGCCACCGGAGGTGGCGGGACAGGCCGCGCAGATCCGCCTGGACGGCGACGCACTGCGCATCGAGGCGCTGCGCAAGCGGTGAAACCCCACCCTGCACCCGCCAGCCTCCCGGCTGTCGGCTTTCCCCACCCACCCAGCCATCCACCCAGAGGTTTTCCTTCACCATGGCAAAGATCATCGTCGTCACATCGGGCAAGGGCGGGGTCGGCAAGACCACGACCAGCGCAGCCTTCGCCTCCGGCCTGGCGCTGCGCGGGCACAAGACCGCGGTCATCGACTTCGACGTGGGCCTGCGCAACCTGGACCTGATCATGGGCTGCGAGCGCCGGGTGGTCTACGACTTCATCAATGTCATCCAGGGCGAGGCGAACCTGAACCAGGCCCTGATCAAGGACAAGCTGTGCGAGCAGTTGTACGTGCTGCCCGCCTCGCAGACCCGCGACAAGGACGCGCTGACCAGGGAGGGCGTCGAGCAGGTGCTGAAGGAGCTCGACTCGATGGGCTTCAGCTACATCGTCTGCGACAGCCCGGCGGGAATCGAGAGCGGGGCGCTGCTGGCCATGCATTTCGCCGACGAGGCGCTGATCGTGACCAACCCGGAAGTCTCGTCGGTGCGTGACTCGGACCGCATCCTCGGCATCCTCGGCTCGAAGACCCGGCGCGCCATCGAGGGGGCCGAGCCCATCCGCGAACACCTGCTGATCTCCCGCTACAACCCGCGTCGGGTGCAGGAGGGCGAGATGCTGTCGATCGACGACATCCAGGAAATCCTGCGCCTCAACCTCATCGGGGTGATCCCGGAAAGCGAGGCCGTGCTGCAGGGTTCCAACCAGGGCACGCCGGCGATCCACCTGCAGGGCACCGATGTCGCCTCGGCCTACCAGGACGTGGTCGGCCGATTCCTCGGCGAGGAGCTCCCGCTGCGCTTCACCAGCTACCACAAGCCCGGCCTGTTCAAGCGCCTGTTCGGCCGTTGAGCAGGAGAATGCCCATGTCCATCCTGTCCTTCCTGCTCGGCGAGAAGAAAAAGACCGCCAGCATCGCCAAGGAGCGCCTGCAGATCATCCTGGCGCACGAGCGCGCGTCGGGCGCCCCGGCCGATTACCTGCCGGCGCTGCAGCGCGACCTGCTCGAGGTGATCTCCCGCTATGTCCGCATCGACCCCAACGACATCCAGGTCAGACTGGAGCGCCACGAGTCGCTGGAGGTGCTGGAGGTGAAGATCGAGATCCAGCAGTCCTGATCGACCGGCGGGCGGGCGGGCTGCTACGACGGCCGCAGATCGAAGGCCTCGTCGAGGCTGCGCTCGAGTTGCGGCTGCCAGGGTGGCAGCGCGATACCCAGCCACTGCTGCAGCGCCTGGCAGTCCAGGCGCGAATTGGCCGGGCGCGGCGCCGGCACAGGATACTCGCTGCTGGCGATGGGCTGCACCTGTTCGGCAGCGCAGCGCAGCGTCACGCCGCGCGACGCCAGGTGCCGCAGCACATGGCAGGCATAGCCGTGCCAGCTGGTGCTGCCGCTGCTGCTCAGGTGGTACAGGCCGGCGTTGGCGCGCGCCAGCTCGGGCTCGCGCAGCAGGCGATGCAGCGCCAGCGCCGTGACGTCGGCGATCAGCTCGGCGCCGGTGGGCGCGCCGAGCTGATCGGCGACCACCCGCAGGCTGTCGCGCTCGCGCCCCAGGCGGGCGATGGTCCTGGCGAAATTCGAGCCGCGCGCGGCGAACACCCACGAGGTGCGCAGGATCAGGTGCGCGCAGCCGCTGCCGCGGATCGCCTGCTCGCCCTGCAGCTTGGTGCGCCCGTAGACATTCAGCGGACGCGGTTCGTCGCTTTCCCTCCACGCTCGCGCCGAGCTGCCGTCGAACACGTAGTCGGTCGAGTAATGCACCAGCCAGGCGCCGCTGTCGGCGGCGTGCTCGGCCAGCACCCGCGGCGCTTCGGCGTTGACCTTCCAGGCCAGCTCGGGCTCGCTTTCGGCACGGTCGACCGCGGTGTAGGCGGCCGCGTTGACCACCAGCTGCGGGCGCAGCCGCTGCAGCAGCCCGCGCAGCGCCGACGCGTCGGCCAGGTCGGCCTGCGCGCGGCCCAGCGCGACCACGTCGCCCAGCGGCAGCAACGAACGTCGCAGCTCCCAGCCCAGCTGGCCATCGGCGCCCAGCAGCAGCACGCGCCGCGCGGCGCCGGCCGCGCCGGTGCTCACGGCGACGACCCCGCGCGGCGGTACTCGCCGCTGAGCACATGCGCGACCCAGTCCTGGTGCTCCAGGTACCACTGCACGGTCTGGCGCAGGCCGCTGTCGAAGTCCACCTGCGGCCTGAAGCCGAGCTCGTGCTCAATGCGCGAACCATCGATGGCGTAGCGCCGATCGTGGCCCGGCCGGTCGGCCACCAGGCCGATCTGGGTGGCGTAGGAGCGCCCGTCGGCGCGCGGCCGCAGGCGGTCGAGCAACTCGCACAGCGCATGCACCAGGTCGATGTTGCGCACTTCGTTGCGCCCGCCGATGTTGTAGCTGCGCCCGGGAATTCCCGCCTGCAGCACCCGGCACAGCGCCCGGCAGTGGTCCTGCACGTACAGCCAGTCGCGCACCTGGCAGCCGTCGCCGTACACCGGCAGGGTCTGGCCTGCCAGCGCGTGGTGGATCATCAGCGGAATGAGCTTTTCCGGGAACTGGTACGGCCCGTAGTTGTTCGAGCAGTTGGTGGTCAGCACCGGCAGGCCGTAGGTGTGGTGCCAGGCTCGCACCAGGTGGTCGCTGGCGGCCTTGCTGGCAGCGTAGGGGCTGTTGGGGGCGTAGGCGGTGGTCTCGCGAAACGGCGGGTCCTGCGGCGCCAGCGAACCGTACACTTCGTCGGTCGATACGTGCAGGAACCGCCAGGCGGCGGCCTGCGGTGCATCCAGCGTGGCCCAGTACGCCCGCGCGGCTTCCAGCAACTCGAAGGTGCCCTGGATATTGGTGCGCACGAATTCGTCCGGCCCGCCGATCGAGCGGTCGACATGGCTTTCCGCGGCAAAATGCACCACAGCCCTCGGGCGGTGGCGGTGCAGCAACGCAGCCACCGCGGAACGCTCGCAGATGTCCACCCGATCGAAGCCGAAGCGAGCATCGCCGCGCGCGCCGGCCAGGCTCTCCAGGTTGCCGGCATAGGTCAACGCATCGAGAACCCAGAGCGGTTCGGCGCAGGTCTCGAGCCAGTGATGGACGAAATTGGCGCCGATGAAGCCGGCAGCTCCGGTGACGAAGATCATGGTTCAGTTCGAGCGAGGGGCTGTCGGGTGCACGCGGGCGGGTGCGCGCGCACACCGGTCACACACCGGTCACACACCGGTCACGTCAGCGCGGCTGCGCGGAGGATTGTAGAAGCCGCCACGGCCGCTGCGGTCGACGGCCCTGAGCCGGTACAATGTCGCGCTTCGCACGCAACGCCGCTGCCACACCGGCGGGCGCTTGGGCACGCACCCGCATCACGCCCCCGGCAAGCGCCTGGCGCCCGCTCGAAAGCCCCATGTCCCCAAGCCCGATCCTCGACACTGCAGGCCTGCGCCTGGAGTTCACGCGCCATGGCGCGCAGGCGTTGGCCACCGCCCGCACCACCCTGGCCAGCCTGCCGCAGCAACCGCGCGACCTGGTTTGCAGCACCGTGCTCAACGGCAGCGAGAACCGCCCGGCCTGGCACATGCTGTCGCGCCTGGGGGCGCAGGGACTGGACCCGGCCGCGGCTGCCGCGGCAGCTTTCCTGCAGGCCGAACACCGGCGCATGGAGCAGTGGGCCGAGCAACTGTTCGCCGGTTCCGAGGGGCCGCCAGACATCATCCATCTGGGCGCAGGAGGCTCGGAAACCCCGATGCTGGCTCTGCACACCGCGCTGTCGGTGTTGCAGCCACCGCGCTGCCGCATGCACTGGGTGGCCAACCTGGATGGCGCCACCCTCGACTGCGCGCTGCGCGCCAGCGACCCGCGGCGCACCTGGGTGCTGATCAACAGCAAGTCCTTCCGTACCCAGGAGGTGATGCGCAACGCCGCGGCGGTGGTGCAATGGCTGGCCTCGCATCTGGGCGAGCACGAGGCGCGCTCGCGGCTGGTCGCGCTGACCTCGAACGCCGAGGATGCGCAAGCTCGATTCGGCATGCCGATGCGGCAGGTGTTCCGTTCGCTGCCCGAGATCGGAGGCCGCTTTTCGGTGTGGAGCTGCCACGGTCTGGCGCTGCTGCTGGCCTTCGGCGCCGAGGTGGTGGCCGAGCTGCACGCCGGCGCGCTGGAGATGGATCGCCACTTCCTCGGGCAGCCGCTGGCTGCCAGCGCGCCCGGGCTGCTGGCCGGGTTGTCGCACGCCTACCGGGTGCGCTTCGGCCTGCCGCTGCTGTCGATCGGCCTGTACGGCGACGCCTTTTCGCAGATGCCCCTGTACCTGCAGCAACTGCTGATGGAGTCGCTGGGCAAGTCCACCTCGGCCGACGGCGCGCAGCCGGTGACGGTCAGCGGGCCGGCGGTGATCAGCGGTGTCGGCACCCCGGTGCAACACACCTATTTCCAGTTGCTGCACCAGGCGGCGGTTCCGGTGTTCCACGAAATCGTCGCGGTGGTGCAGCCCTGGCATGGCCATCGCGCCGAGCACCTGGCGCTGCTTTCGAATGCGCTGGGCCAGGCCGATGCGCTGTGGAACGGCAAGGACGCGTCGGACTGGCAGCGCGAACTGGTGGCGCAGGGAATGCCTGCCGAACAGGCGCTGCGCGCCGCCCACCACCGCGCCTGCCCCGGCGGACGACCGTCCACCTTCATCTGGATGCGCAGCCTGCAACCCAGGCACCTGGGCGCGTTGCTTGCGCTGTACGAACACCGCACGGTGGTCGAGGGCTGGCTGTACGGCATCAACCCCTTCGATCAATGGGGGGTCGAGCTCGGCAAGACCCTGGCCAGCCGCATCGAGGCCGCGCTGCTCGCGCGCGACAGCAGCGGCCTGAGCAGCGAGACCGCCGCGTCCCTCGACTATCTTCTCCAAGCCTACGCATGAGCAAGCCACCGGCATCCAGGCCCAGCGCCGACACCCCCGAGGCCTCCCAACCCTCGGGCCTGCTGGCCGAACGCCGCGCCAAGCTGGCCGCGCTGCGCGCGCAGGGCCCCGCCTACCCCAACGATTTCAAGCCCGACTCGCGCGCCGCCGATCTGCACGCCCAGTGCGACTGCGCCCCGCCCGACGAACTGCAGGCGCAGGCCAGGCAGGTGGCGGTGGCCGGCCGGCTGATGCTCAAGCGGGTGATGGGCAAGGCCAGCTTCGGCACCCTGCAAGATGCCAGCGGTCGCATCCAGATCTACGTCAGCAACGACCATGCCGGCGAGGCCGGCCATGCCGCGTTCAAGCATTTCGACCTCGGCGACATCGTCGCCTGTCGCGGCACGCTGTTCAAGACGCGCGCCGGCGAACTGACCGTGCAGGTCGCGCAAATCCGCCTGCTGGCGAAGAACCTGCACCCGCTGCCCGACAAGTACCATGGGCTGGAGGACGTCGAGACGCGCTACCGCCAGCGCTACGTCGACCTGCTGGTCACCCCCGAGTCGCGCCAGCGCTTCGTGCATCGCGGACGCATCGTCTCGGCGCTGCGCCGGGAAATGGAGGAAGCCGGCTTCGTCGAGGTCGAGACCCCGATGCTGCATCCGATCCCCGGCGGCGCCAACGCCAAGCCCTTTGTCACCCACCACAACGCGCTGGACCAGCAGATGTTCCTGCGCATCGCCCCCGAGCTGTACCTCAAGCGGCTGGTCGTCGGGGGCTTCGAGCGGGTGTTCGAGATCAACCGCAACTTCCGCAACGAGGGGATCTCGGTACGCCACAACCCCGAGTTCACGATGATGGAGTTCTATTGCGCCTACTGGAACCACCAGGACGTGATGGACTACACCGAGAAGCTCATCCGCCAGGCGGCGATCCGTGCCTGCGGTTCGGCGCGCTTGCTCTACCAAGGGCGGGAGATCGACCTGGATACGCCGTTCCAGCGCCTGAGCGTGCGCGACGCGGTGGCGCGCCACGCCGGCCTGGCGGACTCGCGGCTCGACGACGCCCAGGCCTTGCGCGCCACGCTGCAGGCGGCTGGCGAGCCGGCGCCGGCGCACTGGGGAGTGGCCGAACTGCAGTTCGGCGTGTTCGAGGCGCTGGTCGAGGACAAGCTCTGGCAGCCGACCTTCATCGTCGACTACCCGGTCGAGGTGTCGCCGCTTGCGCGCGCCAGCGACACCGATCCGGCGCTCGCCGAGCGCTTCGAGCTGTTCGTCAGCGGGCGGGAGATCGCCAACGGCTTTTCCGAGCTCAACGACCCCGAGGACCAGGCCGCGCGCTTTGCCGCGCAGGCGGCCAACAAGGACGCCGGGGACGAGGAGGCGATGTACTTCGACGCCGACTACATCCGCGCGCTGGAAGTGGGCATGCCGCCTGCCGGGGGTTGCGGAATCGGCATCGATCGCCTGGTCATGCTGCTGACCGATGCGCCGAGCATCCGCGACGTCATCCTGTTCCCGACGCTGCGCCGCAGCGCCGATTGACCGGGCCATGCTGCGCCGCCGCCAGCGCAAGCCCTTCGTCTGCGAGGAAAAGGGCCAGGTCTCGCTGCATTTCGGCATGGCGGCGCTGCAAAGCCGCATGCTCGCGGCCGACCCCGACCGCCTGGTGCTGGACTACACCCGCGCGATGATGAGCTTCGTGCTGATCGAGCCCGAGCCGGCGCAGGTGGTGATGATCGGCCTGGGCGGCGGCTCGCTGGCCAAGTACTGCCACGCCCACCTGCCGCGCAGCCGCTTCACCGCGGTGGAGGTCAACCCCGAGGTGATCGCGATGCGCAGCGTGTTCGCGATTCCTCCGGACAACGAGCGATTCGCAGTGGTCGAAGCCGACGGGGCGCAATGGATCGGTGCGCACCCGCAATCCTGCGACGTCCTGCTGCTCGACGGATTCGACTCGGGCGGACTGCCTGAGGCGCTGAGCAGCCAGGCGTTCTACGACGCCTGCGCGCGTGCGCTGCGGCCGCGCGGCTTGCTGGTGCAGAACATCTGGGCCCCGCCCCACAAGCGCGAACTGGTGATCGAGCGCATGCGGGCGAGTTTCGACTCGGGGGTCGCGGCGCTGGACGCCGAGCATGGAGAAAACACCATCGCGCTGGCGCGCCGCGCGCCGGCCTGGCCCGAGCCGCAGGGGCTCTACCGCCGGGCGCGCGACCTCGCCGCCTCCCACAGCGTGGACCTGCAGGCGCTGGCGCGCCGGCTCGACATGGCGCTGCAGGGCGCGCGCTTCGACACGCCCGCCCCCTGAAACCCTACCCCCGTGCTGGGCATGGTGCGCCAGGCTCGGCGCAGGCGCGCTACAGTGTCTGCAGCCAGCGGCCGCCGACGGCGCGGCGGGCGGGCGGGTCGAGGATGCCCCGATGAGCACCATGCTGCATGTGATTTTCTGGCGCCATGCCGAAGCGGAGGACACCGCACCCGGCGACGACGACCTGCGGCGCGCGCTGACCCGACAAGGCCGGCGCGACGCCAGCACGGTCGCCGCATGGATCAAGGCTCATGTACCCAAGCCCTGGACGGTGTGCTGCAGCCCGGCGCTGCGCAGCCGGCAGACCGCGCTGGCGCTGGCCGACTATCCGCTGGAGGAGCCGATGCTCGCCCCCGCCTGCGGACCCGACGCCATCCTGGAACTGATCGAGCAGCGGCGCGACCGCGCCAGCGCGCTGGTGCTGTGCGGCCACCAGCCCGCGCTGGGCAGCGCGGCGCTCGAGTGGCTCAGCGCAGCGCGCTCGCCTTTCAGCCTGCGCAAGGGCGGGCTGCTGTGGGCCTGCGAGCGCGAGCGCGAGGGCGAGGCTTCTCGCCTGCTGCGCGCGTGCATCAGCCCCGACCTGCTGGACTGAGCAAGCGCGGGCCGCTGCGTGCCAGCCCGGCCGGGTGTCACCGAGTCGTCATCGTTGCGTCACGCGCGCGACATGGTCGTTGCCTATCGTGTCCTCACCATCTTGATGAGGAGCACCGCATGTACGAACCCGACTCGGCGCAGGCGCCCCACGCCGAACTGCCCCAGGCCGCGGCCGCGCAGGCGCGACAGGCTCCGCGCCTGACCTGGGCGCGGCACGCCGACGAGGTACTCGAAGCCCAAAGGCTGCGCTGGAAGGTCTTCGTCGACGAATTGCAGGCGCGGGTGCCGAGCCCGCAACCCGGGTACGACATCGACATTTTCGACCCCTATTGCGACCACCTGCTGGCACGCGACGCCGAGGGGCGGCTGATCGGCACCTACCGCGTGCTGCCTCCGCACCAGGCGCGGCGCGTCGGCGGTCTGTACGCCGAGACCGAGTTCGACCTCACGCGGCTGCTCCACCTGCGGCCCAGGCTGCTCGAGCTCGGCCGCGCCTGCGTGCATCGCGACCATCGCAGCGGCGCGGTGATCATGGCGCTGTGGGCGGGCCTGGCCGACTACATGCGCCAGCACCAGTTGCAGGCCATGGTCGGCTGCTCGAGCGTGTCGATGCACGATGGCGGGCATTACGCCGCCAGCCTGTGGGCGCGCCTGCGCGACAGCCATCTGGCGCCGGTCGAGGACCGCGTGCAGCCGCGGCTGGCGCTTCCGGTGGACAGCCTGCGCCAGGACCTGCCCGCCCAGGCGCCCGCGCTGCTGAAGGGGTACCTGCGCGTCGGTGCCCGCATCTGTGGCGCACCGGCGTGGGATCCGGACTTCAACACCGCCGACTTCCCGCTGCTCATGCGCCTGGACGACGTCAGGCCGCGCTACGCCCGCCACTTCCTCGAACGCGCTTGAGCCGCCGGCGACGCCTGGGGGCCGGCTCAGGCGCTCAGGGTCTGCAACTGCATTTCGAGCCCGACCCGCTGCCACTCGGCCGCCTCCTGCTCCAGGCTGTACTGGGTCAGCGGGGACGCCCGCAGCCACTGGGCGGCGGCCTCGATGCGCGTGCCCGAAACGCCTTGCGGCCCCGGCACCAGGCGCAGGCCGTCGAGCTCGACGTCGCGGCGGTTGCGCGCCAGCAGCACCGCCAGCCGCAGCGCCAGCAGCGAGCGCAGGTCCAGGTCGGAGCCCGCCAGCGAGGCCAGCTTCTTCAGCTTGCCGCCGTGACACAGCAGCATTTCGGCCATCGCCGCCTGCTCGCTGCGGGAGAACCCGGGCATGTCGGCGTTTCCGACGATGTAGGCGGAGTGCTTGTGGTAGGCGCTGTGGGAAATCGACAGCCCCACCTCGTGCAGCCGGGCCGCCCATTGCAGGGCCTGCCGGCGCTGCGGAGTGGCGAGCGGCTCGATCTGTTCGAGCAACTGCAGCGCCAGTTGCTCGACTCGCGCCGCCTGCCGCGGATCGACCGCGTAGCGCTGCATGAACTGCTGGACCGTCAGCTCGCGCATGTCCTGGCGCTGCTCGCGCCCCAACAGGTCGTAGAGCACGCCCAGCCGCAGTCCGGCGTCGGTGGCTTCCATCTCCCGCAGGCCGAGTTCCTCGAACACCGCCAGCATGATCGCCAGCCCTCCGGCCGCCACCGGAACGCGATCGGGCTTGAGCCCGGGCAGGCGCAGGGTGCTCAGGTCCTCGGCCTGCAGGTACAGCTTGCGCAGGCGGCGCAGCCCGGCGCGGGTGATGCCCAGCGCGGCGGGCGAAGGGTTGAGCTGGCTGCCGACCAGGATGTCGGCCAGCGCCCGCGCGGTTCCGCTGGAGCCGACAGCCGAGGTCCAGCCGGTCTTGCGGAAATCCCGGGCGATGATCTGGATCTCCCGGCGTGCCGCGAGTTCGGCCGACTGCAGGCGGTGCTCGTCGACGCGACCGGCGGGGAAGAAGTCCCGGCTCATCGACACGCAGCCGATGTACAGCGACTCCATCATCCGCGGCTGCAGCCCGGAGCCGATGATGAACTCGGTCGAACCCCCGCCGATATCCACCACCAGGCGGTTGCCCGACGACGGCGTCACCGAGTGGGCGGCACCGATGTACACCAGGCGCGCCTCCTCGCGACCGGCGATGACCTCGATCGGGAATCCCAGCGCCTGTTGGGCGCGCTGCAGGAACTGCGGGGCGTTCTTCGCCACCCGCACGGCATTGGTCGCGACCGCGCGCACCCGCTCGGGGTGGAACTGCCGCAGCCGCTCGCCGAAGCGCCGCAGCGTGGCCAGCGCGCGCTGCTGGCTTTCCTCCGTCAGGTTCTTGCCGGCGTCCAGCCCGGCGCCCAGGCGCACCGGCTCGCGCAGCGAGTCCAGCGGGTAGATCTGTGCGCCGTGCGGGCTCTCCGCGGCCTTGCCCACCAGCATGCGAAAGCTGTTGGAACCCAGGTCGACGGCTGCCAGGTGCTGCACGGTCAAGGACATGGCGCGATTGGAACAGCTGCGGATGACACCAGGTTGACGATGTCATGTAGATTTCACGAATTGGTGGAATCCTATACAAGCTGCGCCGACTCCATCCCTCCACCCCCTGCATGGCCCGCCCGCTACCCGCCCCGCTGCTCAATCGTGAACTGGGCACCCTGGCCTTCAACCGCCGGGTGCTCGCGCAGGCGCTGGACGAGGGCATCCCGCCTCTGGAGCGGCTGCGCTACCTGTGCATCGTCGCGTCCAACCTGGACGAGTTCTTCGAAACCCGGGTCGCGCAGTTGCAGGACGTGCTGGAGCACGACCCGGCGGCGGCGACCCCCGACGGGCTGCCGGTGGCCGAGGCCCTGCAGCGCATCGCCGAGGGCGCGCATGCGCTGGTGGCCGAACAGTACCGCGTGCTGGAGCAGGCGCTGTACCCGCTGCTGCTCGAGCAGGGGATCGGCTTCGTCGGCAGCAGCCAGTGGACGCCGCGCCAGCAGCGCTGGGCGAAGGCGTATTTCGAGCGGGAGATCCTGCCGGTGCTCACTCCCATCGGGCTGGACCCCGCGCACCCCTTCCCCAAGGTACTCAACAAGAGCCTGAACTTCGCGGTGGTGCTGGAGGGCACCGACGCCTTCGGCCGCAATGTCGACCTGGGCATCATCCAGGCGCCGCGCGCCTTGCCCCGCCTGCTCGCGCTGCCGCCCGAACTGGCCCAGCAGCCGGGGCCCCGCCACGGCTTCGTCCTGCTGTCGTCGCTGATGCACATGTACGCCGGGCAGGCCTTTCCCGGCCTGAAGGTGCTGGGCGTGCACCAGTTCCGGGTGACCCGCAACAGCGAGCTGTTCGTCGACGACGACGAGATCACCAACCTGCGTACCGCGCTGCAGGGCGAATTGCGCTCGCGCCACTATGGCGACGCGGTGCGCCTGGAGGTCGCCAGCGCCTGCCCGCAGCCGTTGCTGGAGCGCCTGATGCGGGAGAACGCGCTGCAGGCGCGCGACTGCTACCGCGCCGACGGCCCGGTGAACCTGGCGCGCCTGCAGTCGGTGATCGACATGGTGCCCCAGCGCGACGGCCTGACCTACCCGGTCCACCAGCCGGCGCCGGTCCCCGGCTGGCCCGGGGCCGAGCCCGAGCTGTTCGAGCGCATCCGCGGCAGCGACATCCTGCTGCACCACCCCTACGACAGCTTCGCCCCGGTGGTCGACCTGGTGCGCACGGCCGCGCGCGACCCCCAGGTGCTGGCGATCAAGCAGACCATCTACCGCGCCGGACAGACTTCCGAGCTGATGGAAGCGCTGATCGAGGCCGCGCGCAACGGCAAGGAAGTCACCGTGGTGCTGGAGCTGATGGCGCGCCAGGACGAGGAAACCAACATCAACTGGGCGGCGCGCCTGGAGGCCGAGGGAGCCCATGTGGTGTACGGCGTGGTGGGATTCAAGTGCCACGCCAAGATGCTCATGGTCGTGCGCCGCGAGCGCAGCGGCCGCCAGGGTCAGCGGCTGCGGCGCTACGTGCACCTGGGGACCGGCAACTACCACACCCGCACCGCCAGGCTCTACACCGACTTCGGGCTGCTGACCGCCAACGAGGCGATCTGCGCCGACGTCAACCAGGTATTCCTGGAAATCACCGGCTCATCCCACTTCGAGCCGCTGCGGCGACTGTGGCAATCGCCGTTCTCGCTGCTGGACAACCTGCTGAAGGCCATCCGCCGCGAGACCCGGCTGGCGCGCGCCGGCAAGCGCGCGCGCATCTGGGCCCGGGTCAATGCGCTGGTCGAACCTACGGTCATCGCCGAGCTGTACAAGGCCTCGCGCGCCGGGGTCGAGGTGCGTCTGCTGGTTCGCGGCCCCTGCATGTTGCGCCCGGGGGTCGCCGGACTTTCGGAGAACATCCGGGTGCGCTCGGTGATCGGGCGCTTCCTCGAGCACTCGCGGGTGTTCTGCTTCCACAACGACGGCCGCGACGACGTGTGGATCTCCTCGGCCGACTGGATGGAACGCAACCTGTTCCGCCGAGTCGAGATCGCCGCGCCGATCCTCGACCCGCAGGCCCGCCGCAAGGTCATCGAAGAGGGCCTGCGGGTGCACTGGCAACTCGCGGGCAACGCCTGGGACATGGATGGCGCAGGCCACTGGCACCGCGCCCGCGGCTGGCAGCGTGCCCGCAGCAGCCACCAGGCGCTGATGGACTCGCGCAACCAACCCGGCTGAGCCCGCCCGCGCCGGCTGCCTCAGGCGCCTGCGACCTCGGCGCTGGCGTCCGGCGCCGGCTCGCGCAGCACCAGGCGCTGGGCGGGAAAGCGCGCGCTGAAGGTGCTGCCCTTGCCGAGTTCGCTGGCTATGCGCAGCTCGGCCTGGTGGCGCAGCAGCGCATGCTTGACAATGGCCAGCCCGAGTCCGGTGCCTCCGGACTCGCGCGAGCGCCCGCGGTCGACCCGGTAGAAGCGCTCGGTCAGGCGGGGAATGTGCTCGGAGGCGATGCCGATTCCGGTGTCGCTGACGCTGAATTCGCCCGCCGCGTCTCCCAGACCGCTGTCCAGCACCCGCCAGCGGATCCGCACCGTGCCCCCTTCCGGGGTGTAGCGCACGGCATTGCTGACCAGGTTGCCGAAGGCGCTGGTCAGTTCGCCGCTGGCGCCGCGCAACTGGCTGATGTCGGCCGACGCCTCGATGCGATGGCGGCCGCCCGACAGCGCCCGCGCGTCGGCGGCGAGGCGGGCGACCATGTTCGGCATGTCGAGCAGTTCCTCGGCGGGTTGATGGGGGTCGCCCTCGAGGTGGGCCAGGGTCAGCAGGTCCTCGACCAGCTGGCGCATGCGATTGCTCTGCTGCTGCATCAGCTCGAGGATGTGCTGGCGTTCGTCGGCCGACAGGTCGAGGCTGAGCAGCGATTCGACGAAGCCCGCGATCACCGTCAAGGGAGTCTTGATTTCGTGCGATACGTTGGCGACGAAATCGCGCCGCATCGCCTCGGTGCGTTCGAACTGGGTGACGTCGCGCGACAACAGCAGCTTGTCGCCGTCGCCATAGGGGATCACCTGCACGCTGAGCAGCACCGTGCCGTGGCCGGCGCTGCGCCGCAGCAGCAGCGGCTCGCCGAACTGCCGCGACGCCAGGTAGGCGACGAACTCCGGGTTGCGGATCAGGTGCACCGCATGCTGCCGCAGGTCGCGCCGGGTATCCAGCCCGAAGTGGGTCGCCGAGGTGGCGTTGCACCAATCGATCTGGCCATTCGAGTCGATCAGCATGACCCCGTTGGGCGAGGCCTGCAGCGCTTCGATGAACCGGCTGAGCTTGCCCTCCTCGCGTTGCACCCGGCTCTGCCACAGGCGCAGCTGGCGCGCGCTGCGGTAGAACACTTCCTCCCAGGCTCCCGGCATGCGCGGAACCGTGTCGCGTTGCGGCAGTCGCAGCCAGGCCAGCAGCCTGGCGCGCGCCACGGTGTCCCAGGCGACCACCGCCAGCGCCAGCGCGCAGGCCAGCGCCAGCCCGCCTTCGAGGCCGAGCCAGGTCGCGCCCAGCACCGCCACCAGCGCCATCGCGACGACGACCGTGCCCAGTCGAAGGATCACGGAGCGCATGCGGTCGATCGATCGGGAAAAGGCCAGGCCGTGCTGGAGTCGACGCGGAGCCGGCGCGGCCGGCCGTCAGTCAGCGGGAGCACCCTGGCGCTGGGTGAAACGATAGCCGGCGCCGCGCACGGTTTCCACCAGGTCGGCGCACTGCGCCGGCGCCAGTGCCTCGCGCAAGCGCTTGATATGCACGTCCACGGTGCGCTCCTCGATGAAGACGTGGTCGCCCCAGACCTTGTCGAGCAGCGCGCCGCGGCTGTGCACCCGCTCGGGGTGGGTCATCATGAAGTGCAGCAGCTTGAACTCGGTGGGCCCGAGCCGCAACTCGCGCTCGGAGCCGGCGGCCGCGGTGTAGGTCACGCGGCGCGTTCCGGGGTCGACCGACAGGCCGCCGCTGCGCACCGGCTCGTCGGTCAGCTGGGGCGAGCGCCTGCGCAGCACCGCGCGGATCCGCGCCACCAGTTCCTTCGGGGAAAAAGGCTTGGTGATGTAGTCGTCGGCACCGGCGTCGAGCCCGGCGACGGTGTCGCCCTCCTCGCTACGCGCGGTCAGCAGGATCATCGGGATGGCCCGCGTGCGCGAGCCCTGGCGCAGCTCGCGCACCAGCGCCACGCCCGACATGCCCGGAAGCATCCAGTCGACCAGCATCACGTCGGGCAGCACGTCGCGGATCAGCCGCAGCGCTTCCTCGGCGCTGCCGGCGACGATCGGGCAATGCCCGGCGTGGCGCAGGTTGACCGCGAGCAGTTCGGCAATCGCCGGTTCGTCTTCGACAATCAGGATGTTGCTGGCCATATCGGTCGTTCGAGCTTGCGCCGCCTGCCACCCCAGGCGAGGCTCAAAGGGTTCCCGCGACTTCGTTGAAGGCTTCCCGGTTGTGGCGCACGTCGGTGCCGCGCACCACGTAGATCACGAACTCGGCGATGTTCTTGGCATGGTCGCCGATGCGCTCGATCGCCTTGGCGATGAACACCATGTCCAGGCTGGCCGAGATGTTGCGCGGGTCTTCCATCACGTAGGTGATGAGCTTGCGCATGAAGGAGTCGAACTCGGCGTCGATCGCGCTGTCGGCGGTGACGATGTCGACCGCCGCGCGCTCGTCCAGGCGGGCGAAGGCGTCCAGCGCCTTGCGGATCTGCGCGATCGCGAGGTCGGATTCGCGAATGATCTCGGTGAACGAAATGCTCAGGTTCGACCCCGCCTCGATGAGGTCGCGCGCCATGCGCGCGATGCGATCGGCCTCGTCGCCGACCCGCTCCAGGTTGGTGATGGTCTTGGAAATCGCGAGCATCAGCCGCAGGTCGCGCGCGGTCGGCTGGCGCTTGGCGATGATCTGCGCCACGTCGGCGTCGATTTCCACTTCCATCTGGTTGACCCGCTGCTCGTTGAGCAGCACGCCGCGCGCCGCCTCGGCGTCGAAATGGCGCAGCGCGTAGACGGCCTGCGCGATCTGCGATTCGACCAGTCCGCCCATTTCCAGCACGCGGGTGGAAATGGCGCTGATCTCGGCGTCGAACTGGGTGGAGAGATGCTTGTCCATGGTGTGCGCTCCGGCGGCCGCTTCAGCCGAAACGGCCGGTGATGTAGTCCTCGGTCTGCTGCTTGGCCGGCTTGAGGAAGATCTGGTTGGTGTCGCCGAATTCGATGAGTTCGCCCAGGTACATGTAGGCGGTGAAATCCGACACCCGCGCCGCCTGCTGCATGTTGTGGGTGACCATGGCCACCGTATAGTCGCTTTTCAGCTCGGTCACCAGTTCCTCGATCTTGCCGGTCGATATGGGGTCGAGCGCCGAGGTCGGCTCGTCGAGCAGCAACACCTCGGGCTTGATGGCGATCGCCCGCGCGATGCACAACCGCTGCTGCTGGCCGCCCGAAAGGCTCAGCCCGCTTTGCTGCAGCTTGTCCTTGACCTCGTCCCACAGCCCGGTCTTGGTCAACGCCCACTGCACCCGCTCCTCGACCTCGGCGCGGCGCAGGCTCTCGTAGAGGCGGATGCCGAAGGAGATGTTCTCGAAAATCGACATCGGGAAAGGCGCCGGCTTCTGGAACACCATGCCGACGCGGGCCCGCAGCAGCGAAACGTCGACGTCGCGCGCCAGGATGTTGCGCCCGTCCATCAGCACCTGGCCCTCTGCGCGCTGCTCGGGGTAGAGCTCGTACATGCGGTTGAAGACCCGCAGCAGCGTGGACTTGCCGCAGCCCGAGGGCCCGATGAACGCGGTGACCTGATTGTGCGCGATATCCAGGCTGACGTCCTTCAGCGCGTGGTAGCTGCCGTAGTAGAAATTCAGGTTGCGAACCGAAAGGCGCGGCGAGCCGTTGTCCCGGGGCTCCTGCATCGGTTGATTCATCGGGGTTCCTCGCGAGGTATCGGTCGGCGCGCGCAGCCACGCTTTCAGCCCGGGCGCTGCGCCCGGCTGAGCATCATGCGCGCGCCGATGTTGATCAGCAGCACCATCGCGACCACCAGGAAGGCGGCCGCATAGGCCAGCGCGTGCGCCGAAGCGAAGGGCTGGTTGATGAAACTCCAGATCACGTAGGTCAGGTAGCCGATCGGCTCCTTGGTCAACTGGCCGCTCCACAGGTAGTTGGACCAGCCCGCGGTGTAGATCAGCGGAGCGGTCTCGCCCACCGACATGGCCAGGGAGATGAGCACGCCGGTGATGACTCCCGAGCGGGCCGCGGGCAGGAGCACCCGCATGGTCACCTGGGCCTCGGTGCAGCCCAGCGCGTACGCCGCCTCGCGCAGGCTGGTCGGGTTCTGCCGCATCGCCAGTTCGGCGAAGCGCGCGATATACGGAGTGATCATGATCGCCAGGGTGATCGCCCCGGCCAGCGCCGAGAACTGCCAGCCCAGCCCGATCACCAACGTGACGTAGCTGAAATAGCCGAGCACGATCGACGGCACCCCGGTCAGCACGTCGGCCAGGAAGCGCACCGAACTGGCCCAGCGGCCGCCGCCGAACTCGGCCAGGTAGATGCCCGTGAGCACGCCGATCGGAGCGGCGAACACCAGCGAGCCCAGGCTGAGCACCAGCGTGCCCTCGATGGCGTTGAGCAGCCCGCCGCTGATGCCGTTGGTGACGGTGGTGAACAGCTCCGGGGAGATCGCCGTCGCGCCGCGCGACAGGGTCATCCAGATGATGTCGGTCAGCGGCAGCAGCACGATCACGAAGGCGAGCAGGCACAGCAGCGCGTAGAAGCGGTTGGCCAGCAGGCGGCGCCGATGCCTGGCGCCACCCCGCTCAGATGCGTTGGGCACGGACGTTCCGGGTGAGGATGCGAGCGATGACATTGACGATCACCGAGATGACGAGGAGCACGACCGCGATCTCGGCCAGCGAGCGCACCGCCATGCCGGTCGGATCCTCCAGCGCGCTGTCGAGTTGCGACGCGATGAACGCGGCCATGGTGGAAATCGGGCTGTACAGGTTGTGGGGCAGGTAGTTCAGCGCGCCGCCGCTGACCATCAGCACCGCCATGGTCTCGCCCAACGCCCTGCCGAGGGCGAGGATCACCGCGCCGATCAGCGGAAGGCGCACCGCCGGCAACAGCGTCCTGCGCAGCATTTCGGCGCGTGTCGAGCCCAGCGCGAAGGAGCTTTCGCGCAGTTCCCTGGGCACCCGCTTGAAGGCTTCGATCAGCGTGCTGGTGATCACCGGCAGCACCATCAGCGCCAGCACCATGCCGGAAGTCAGCAGGCCGAAGCCGCTGTTCGCCGGCGCGGACAAGAAGGGAATGAAAAAGAACAGCCTGGACAGGACCGGTGCGAAGTCCTTGAGCATCATCGGTGCGAGGATTTCCAGCCCCCACAGGCCGTAGACCACGCTGGGCACCATGGCCAGCAATTCCACGACCTGGGCCAGCGGCCCGCGCAGGCGGTGCGGAACGTATTCGCTCAGGTACAGCGCGACGCCGATGCCCACCGGCACCGCGACGACCAGCGCCAGTGCCGAACTGGCGAGCGTGCCGACGATGAAGACCCAGATGCCGTAGTGGGCGCCGACCGGAACCACCAGGCCGCCACCGCGCGGAGTCGGGTTGACGTACAGGTTGCCCAGGCTCCAGGTCTGGGAGAACAGGAAATGCAGGCCGTTGAACCGGATCGCCGGCCAGGAGTACAGCACCAGGAAGACGAAGATCGCCAGCAGCGCCAGCGGGATGAGCGCCGAGACCACTCGCAGGCTGCTACGAAAGACGCGCATCGTTTCCGGTTCGTTTGGACAAGACACGCGCCGCGTGCCCGTCGACCGGGCAGCGCGGCGCGCCGTGGGCAGTCGTCCGATTACTGGATCTTGGCGATCTGCTGCTGGCTCAGGTGCTGGATCCGCGGAGGCAGCGCGACGAAGTGCACCGCACGCAGGTACTTGGCCTCGTTGCCGCCCTTGGAGGAAACGGCCCAGTCGAGGAACTCACGCACCGCGGTCGCCACCGCCGGGTTGGCCTGCTTGGTGTTGACGATCGCGTATTCGTAGTTGATGATCGGGTAGGAGTTGGCTCCGGCCGCGAACACCAGGCTGATGCGCTCGTCGTCCGGGGTCTTGGCGATCAGGCCCGCGGCGGCGTCGCTGATGGTCTGCTGGCTGGCCAGCAGGAAGCGGCCGGCGCGGTTCTTCAGCTCGGCGGTTCCCAGGCCGGCCTGGTCGATCTGCTGGGTGAAGCTCACGCCGATGTAGGCGATGGAGTACGGGGTGCCGTGGCAGGCCTGGACCATGCCGGGGTTGCCGTTGGCGCCGACGCCGCCCTGCACCGCGGGCCAGCTGATCGTCGTGCCGTAGCCGACGCTGTTGCTCCACTTGGGAGTCGAGAACGACAGGTACTGGCTGAAAATGAAGGTGTCGCCGCTGCCGTCGGTGCGGTGGATCGGCACGATCACGTGGTCGGGCAGCTTGACGCCCGGGTTCATCGCGCGGATCGCGGGGTCGTTCCACTTGGTGATCGAGCCGTCGTAGATGCCGGCGAGCACCGGGCCGCTCAGGCGCAGGTGGTGTTTGTTCAGCCCGGGGACGTTGTAGTTGATCGACTGCGCCGAGATCGCCAGCGGCACGTTGATGATCGTGCCGGCCTTCTTGATCTGGGCGTCGCTCATGTAGGCGTCGGAGGCGCCGATCTGGGCCACGCCGGAGATCGCCTG
>JAKBBQ010000215.1 GCA_021808405.1 Pseudomonadota bacterium | reverse complement strand
CCCCGCCCGCGGCACCGGCAGCCGCGGCGGCTGTCGAGGCGGCGCCGGGCCCGGCGGCCGCTGCCGCGCCGGCCGAGGCGGCCATCGAGGAGGGCATGGCGGTGGTGCGCTCGCCGATGGTGGGCACGTTCTACTGCGCGCCCGAGCCGGGGGCGCAGCCCTTCGTGCGCGAGGGCCAGCGCGTGCAGGCCGACACGGTGGTGTGCATCATCGAGGTGATGAAGCTGATGAACTCCATCACCGCCGGGCAGGCCGGGGTGGTCCGGCGGGTGCTGGCCGGGGACAGCCAGGCGGTGGAATTCGGCGAGGCGCTGATGGTCATCGACCCGCAGGGCTGAGGCAGTCGCGGCCGAAGGTCGGGGCCAGCGGAAGGTTCGAGAGGGCGCGCGCGGCGCAAGGCGCGGCGCGACAACCAGGCCCGCGCGACACGGCGGGTGCCGCGCGGGAGCGAGGAGAAGGCATGAGCGAGACGGATGCGCAGCGGCTGGCGGCATCGCCGTTTGCGGTGTGGCAGGAGTATTGCGAGCGCGGGCAGCTGGCCTACCAGCAGTGCGCGCAGACCTCCCAGGTGGTGTTCGAGCCGCGGCTGGTGGCGCCGCGCAGCGGGCGCGACGACCTGGTGTGGCGCACCAGCAAGGGGGTGGGCACGGTGTACTCGACGACGAGTTTGCCGGCGAAGGACGCGCCGGCGGCCAACCTGGCGCTGATCGACCTGGACGAGGGCTTTCGCATGCTCAGTCGGGTCGAGGGGATGGGCGCCGAGCAGGTGCGAATCGGGCTGCGCGTGCGGGTGGCGTTCCGGCGCGACGGCGAGGGCTCGCCGGCGTACCCGGTGTTCGTTGCGCTGGAGGGGTCGTGATGAGTCATCCGCTACGCGGCAGCATCGCCATCGTCGGCGCCGCCGAGTCCGACCTCGGGCAATGTCCGCCGGGGACCACGCCGCAGGACCTGATGGCGCAGGCCACGCGCCGCGCGCTGGACGACTGCGGGCTGCAGCTGGGGGACATCGACGCGGTGTTCACCGCCACCACCCAGCTGCCGTTTCCCGCGATCAGCCTGTGCGATTACCTGGGGCTGCGGCCACGCTATGTGGACGGCAGCAACCTGGGCGGGGCGTCGTTCCTGTCGCATGTGCAGCACGCGATGGGGGCCATCGAGGCCGGGCTGTGCGAGGTGGCGCTGATCGCCTACGGCAGCAACCAGCGCAGCCTGGGTCGCAGCAAGGCGGCGCCGCAGGAGATCAGCCCCTACGAGAGTTTCTACAAGCCGCGCTTTCCGGTCAACGCCTACGCGATGGCCGCGGCGCGCCACATGCACGAGTACGGCACGACGCGCGAGCAACTGGCGGAGGTGGCGGTCGCCGCCCGCAAGTGGGCGCAGCGCAACCCCAAGGCGTGGGATCGCGAGGCGCTGAGCATCGAGCAGGTGCTGGCTTCGCCGATGGTCAGCCATCCGCTGACGCTGCGCGACTGCTGCCTGGTCACCGACGGGGGCGGCGCGCTGATCGTGACCTCCGCGCGGCGCGCCGCCGCCGAGGATCTCCGGCGCAAGGCGGTGTACGTGCTGGGCTGCGCCGACGCGGTGTCGCATCGCCACATCTCGGGCATGCACGACCTGACGCGCAGCTCCGCGGTGGAGTCGGGCAGGGCGGCGTACGCGATGGCCGGGTTGTCGGTGCAGGACGTCGACGTGGCCGAGCTGTACGACGCGTTCACCATCTGCACGATCCTGTTCCTCGAGGACCTGGGGTTTTGCGCCAAGGGCGAGGGCGGGGCCTTCGTGGCCGGCGGGGCGATCGCCCCCGGGGGGCGGCTGGCGGTGAACACCAACGGCGGCGGGCTGTCGTACTGCCACCCGGGGATGTACGGGCTGCTGCTGCTCATCGAGGGGGTGCGCCAGTTGCGCGGCGAGGGCGGCGAGCGCCAGGTGGGGGGCGCCGAGGTGGCGCTGGTGCACGGCAACGGGGGCGTGCTGTCGTGCGAATCGACGGTGCTGCTGGGAACGGCAGCCACTTTGTGAGAACTGCGGGACGCGAGGGCAAGGCCATGGGGTCGACGATCAAACGGGTGCTGGTGGCCAATCGGGGCGAGATCGCGGTGCGCATCATCCGCGCGTGCCGCGAGCTGGGCATCGAGACGGTGCAGGCGTATTCGCAGGCGGATGCCGATTCGCTGGCGGTGGCCATGGCCGATCGGCGGGTGTGCATCGGCTACCCGCGCGCCAGCGACAGCTACCTGAACGCGCGCGCGCTGGTCAGCGCGGCGCTGGTGCAGGGAGCCGATGCGATCCACCCGGGCTACGGCTTCTTGTCCGAGCGCGCGGAGTTCGCCGAGTTGTGCGCCGAGCAGGGGCTGGTGTTCATCGGGCCGTCGGCCGAGGTGATCCGCCAGATGGGCGACAAGGCGCGGGCGCGCGAGCTGGCGCGCCAGGCCGGGGTGCCGACCACGCCGGGCTCGCAGGGCGTGCTGGGCGACGCCGAGCAGGCGCTGGCCGTGGCGCAGCGCATCGGCTATCCGGTGCTGCTCAAGGCGGTGGCCGGCGGGGGCGGCCGGGGCATGCGGGTGGTGAACCAGGCGCAGGCGCTGCCGGGGGCCTTCGCCGAGGCCTCGCGCGAGGCACGGATGGCCTTCGGCGACGGCTCGATGTACCTGGAGAAATTCCTCACCCGGGTGCGCCACATCGAGATCCAGGTGCTGGGCGACGGCCAGCAGGTGGTGCACCTGGGCGAGCGCGACTGCTCGACCCAGAGGCGCAACCAGAAGCTCATCGAGGAGAGTCCCTCGCCGATTCTCGACGAGGCGCTGCGCCAGCGCATCGGCGAGGCGGCGGTGGCGCTGGCGCGGCTGGTGGGCTATCGCAGCGCCGGCACGATGGAGTTCATCCTCGATCCGCGCACGCGGGAGTTCTACTTCATGGAGATGAACACCCGCATCCAGGTCGAGCACCCGGTGACGGAGCTGGTGACGGGGATCGACCTGGTCAAGGAGCAGCTGCGCATCGCCGGCGGCGAGCCGCTGGGGCTGCGCCAGCAGGACGTGCAGCTGCGCGGCCATGCCATCGAGTGCCGCATCAACGCCGAGGACGCCGAGCGCAACTTCATGCCCACGCCGGGCACGATCAGCGCGTACCACGCGCCTGGGGGGCCGGGCATCCGCATCGACAGCCACCTGTACAGCGGCTACACGGTGCCGCCGTACTACGACTCGCTGCTGGGCAAGCTCATCGCCTGGGGCAGCGACCGCGCGGAGGCGATCGCCCGCATGCAGCGCGCGCTGGCCGAGCTGCGCGTGGACGGCGTGCACACCACCGCCGCGTTCCACCGCCGGCTGCTCGACACGGCCGCGTTCCGCGACGCCGATATCCACACCCGCTTCATCGAGGAGGAGTTCCTCGCGCCGCCGGCCGCGGCGGCCGCCTGAGGCGGCGCCGGCGAGTGAAAAAAAGGCCCGCGCGACGCGGGCCTTTTTCCGTGCGCCGCGGGCTCAGGCGCTTTCGTACAGTCGGGTCAGCACGAATTCGCGGTGGCCCAGCGCCTCGGCGGCGGTCAGCCGGCCGTTGGCGGTGCGCAGCAGGCACTCCAGGGTCTTGTCGCCGGCCTGGTCGAGGTTGATCTCGCGCTGCAGCAGGCCGCTGACGTCGACGTCGATGTGCTCGCTCATGAGTCGCACGGTGCGCGGGTTGGCGCACATCTTGATCACCGGCAGGATCGGGTTGCCGATCACGTTGCCCTGTCCGGTCGGGAACAGGTGCACGACATAGCCCGCCGCCGCGGCCAGCGTGACCATCTCGGCAGCTGCCGACGACGAGTCCATGAACCACAGCCCGGGGTGGGTCGGCGCCTCTGCCTTGTCCAGCACGCCGTCGACAAGGCACTTCCTGCCGATCTTCTGGATATTGCCCAGCGCCTTTTCCTCGATGGTGGTCAGGCCGCCGGCGATGTTGCCCTTGGTCGGCTGGCTTTCCGAGAGGTCGCTGGTCTTGTGGCGGTTGATCATCTCCTGGTAGCGGTCGAACATGAACATGAAGCGCTCGCGCACCGCGTCATTGGCGCAGCGCTGCGCGACCAGGCTTTCGCCGCCGGTGATTTCCGAGGTCTCGCCGAACAGCAGCGTGCCGCCGAGTTCGTACAGCTTGTCGAACACATTGCCCACGCTGGGGTTGCTGCCCGCGCCCGAGGTGGTGTCGCTCTCGCCGCACTTGGTCGACACCCAGACCTCGTGGATGGGGCAGGGCACGCGCTGCTTCTCGCTCGCCCACTGCACCAGTTCGCGCGCGGCCTTGCTGGCGCGCATGATGGTGTCGTGGTCGCCGTGGCCCTCGATGCCGAAGCCGAACACCGGCTTGCCGGTGGTCTTGATGCCGTCGACCACCTTCTGCGTCCAGCCTTCCTCGATGCCGATCACCACCACCGCCGCGACGTTGGGGTTGCAGCCGGCGCCGATCAGCGTGCGGAAGTGCAGGTCGAGGTCGGCGCCGAACTGCAGCCGACCGTAGGGGTGGGGGATCGCCAGCGCACCCTTGATGTTGTTCGCGACGGATTCGGCCGCGGCGTTGGACAGGTCGTCCAGCGGCAGGATGATCACATGGTTGCGTACCCCGACGCGGCCGTTTTCGCGGCGGTAGCCGAGGATGGTGGTGTCTTTGGAAATGACGGACATGAATGGTCTCCGGGACGGATGGTGGTGAGCGGGCAGGACGCTTGCCTGGACGGCTTACCAGCGCTTGGTCTTGATGTTGTGCACGTGGGCATGTTCGCCGGCGCGGATCGGCGCGACGACCTTGCCGATGTCCACCGCGTACTTCCACACCGTGTCGCCCACCGCCATGTCCTTCAACGCCACCTTGTGGCCGATCGGGATGTCCTGCAGCGCCTTCACGCTGGTCATCCGATCCTCGTCCATGATCCAGCCGTTGAGGTCCATTCCAGCCTTGACGCCCTCGACCACGACCACGGCGACGCAGTCCTTCGCATCGTGTTGCACGTAATGAATCATTATTGGTGTCCCATGTTTGCAGCATCGCGCCTGCGCGCGGATACGCAGCCAGCCTGGATCACAGGCGCCTGCTACCGGTGTTGCCGAAGGCGTGTCGCGCACGCTCCATGCGCCGACGGCTCTGGGCGAAGAGCGTAATCCCGGGCTTTTACCATGTCAACTAAATGACCTACATGAACTGACGGACCTGGGCGGGGCGCCCGAGCCCCTACACGCGGTCGCCGAGCAGGTCCACCGCGTATTCGTGCTGGGCCGTGTTGACGTAGGAGTGGCGCAGTTCGACCGGCCGGTCCTGGAAGGAGCGGGCCACGCGCACCACGTGCAACAAAGGGTGTCCCTTGGGAACTTCGAGCAACTGCGCGCGCAGCGCGTCGGCGCAGGCGGCGCGCACGCGGTCGGCTGCCTTGATCACGCTGATGCCGAAGTGTTCCTGGTAGAACTGGTAGACGGTGCTGCGGCGCTCGCGCAGCGCGCGTTCGCTCAGCCCGGGGAACAGCGCCGCGGGCAGGGTGATCTCGTCGAGCAGCACGAAACCGCCGCGCAGGCTGAGCCGGTTGGTGAAGCGTACGGTCTTGTCGCCCACGTCGAGGTCGAGCGCGGCGGCGACCTCCGCATCGGCCGCGCCGCGCGAGAACGCCGCCAGGTCGACGCTGGGGTATTCCCTGACGCCGTCCTGGTGGATCACGTGGAAAAACGAAAAGAAGTAGCGCCCGCGCCCGTGGGAAGCGACGAAGGTGCCCCTCCCCTGGTGCCGGATCAGCACGTTTTCCGCCGACAATTCGTCGACGGCCTTGCGCACCGTTCCGATGCTGACGGCGAAGCGCTCGCTGAGCTTCTTTTCCGACGGGATCACCGACCCCGGACGCCATTCCCCGGTGCGCAGCGAGTCGAGGATTTTCTGCTTCACCTCCTTGTAGAGGTGGGTGCCCAGAGACAGGCCCTCAATGGAGACGTTCGTCATGGTCGCGCCCCGGTCCGATTTGGCGCGTAGGGTAGCAGATTGCCACAGACCCATCTATAGGAGCTAGTGGACATAGATCATCTATCTCTTTATGCTGCGTGGCATCCGGCAGGCAGTCCGCCCCGGGGTATGCTCACTGCCGGCGCAGTGGCGGCCGTCCGGCCCGCATCTTCGCCCGTCCAGCAAGAGGAGACATCACATGAAACGACGCCTTGTTGCGGCCGCGCTGAGCGCCGGCCTGAGCCTG
>JAKBBQ010000214.1 GCA_021808405.1 Pseudomonadota bacterium | reverse complement strand
AGCAGATGCAGCCGTTGGACATCTGCACGATCTGCTCGTTGCGGTCCTCGACCAGGATGTCGTTGTCGATGTTCTCCTCGCCGAACTCGTTCTCGATCACCGCGATGCGCGAGCCGTGCGCCTCGCCGAGCACCCGCTTGAGCAGCGTCGTCTTGCCGCTGCCGAGAAAGCCGGTGAGGATGGTGGCGGGGATGAGGACCGAGGACATGGCGATGGGAACTTGCAACGGCTGGGGATCCCGAAAGTGTAAGCCCGCCGCCGGCTCAGCGCGCGCGCAGCAGCAGGCCCTTCAGGTAGTCGCTCTCCGGGAAGCTCAGCAGCAGCGGGTGGTCGGCGGCCGCGCCCACGCGCTGCACGATCTCGGCCTCGCGCCCGGCATCCACCGCCGCTCCGGCCACCACGCTCTGGAACAGCGCGGAGTCGATGCCCCCGGAGCAGGAAAAGGTGAACAGCCAGCCACCCGGGCGCAGCAGCCCCAGCGCCAGGCGGTTGATGTCCTTGTAGGCGCGGGTCGCCCGCGGTGCCTGCGCCAGCGTGGGGGCGAATTTGGGCGGGTCGAGCACGATGGCGTCGAAGCGCTCGCCCGCCGCCGCGTAGTCGCGCAGCAGCCGCGGCACGTCGGCCTGCAACAGGGGGTTGCGCGCGGCCTCGAAGCCGTTGTCCAGCAGGTGCTCGGCGGCCAGTTGCAGCGCCGGAGCGGAGGAGTCCACGGTGATCGCCTGCTGCGCGCCGGCGGCCAGCGCCGCCAGCGTGAAGCCGCCGGTGTAGCCGTAGCAGTTCAGCACCCGCTGCAGCCGCTGCTCGCGCACCAGGCTGGACAAGCGCAGGCGGTTGTCGCGCTGGTCGAGGTAGAAGCCGGTCTTGTGCCCGCCGGCCACGTCGACGTGCAGGCGCAGAGCGTGCTCCTCGATGTCCACGCGCGTGTCGCCGTCGCCGTGCAGCCAGCCGGCGCGCTGCGGCAGCCCTTCGCGCTCGCGCGCCCCGACGTCCGAGCGCTCGTAGATGCGCACTTGCGGCAGCAGTTCGCGCAGCGCGCGCAGCAGCACCTCGCGCCAGCGTTCGGCGCCGGCGCTGAGCAACTGCACCACGGCGATGTCGGCGAAACGGTCGACCACCACCCCCGGGAGTCCGTCCGCCTCCCCCCACACCAGGCGCGCCGCGCGCAGGTCCAGCCCCAGCTGCCGCCGCCGCTCGATCGACTGCAGCAGCCGCTGCTGCAGGAACGCGGCGTCGATGCGTTGCTGCGCGTCGAAACTCCACATGCGCAGGCGGATCTGCGAGTGCGGACTGTAGGCGGCCCAGCCCAGCACGGTGCCGTCGTGCGCCTGCACGCACACCGTCTCCCCGCTGTCGGCGCCGCCGCGGGCGATCGCCCCGGCGAATACCCAGGGGTGGCGGCGCTGCAGCGCGCGTTCCTTGCCGGGATGCAGTCGGATGACTTTCATCGGATCGAGGAGTGTGGCGGCCCCGCGGGCGGCTGGTGTCGCGCCGCGGCTTCAGCGGGGCTTGCGGGCGCGCGGGTGGGCGCGGTCGTAGACCTGGGCCAGGTGCTGGAAATCCAGCCGGGTGTAGACCTGGGTGCTGGCGATACTCGAGTGGCCCAGCAGTTCCTGCACTCCGCGCAAGTCACCGCTGGACTGCAGCAAGTGCGATGCGAAGGAATGTCGAAGCATGTGCGGATGGACGGGGTTGGGAAGGCCGGCCTGCTGCGCCAGCCGGCGGATTTCCTCGCGCACCCGCTGCGCCGTGATGCGCCGGCCGCGCGGCCCGAGGAACAGCGCCGCGCGGTCGCCCTGCGCCGCGTCGGGCGCGCACCCTTCGCGCACGCGCAGCCACTCGCGCAGCGCCAGCATGGCCTGCGAGCCCACCGGCACGCTGCGCCGCTTGCCGCCCTTGCCCAGCACATGGGCCTGCGCGTCCTCCCAGTCGATCCAGGCCTGCGAGCGGTACTGGGGCGACTGCACCGGGCGGGTGTCCAGCCCGACCAGTTCCGACACCCGCAGGCCGCTGGAGTACAGCAACTCGGCCAGCGCATGCGCCCGCGCGGCGGCGGCCGGGGCGGCGGTGGCGGGCGTGGCGCTGGCCAGCGCCACGGCCTGTTCCACGCTCAGGGCCTTGGGCAGCGGGCGGGCAGCGCGCGGCGCGCGCACCCCGGCCGCGGGATCGCCGGCCAGCAGCCCGCGACTGGCCATCCAGCGCAGCAGCCCGCGCCAGGCCGACAGCCGGGCCGCGATGGCGCGCGCGCTCATGCCCTGGGCATGCAGCGCGGCGACCCAGCCACGCAAGTGGGCAGGCACCAGCGTCGGGGCATCGAGCCCGGCCTGCTCGGCGCGACGGCACAGATCCTGCAGGTCGCGTTCGTAATTCACCAGGGTGCGTTCGGCCAGGCGACGTACCTGCTTCAGGCGCAGCAGGTGCTCGGAGCAGGCCCGCGCCAGCAGCGGCGGCGACGCAGCGGGCATGGGCGGGTGCTGCGGCCGGGACATCGCCGGGGTCCGGGTTCAGCGCGGCGCCACGAGCCGCAGCAACGCGGCCGAGGCCACCTCGCCGAGACGAGCCAGGAATTCGGTGCCCATGTCGGCGGTGAAGCGCTCGGCCTGCGGCGAGCCCAGCACCAGCAGGCCGAAGGCAGGCGAGCGGCTGTCGGCGCGCAGCGCGACCATCGCCAGGGACTGCGCGGGCGCGGCCAGCCAGCGGGTAGCTTCGAAGCCGGCATTGGCCCCGCAATACGGCTGGCTCAGGCTGTTGGCCAGAACCGGGATGTCCTCGCCCACCGGCGCGGCCTCGGGCAGCGCCGCGAATTCACTGCGCACCCCCCAGACGCGCAGCGCGGCCTGCGGCAGATCGAAGCCGGAGCACAGCGCGTCGACCACGGTCTGCGGCAGCGCGGCGGCGTCGGCCTGCACCAGCAGCGCGCGCGCCCAGGCCAGCAGGCGGCCGGAGATCGCTTCGTTGTCGGCGGCATGGCGCATCAGGTCGGCCAGGCGATGCTCGAGGGCGCGCATCTTGTCGCGCAGCATTTCGATCTGGCGTTCCTGCAGCGACACCGCGCGGTTGCCGTGCGGACTGAGCAGTTGCACGCTGGCCAGCAACTCGGCGTGGCGCTCGAAGAAGTCGGGATGCGCTGCCAGGTAGGCGGCGAGGTCGTTTTCGCTGAGTTCCATCAGGGCGTTCCGGCGGTGGGTTCGCGTGGCTGCGCGGCGGCGGCCGCGCAGGCGACCGGCGCAGCGGCCGGGGGCAGGGGCAGACAGTCGAGGTCGATGCTGCCATCGAATACGTGCACGGCAGGTCCGGTCATCCGCACCGGCTGGCCGGGGCCGTCCCAGGCGATGCTCAGTTCGCCGCCGCGCGCCTGCAGGTGCACCGGGCTGTGCAGCCAGCCGTGGCGGATGCCCGCCACCACGGCAGCGCAGGCGCCGGTGCCGCAGGCCAGGGTTTCGCCGGCGCCGCGCTCCCAGACGCGCAGCCGGGCATGGTGGTCGTCGAGCACCTGCAGGAAGCCGGCGTTGACCCGTTGGGCGAAGCGCGGGTGGCGCTCGAGCAGCGGGCCCAGCGTGTCGACCGCGGCGGTGTCGACATCGGCCACCCGCTGCACGGCATGGGGATTGCCCATCGACAGCACGCTCAGCAGCAGTTCCCGGCCGCCGACCGCGAGCGGCCAGCGCGCCAGCTGGCCCTCGTCCAGGCGCTGCAGTCCGCTGCTGTCGAAGGCCGCGTCGGCGGTGTCGAGCCGCGGCGCGCCCATGTCCACGCAGATCCGGCCGTCGGGCTGCAGCCGCGGCTCGATGATGCCGCCGCGGGTGAGCACGCGCACCGCATCCTTGGTCGTCAGGCCGCGCCTGCGCACGAAGGCCACGAAACAGCGCGCGCCGTTGCCGCACTGCTCGACCTCGCCGCCGTCGGAGTTGAAGATGCGGTAGCGGAAATCGACCTCCGGGCCCGGCGGCGGCTCGACCACCAGGATCTGGTCGGCGCCGACCCCGAAATGCCGGTCGGCCAGCAGGCGCAGGCGCTGCGCGTCCAGATTGAACGGCTCGCGGGTGGCGTCGATGACCACGAAGTCATTGCCGGCGCCGTGCATCTTGGCGAAATGCAGGGGCATGGAGGGATCTGGGCCTGGTCGCGCAGCCTGGTCGTTCGGGGTCGTTTCGGTTCAGTACAGCGAATCCTCGCCGGGCGGACGGGTCTTGAAGCGCTTGTGCACCCAATGATATTGGCTCGGCATGGCGATCACCTGCTGTTCGATGAAGCGGTTCAGCCGCAGCAGGTCGGCGTCGATGTCGCCGACGCGGCCGTCGCGCAGGGTCGGATAGTCTTCCCATCCCGGGTGGATCGTGATCTCGTAGCCGCGCGCCCACGGCAGCATGCGCGCGGTCACCGGGTAGACGCGTGCCCCGGTCGAGGCCGCCAGCCGCGGCACCACGTCGAGGGTGGCCGCCGGCACGCCGAAAAAGGGCACGAATCGCGAGTGCTTGGCGCCGAAGTCCATGTCCGGCAGCGTGTAGAAGGGCGTGCGCTGGCGCAGCGAGCGCAGCATGCCGGTGGCCCCTTCGCGCCGCGACACGATCCGGTCGGTGGCGAAGCGGCTGCGCCCGGCCAGCACCCAGCGGTCCAGCGAGGCCGACTTCTGCGGGGTGTACATGCCCGACAGCGGGCGCTGCGCGGCCAGGGTCAGCGCGGTCCAGGCCGCGTCCATGCCTTCGAAATGCAGCCCCAGCAGCAGCACCGGCTGCCCACTGTGCAGGGCTTCGTCGACCGGGCCGCGCAGGTGCAGCACCCGGCGCAGCCGGCGCGGGCTGGCCCACCACAGGAAGCCGCGGTCGAGCAGCGCCCGCGTCACCCAGACGAAATGCTGCCTGGCGACCCGCCTGCGCTGCGGCTCGCTCCATTGCGGAAAGCACAGCTCCAGGTTGCGCAGCGCGACCGCGCGCCGGCCTGGCGCCAGCAGCCACAACAGGCGGCCGAGGCCGCAGCCCAGCGCCGCCTGCACCGGGTAGGGCAGCCACTGCAGCAGCCACAGCCATCCCAGCAGCAGCCGGGTCACGCCGCCGCTCCGCTCGCCGAGGCGTCGGCCGGAGGCAAGGGCGCACCGCGCGGGACCTTGTAGCGGCGATAGCCCCACAGGTACTGGCGCGGGCAGTTGCGTACCAGCGCCTCGATCTCGCGGTTGATGCGCTGCGCAGCCAGCGCGGCATCGGCCGGAAGCTGCGCGTCCAGCGGGTGCAGCCGCAGGCGGTAGCCCCGTCCGCGCGGCAGCCGTTCGGCAAAGGCGAAGACGATGCGCGCGCCGCTGAGCTGCGCCAGCCGCGCCGGCAGGGTCATGGTGTAGGCCGGGCGGCCGAAGAACGGCGCCCACACCCCTTCGCCCGCCGACGGGGCCTGGTCGGGCAGCAGCCCGACCGCCTCGCCGTTGCGCAACGCGCGCAGCAGCGGGCGCATGCCGCCGCGGCTGGCCGGAGCGATGCGCAGGTTGTCGCGCAGCCGCGCGCCGGCCAGCGGGGCCAGCCAGTCCTTGTGCGGCGGCCGGTACAGCACGGTGATCGGCCCCCAGCTTGCCGCCACCTGGGCCGAGACCTCGAAGCAGCCCAGGTGGGGGGTCAGGTACAGCACGCCGCGGCCTTCGCTGCGGGCCTGCTCCACATGTTCGAAGCCCTGCACCTGGACCCTGTGCACCGCGGCGCGCGGCCCGCGGCGAAACCACACGAAAGGCAACTCGCCGACCATGCGCCCGGCCGCCAGCGCCGCGGGCAGCGCCAGCCGGCGGGGGTCGTAGCCGGCCTGGCGCAGGTTGTCCCGCGCCACCCTGCGCCAGGCCGGCGACGCGGCGTAGACCAGCAGGCCGAGCAGCGCCCCGCCGGCCTGCAGCAGGCCCAGGGGCAGCAGCGACAGGGCTTGGATCAGGCGCAACATCGGCGGCGGGCTTGGCGGTGGATCGGCAAAGGGTGCATGTTATCGGGGCGGCGACGGCAGCGGCGCGCTGGCGCTTGCGCCGCGCCTCGACGTATACTGTTGCAAGTCGCCGAGTTAATGACAACTTGCGGGGCGACGAGCCCGGGGTGCGCCCCGGGGCTACCCACCGCTAAAGCGTCGGCATGCAGCAGGCCCGCGGCGGTAACCACCCGCATCGTCCCTTCAGGAGCCCGCGCATGGCCGACCAGCCTTCCTCGACCCATCTGTTCACCGCGGAATCGGTTTCCGAGGGCCACCCCGACAAGGTGGCCGACCAGATTTCCGATTCCATCCTCGACGCCCTG
>JAKBBQ010000213.1 GCA_021808405.1 Pseudomonadota bacterium | reverse complement strand
CGGCGGGGCAGGGCAGCAGCTGCGGCGGCGCGCTCAGTTCCTCGAAGCAGAGCGTGGCCGCCTGAGTCGGCGCAGCGATGGGACCGTCGGCCCGAGCCCCGCGCCATCCGGCAGCGCGCCTCCTGCTGGCGCTGCCATTGGCCGTGGCGGCAGCGGCCGCCATTGTCTTGCTGCCGCACGGCGCCCAGGTCCTGGGGGAGTTGCACCAACATCTGGCCGAGCTGCGAGCGCAGCGGCAGGCGCATCCGCTGGCGTTCGCGGCCGGGTTTTTCGCGCTGTACGTCAGCGTGGCCGGGCTGGCGATCCCGGCCGACCTGATGTTCAGCCTGTCCGCGGGGGCGCTGTTCGGTCTGTGGCGCGGTGCCCTGCTGGTGTCCTTCGCGTCCACGCTGGGCGCCACCCTGGCGTTTACGTTGTCGCGCTGGATCTTCGCCCCCTGGGTGCGTGAGCGTCTCGGCTCGAGGCTGGCCGTGATGAACGCAGGCGTGCGGCGCGACGGCGGCTTCTACCTTTTCGGCATGCGCCTGGTCCCGCTGTTCCCCTTTTTCGTGATCAACCTGGCGATGGGGCTGACCGAAATTCCGATCAGGCGCTTCTACTGGGTCAGTCAGATCGGCATGTTTCCGGCCACCCTGATCTACGTCGGCGCCGGCACGCGCCTGGCGCAGATTCACGACCTGCGCTCGATCGCCTCGCCCTCGCTGTGGCTGACCTTGGCCTTGCTGGGTTCGCTGCCGCTGATAGCTCGCGCGTTGCTGCGCCGCGTCGACTCGGTGCGGCGCCTGGCGCGCTGGCCGCGACCGCGGCGCTTCGAGCGCAACGTGGTGGTGATCGGGGCCGGCGCGGCCGGCCTTGTCGCTTCCTACGTGGCCGCGGCTGCCAAGGCGCGCGTCACGCTGGTGGAGGCCGGTGCGATGGGCGGCGATTGCCTCAACACCGGTTGCGTACCATCGAAGGCCCTGCTGCATGTCGCGCGCAGCGTGCATGCGATGCGCCATGCAGCCGAGCTGGGCGTAGGGGTGGCACCGCCCGAGGTGGACTTCTCCGCCGTGATGCGCCGCGTCCGCGAGGTTGTGGCCGCGGTCGCGCCGCACGACTCGGTCGAGCGCTACCGCGGTCTGGGCGTCGAGGTCCTGCGCGGGAGAGCGCGCATCACCTCGCCGTGGACGGTGCAGGTCGAGAGCGAGCAGGGCATGGTGGATCTGACCACGCGCTCGATCATCGTCGCCGCTGGTGCGCGGCCGCTGGTGCCGCCGATTCCCGGGCTCGAGGAGGTCGGCTACCTGACCTCGGACACCGTATGGGGGTTGCGGGAGCTGCCGCGGCGCCTGCTGGTGCTGGGTGGTGGTCCCATCGGCTGCGAGCTGGCCCAGGCCTTCGCGCGCCTGGGTAGCCAGGTCACGCTGATGGAAATGCAGCCGCGCATCCTGATCCGCGAGGATGCCGACGTGGCGGCGCTGGTCGAGGCTGCGTTGCGCGCGGACGGCGTCGAGTTGCTGACCGGGCACAAGGCGTTGCAGGCGCGCTTCGATGCCGGCGAGCGGCGCATGCTCGCGCAGGGCCCCGGCGGCGAGGCGGAGGTCGCCTTCGATGCTGTACTGTGCGCGCTGGGCCGCTTGGCGCGCACCCAGGGCTACGGGCTCGAGGAACTCGGCGTGGAGCTGCGCGCCAACGGCACGGTGGCTGCCGATGCCTCGCTTCGCACCAGCATTCCCAACCTGTACGTGTGCGGTGACGTCACTGGCCCGCTGCAGTTCACCCATGTGGCGGCGCACCAGGCGTGGACCGCGTCGGTCAATGCCCTGCTGGGGGGCTGGTGGAGCCTGAAGTCGGACCTGTCGGTGATCCCGTGGACCACCTTCACCGATCCCGAGGTGGCGCGCGTGGGCCTGAGCGAGGACGAGGCGCGTTCCCGCGGCATCGCCTATGAGCTCACGCGCTACGGCCTCGACGAACTCGACCGCGCCATCGCCGAAGGGGCCACCGAGGGTTTCGTCAAGGTGCTGACCGCGCCCGGCAAGGACCGCATCCTGGGCGCGGTGATCGTCGGCGCGCATGCGGGGGAACTGCTCGCCGAGTTCGTGCTGGCGATGCGCAAGGGCCTCGGCCTGGGTGCCATTCTGGGCACCGTGCATGCCTACCCGACGTGGAGCGAGGCCGCTCGTGCGACAGCCGGGGCCTGGAAGCGTGGCCATGTCTCGCCGCGACTTTTGCGTTGGAGTGAGGGATTCTTCGCATGGCGCCGCGGTTGAACTGCCAACAGACCTGGGCGCAGCGTCTGACCATCGTTGTCCCGGTGCGCAACGAGGCTGCGGCGCTGCGGCAGGCGCTGCTCGCACTGCAGGACTTGCGAGCCGCCGGTGTCGAGCTGATCGTGGTCGACGGCTGCAGCGAGGACGCCACGCCCGATCTGGCGCAGGGGCTGGCCGATCGGGTATTGCGCACCGACCCCGGGCGCGCGCTGCAGATGAACGCGGGGGCGCAGGCCAGTGACAGGGCGCTGCTGCTGTTCCTGCATATCGACACCGCCTTGTCCGCCGGCGCTGTGCCCGCGCTGCTGGCGGCGCTCGACGGCGGCTTCGCGTGGGGGCGATTTGACGTGAGCATCGAGCCCGCCACGCCACTTCTGCGGCTGGTGGGGGGAATGATGAACCTGCGCTCGCGCATCAGCGGTATCTGCACCGGCGATCAGGCTCTGTTCATGCGTCGCGATGCCTTCGATGCGGTCGGCGGCTTCCCGCGCCAGGACTTGATGGAGGACGTCGAGATCAGCCGCCGCCTGCGCCGGCTGGGTCGCCCGGCCAGCCTGCGGCTGCGGGTGCGCACCTCCTCGCGGCGGTGGCTGCGCCACGGCGTGCTGCGCACGGTGCTGCTGATGTGGTGGCTGCGCCTGCGCTACGCGCTGGGCGCCGAGCCGACGCTGCTGGCCCGACTGTATCGCGAGGTGCGCTGAGCATGGACCGCACCGCCTTGCTGGTGTTCGCCAAGCCCCCGCTGCCGGGAGTCGCCAAGACGCGGTTGATCCCGGCGCTCGGCGCGGCCGGTGCGGCGCGACTGGCCGCCGCGCTGCTGGAGAACACCCTGAACGCGGCAGCCCGTGCGCGGCTCGGGCCACTGTTCCTCCACACCACGGCGCGGCATCCCATGCTTGCCGACATGGCGCGCCGTTGTGGAGCCCGCAGGCGGCTGCAGCGAGGGATCGACCTGGGCGAGCGCATGGCTCAGGCCTTGCAGCGAGCCTGCCAGGACGGCTCTCCCGCGCTACTGCTGGGGGCCGACTGCCCGGCGCTCGATGCGCCGCGCTTGCTGCTGGCCGCGCACGCGCTGCACGACGTCGATGTGGTGTTCGTGCCCGCACTCGACGGCGGCTTCGTGCTCGTCGGTTGTCGAGCGCAGGCCGCCCCGACCATGACCCGACTGTTCGCCGACCAGACCTGGAGCGTGGCCGATGTGATGCAGCGCATGCGGCTAGGCATGCATGGACTCGGCCTGCGCTGGGCCGAACTCCCGGCACTGCCCGACATCGATACGCCGGACGACCTGGCGAGCCTGCCCGCCGCACTGCGCCACGCCTTCCCATGCAACGCCTGCTGCTGATCGGCGCCGGGCATGCTAGCGCCGAGCTTCTGCGGCGCTGGGCCGCGGCGCCGCTACCGGAGGTTGAGCTCACGCTGGTCAGCCCTGAGCCATTGGCGCCCTATTCGGGCATGGTCCCCGGCTGGCTGGCCGGGGACTACGCCTGGGAAGACTGCTGCATCGATTTCGCACGCCTCGCGGCCCGCGCCGGGGCCATGCTCGTCGTCGATCGCGTGGTCGCGCTCGATGCGATGCGGCGCGAGGTGCTTCTCGCGGGAGGGTCTGTGCTGGCGGCAGACACGATGGTCCTGAACATCGGCTCGACGGTGCGCACGCCGGCCATCCACCACGAGCCGTCCCCGGTTTTGTTGGCGACCCGCCCGCTGGGCGCGTTGCGTCGGGCCGTCGACACCCTCGTCGAGCGCTGGCGCGACGTGCCGCAAGCGCCCGAACTGGTCGGCGTCGGCGGCGGCGCAGCGGGTGTCGAGACCCTGCTCGCGCTGCGCAGGCGCATGCTGCGGGCCGGGCGCGTGCCGCGCTGCACGCTGCTGTCGCGCGACGCCGAGCTGTTGCGCGGGTTCAACGCGACGGCGCGCCGGCTGACGCGCGCAGCGCTGACCGGGGCGGCCGTCGCGCTGCGCGGCGGCTTCGACGTGCAGGCGGTGGAACCCCGGGCACTGCGCGCGCCCGATGGGCAGGCGCAGGCAGCCGATCTGGTGCTGTGGGCCGCCGGAGCGGCGGCACATGCCTGGCCAGCCGCCAGCGGCCTGGACGTCGATGCCGGGGGCTTCGTACGCGTCGATGCGACGCTGCGCTCGACGTCCCACCCCTGGTTGTTCGCCGTCGGTGACTGCGCGGCCTTCGATCCCCCGCTGCCCAAGGCCGGGGTCTACTCGGTGCGCATGGGTCCCGTGCTCGCGCATAACGTCGTCGCTACCCTGGCGGCGCGCGAACTGCGCGCTTACCAGCCGCAGCGCGATCAGCTTGTGCTGCTCAACACCGCCGACGGCCGTGCCATCGCCAGCCGGGGGCGCCTCGCGGCGGCGGGGCGCTGGGCCATGCGCTGGAAGCACACGATCGATCGCCGCTTTGTCGAGCGCTACCGCTGAGCGCCCAGGGTTCCGGCCGCCTCAGCTCCACGGCAGCGTGCGGTAGTCGCCCTCCAGCGCGGGCGGCTTGATGATCTCGAAGTGGGGCGAGAGGTCGAAGTCGGCCGGCACGAACAGGCTGTGGTGCCGGATGTGCCATTGCTCGCGCACGCAGGCGCTGCAGAACGGATCGTCGCGGACCTGTTCGACCAGCGGCAGGATCGGATAGCGCACCGACTGGAAGCATTGCGCGATCAGGCCGGAGCAGATCGCCCGCGTGGGGTCGCCGCTGCCCAGCGCGAGCAGGCGCCGCCGCAGGTGTCCCGGCACCGGGGGCGTCGGCCACAGATAGCGCAGCAGGTCGACGATGTTGCGCAGGTCGTAGCGGTGGCCGACGCGCCGCAGAGCGGCATCGATCACCGCCAAGGCATCCGCGTGGTGCAGTTGGTGTGGACGGCAGATGCGCAGCCCGTAGCCGGAGAACTCCCCGAAGCCGACCGTGCGCACGCCGTCGACCACATCGGCCTCGACAAAGCAGTGGCCGTCCGGAAGAAGGCCGGAGCCGACGTACAGCGCGGCGTGCGACCAGCCCGAATGGGTGAGAAACTTGATGGCGCTGCTGAAGCGACTTCGTCCTTCGACCAGCAGCACGTCGCAGGGCTGCATCACCGCGCGGATGGCGTCCAGGTCGCTGGGCGCGTGGCGTGGGGCACAGTGCGTCGGCGCCGACAGGTAGCGGGCCAACCCGCGGCCTGCCCATTGCCGGATGCCGCCGCTCGCCATCGCAGCCCCCGAGATCTCAGCGCACCGTGGCCAGCAGCGCCTTGAGCTGCGCCTCGTCGCGTGGTGCGCCGAGGAACATCTGCGCCTGCCCGGACCGGTCTCGCCAGACCATCATCGGGAACGCGAAATACGCCCCCGCGGCGTGCAGCACCTTCAGGTTACGCGCCAGTTCGTCGGCCGTGGCAGGACGGACCTGCGCTGCCGGGACGAGGCCGCCCCCGGAGCCGGCCTGCGGGTTCTCGTCGTAGTCGTCCTCGTTGCGCGCCAGCGCCTTGCGGCGGTCGGGAGCCTGCAACATGGCTGCGGCCTTGCCCTGGCTGCTGGGTGCCAGCACCGCCACCGGGATCCAGCGTAGCTGCAGGCCCTGCTGGCCGACCCAGGGCTGCAGGTCGTCGTAGAGCTGGTGGCAGTAGGGGCAGTTGGGATCGAAGAACACGTCGACCACGCGGGGGCCCGAGCCCAGCGTGATGGCCGTGGTCCGCGACATCTGTTGCAACATGGCACCCGCCAGTTGCTCCGGGCTGGGTGCGGCTTGCGCCGAAGGTGCTGCGACACAGGCGGCGAGCACCAGCGTGCCGAGACTTTTCCGAATCATGGGGTCGTCTCCTGGCTCGTAACAGGGCCCACGCCGTCGAGTTCGGCGTGATGCGGCCGGCACAGGCCGATGCCCGCATGCGTGGAGCGTTGCGGCATGTCAGGTTCCTCGGACGGGACGGTCGGGCCGGGGCCAGGTGGCCCCGGGGCGATAGCGGTTCGGAATGGGTTTGGGTTCACTTGGCCGGCGCGCACGGATTGGCGCTCTTCTTGCCAGCCGGTGCGCAGGG
>JAKBBQ010000212.1:425-6273 GCA_021808405.1 Pseudomonadota bacterium | reverse complement strand
CGGCGGGAGGGTCGACACCCCGGCGGCGATCGCGGTGATCGGCGCCGCCTTCGTGCTGACCACGCTGTTCACGCAGCGCCGCATCCCGACCTCGACCATCCAGATCCTGGTGTTCTGCGTGGTCGGCGCGGGTGCCGCTTCAGGCCTGCGCATCCGCTGGGACACGGTGGCCAGGCTGGCGCTGCTGTGGGTGCTGGCCCCCTGCGCGGCCTTCGCGCTGGGCTACCTGTTCACCAAGCTGTTCGACGCGCTGCCGGGCATGGCCTCGGCGCAGGGCGCGGCCGCGCATGTGGGACGCGCGCTGGTGCTCGTGGGCGCCGTCGCGTCGCTGGCCATGGGGGCCAACGACGTCTCCAACGCGACCGGGGTGTTCCTGTCCACCGGACTTTGCGGCCCGCTGCTGGCCGGCCTGATCGGCGGCGTCGGGCTGGCGCTCGGGGTGCTGACCTGGGGCCGCCCGCTGCTCCAGCGGGTCGCCTTCGACATGGTCCGCATGGACCTGCCGATGGCCACCGCGGCGCAGCTGGTGCAGGCGCTGGTCGTGCTGACGGCGGTGGCCTTCGGCTATTTCACGTCGATGAACCAGGCGCTGATCGGCGCGATGGCGGGCACCGGCTTCGCGCGCGGCCGGCGTACCATCGACACGCGGGTGATGCTCGGGGTGCTTCGCGGCTGGCTCATCGGGCCGGCCGCCGGCGCGCTGCTGGGCTACGGCTTCGCGCTGGCCACCCGCACCTGGTGAGCATCCCCCAGGGCCCGCCTGCCGCCATGCACCCATGCTTCAGGGAGACAACATGCTCAAGGGCAAGACCATCGTCGTCACCGGTGCCGCCTCGGGAATCGGCGAAAGGACCGCCGAACTGCTGGCCGAGCGCGGAGCCGAGGTCATCTCGGTGGACATCCACCAGCCGCCGCGACCGGTCGGGCGCGTCGTGACCGCAGATCTGTCCGACAAGGCCTCGATCGACCGCCTGGTCGAGGCACTGCCCGCCGGCCTGCACGGCCTGGCCAACATCGCCGGACTTCCGCCGACGCGCCCGGCGCAAGCGGTGGTGGCGGTCAATCTGGTCGGCCTCAAGTACCTGACCACACGGCTGGTGCCGAAGCTGGCCGACGGTGCGTCGATCGTCAACCTGGCGTCGCTGGCCGGACTCGGCTGGGCCGACCCGGCGGCCAAGGCCGCCATCGACGCCAGCGCCGAACTGGATTTCGGCGACGTCGCGGCCTTCTGCGCGAAGTACGGCATCGAAGGGGCACGCAGCTACTTCTTCTCGAAGGAGGCGCTGATCGTGTGGACCATGCGCAACCGCTGGACGTGGCGCGCGCGCGGCATCCGCATGAACGCGGTCAGCCCGGGGCCGGTGCAGACCCCGATCCTGAAGGACTTCCTCGAGACCCTGGGCGCCCGCGCCGAGGAGGACATGCGCACGATGGACCGCCCCGGGCGCCCGCAGGACATCGCTCCCGTGGTCGCGTTCCTGCTGTCCGACGATTCGGCCTGGATCCGAGGCACCAACGTGCCGGTGGACGGCGGCATGTACTCCAACGTGCTGTGCCAGATGCACGGGTTCTGAGCGCAGCGGGTCGGCCGCGAGCCGGATCGCGCATGGCGTAATAGCATTGCGCGTTACCGCGTTCGGCACGCCTGATGCCCGCGCGCCGCGGGGCCGCATGCCCAGGAGACCGCCGGATGACCCCACGCCCCTACCTCGCCGGCTTCGGCAACCAGTTCGTCAGCGAAGCCGTCGCCGGCGCGCTTCCACAGGGGCGCAACAGCCCGCAGCGCGCCCCCATGGGCCTGTATGCCGAGCTGATCTCGGGCAGCGCCTTCACCGCGCCGCGCCACCATAACCAGCGCACCTGGGTGTACCGGCGCCAGCCCTCGGTGGTGACCGGCGCCTACACGCCCTACGAACAGCCCTGCTGGAAAAGCGGCGCCGCGCAGGGCGAGGCGGTGGCGCCGGATCCGCTGCGCTGGGATCCGCTGGCGATTCCCGACGAGCCGCTGGATTTCATCGACGGCCTGCGCACCATCGCGCTCAACGGCGATCCCGACGCGCAAAGCGGCATGGCGGCGCACCTGGTGCTGATGAACCGTTCGATGCAGGGTCGCGCGCTGGTCAACGCCGACGGCGAGATGCTGATCGTTCCCCAGCAGGGCGAACTGGAGATCGTCACCGAACTCGGCGTGCTCGAGCTGCGCCCCGGCGAGATCGCGCTGCTGCCGCGGGGAATCGCCTTCAGCGTGAATGTGCGCGGCCCGTCGCGTGCCTATGTGTGCGAGAACCACGGCGCGGCGTTTCGCCTGCCCGAGCTCGGCCCGATCGGCAGCAACGGGCTGGCCAACCCGCGCGACTTCCTCGCCCCGGTGGCCGCCTTCGAGGAGCCGCAGCAGCGCCCCTACGAGATCGTGCGCCGCTTCGGCGCCCGTCTGTGGCGCACCACGCAGGCGCGCACGCCCTTCGATGTCGTGGCATGGCACGGCAATCTGGCGCCGTTCAAGTACGACACCGCGAACTTCATGGTGATCGGCTCGGTGAGCTTCGACCATCCCGATCCGAGCATCTTCACGGTGCTGAGCAGCCCCAGCGACACGCCGGGCACCGCCAACTGCGACTTCGTCATCTTCCCGCCGCGCTGGCTGGTGGGCGAGGACACCTTCCGGCCGCCGTGGTACCACCGCAACGTGATGAGCGAATTCATGGGCCTGGTGCATGGGCAATACGATGCCAAGCCCGGGGGTTTCAAGCCCGGGGGCATGAGCCTGCACGACTGCATGATTGCGCACGGCCCCGATGCCGAGGCCTTCGACAAGGCCAGCCGGGCCGAGCTGGCCCCGCACAAGCTGGAAGACACGCTGGCCTTCATGTTCGAAAGCCGCTGGCGCTTCAGGCCCACCGCCTTTGCCATGCAATGCGATGCGCTCGACCGCGACTACGCCGGCTGCTGGGCCGGGCTCAACGACCACTTCACGCGATGATCGAACTCGACGCCACCCACGACCCCGCGCTTCGCAGCTGGGTCGCCTCGGCCAACTCGCCGCAAGCTGATTTCCCGATCCAGAACCTGCCGTTCGGGCGCCTGCGGCGAGCCGGGCAGGACTGGCGCATCGGCGTGGCCATCGGCGACGAGGTGCTGGACCTGCGGCTGGTGGCCGAGCACGGCGCCTGGAGCGAGGAGCTGCACGGGCTGCTGCAGCCGCTGGCCGCCGGCGACCTCAATGCCTTCATGGCGCTGGGCGGCGCGGCGCGTCACCGGCTGCGCGCCGAACTGTCGAGCGCGCTGGCCGCGTCGGTCGCGCCGTCCGCGCAGTCGGCACTCGCACGCTGCCTGGTGCCGCAGCGCGAGGTCGAACTCGGCGTGCCCTGCGACATCGGCGACTACACGGACTTCTACATCGGCATCCACCACGCCACGTCGGTGGGCAAGCTGTTCCGCCCCGACAACCCGCTGCTGCCGAACTACAAGTGGGTGCCCATCGGTTACCACGGCCGCGCCTCGACCATCCTGCCCGACGGTCGTGCCTTCGCGCGTCCGCACGGACAGATCAAGGCGCCGGACTCCGAGGTCCCGCAACTTCGCGCGTCGCAGCGCGTGGACTTCGAGCTGGAGATGGGCGTCGTGATCGGGCAAGGCAACGGTGTCGGCGAAGCGGTGCCGATCGAGCGGGCCGAGGAGCATGTGTTCGGACTGACCCTGTTCAACGACTGGAGCGCGCGCGACGTGCAGGCCTGGGAATACCAGCCGCTCGGGCCGTTCCTGTCGAAGAACTTCGCCAGCACCATCTCGCCGTGGATCGTCACGCTGGAGGCGCTGGCGCCGTTTCGCGCGCCCTTCGCGCGCCCGGCGGACGACCCGCAGCCCCTGCCCTACCTGCAGTGCGACACCAATCGCAACCAGGGCGCCTTCGACGTGCAGCTCGAGGTCTGGCTGCAGACCGCGGCGATGCGCGAGCGCGGCCTGCCGGCGCACTGCATCAGCCGCTCCGGCTTCGCGCAGGCAGCCTATTGGACGGTGGCGCAGATGGTGGCGCACCACACGGTCGGCGGCTGCGCGCTGCGCCCGGGAGACCTGCTGGGCACCGGCACGCTGTCGGGCCCCGAGCCGCAGCAGGCGGGCTCGCTGCTCGAACTCAGCCAGGGCGGTCGCAAGCCCATCGTGCTGCCGGATGGCGAGCAGCGCAGCTTCCTGCTCGACGGCGACTGCATCACGCTGAAGGGCGCCTGCGAGCGCCCGGGCGCCGCGCGCATCGGCTTCGGCAGCTGCAGCGCGACGCTGCTGGCCGCCGTGGACTGAGTCACCGGAGCAAGGCTTGAGCGAGCTCGCCACTTCCGATCGGGCGCGCAGCGACGCCATCGCCTACGTGCTGCTGTGGCTGCTCGGCGCCTGCCTGCGCCTGACCATCCTCGCGGTGCCGCCGATGCTTCCGCTGCTGCACGCAAGCCTGGGCTTGAGCGAGGGCCAGGTCGGGCTGCTGTCATCGCTGCCGTCGCTGATGTTCGCGCTGGCCGCCATTCCCGGCGCCTTCCTGGTCGCGCGCTTCGGAATCGGCGCCACGCTGATCGCCGGCCTGCTGCTCAACGCCGCGGCGTCGGCGGCGCGCGGCGCGGTCCCGCAGGTCGACTTCCTGTACCTGTCGACGGTGCTGATGGCGGCCGGCGTGTCGATCAGCCAACCGGCGCTGCCGCCGCTGGTGCGCGCGCGCTTCCCGCTGCGCGTGGGATTCGCCACCGCGGTCTACACCAACGGCCTGCTGGTCGGCGAACTGCTGGCCGCCTCGCTCACCGCTCCCCTGGTGCTGCCGCTGGTGGGCAACCGCTGGCAGTCGGGTTTCGTCGTGTGGTCGGTTCCGGTGCTCGCCACCGCGGTGCTGGTGCTGGCGCTGGGCAGGCACCTGGCGTCGGCGCCGCGCCCGGCCTCGCAGCCCAGGCTGTGGATCCCCGATTGGCGCAGCCCGCTGATCTGGCGCCTGGGCTTCCTGCTGGGCGGGGTCAACGCGATGTATTTCGTCGCCAATGCCTTCCTGCCCGACTTCGCCACCTCCGCCGGGCACCCGGAGCTGATCGAGAGCGCGCTGACCGCGCTGAATCTCAGCCAGATCCCGGCCTCGTTCCTGATGCTGGCGCTGGCCGGGCGCCTGGCGACGCGGCGCTGGGCCTACGTGGCGACGGCGTCGCTTTCGCTGATCAGCGTGGTGGGCATCCTGCTGTCCCGGGGTGAAGGCATCGTGGTGTGGTGCGCGCTGCTGGGTTTTTCCAACGCTATCACGCTGGTACTCGCGCTGGCGCTGCCTTCGCTGCTGTGCGCTGCGCAGGATGTGCCGCGCACCTCGGCGGGGATGTTCACCATCAGCTACGGCTGGGCGATGGCGGTGTCGATTTTCAGCGGGCAGCTGTGGGACTGGACCCGCTCATCGCTCAGCGGCATCGCGCCGCTGGCGGTGTGCGCGGTGATCACCGCGCTGCTGGCATCGACCCTGGCGCTGCACTCGCACGAGACGGCCGCGGCTTGACGCTCTCCCTCGAGCGCAGGCGCCACACCGCGTAGGAGCCGGCCCAGGCCAGCAGGAACAGGCCGGCGACCAGGTAGCCCAGCGTGCCGAAGGACAGTCCGGCCAGCGAATCGGCCAGCGCGCCGTGCAGCCCCAGTTCGCCGATCAGCACCTGCGCCAGTTCGATCGTGCCTACAAGCAGCGCCACGGTCACCGACAAGGTGGTCGTGGTCAGGTTGTAGAAGATCCGGCGCACCGGGTCGAAGAAGGCCCAGCCGTAGGCACGGGTCATCAGCACGCCGTCGGCGGTGTCCATCAGCGACATGCCGGCGGTGAACAGGATCGGCAGCGAAAGCA
>JAKBBQ010000212.1:0-415 GCA_021808405.1 Pseudomonadota bacterium | reverse complement strand
GGGATGCGGCTGGCCGCCGCGCCGCCGGCCAGTGCCAGCAGCGCGACTTCCGACGCGGTGTCGAAGCCCAGGCCGAACAGCAGCCCCACCGGATACATCTTCCAGCTGCGGTCGATCAGCCGACTCAGGCGCCGTCCGAACAGCCGGTTGAGCAGGCCCCGGCGTTCCAGCAGCCGCTCCAGGTGGGCATGGTCGTGCGCCGCATGGCGCCTGCGCCACAACTGCAGCATGTCCAGCAGCACCGCCAGGTTCAGCAGCCCGACCAGCCACAGGAACAGGCCCGAGACCAGCGAGCCGATCAGTTGCCCGGCCGCCTGCAATCCCGGCAACCGATGCTCGACCAGCGAGGCCAGCAGCGCAGCCAGCAAGGCCAGCACGAATACCACGGTGGAATGTCCGAGGGAGAAGAAGAAGC
>JAKBBQ010000211.1 GCA_021808405.1 Pseudomonadota bacterium | reverse complement strand
TTCCCGAGCGCGGCGCGGAGCCGCGGGCGGTGGTGGCACTGTGCCGGCCGTCGCGGCGCTGGGTCGGCGTCGGCGCGCTGGTGCTGCTGGCGCTGTTCGGGGTGCAGACCGCGCGCCGCGCCGCCGAGTGGGGCAGGCCCTTCCAGCAGGCGCTGGTGTGGGCGCACGAACATCCGGATTCGCCGCGTGCGCAGGAATACCTTGCCAATTTCTGGAGCCGCGTTGGCAACCAGGCGCAGGCCGCCGCGTTGCTCGATGCGGCCCTGCGCGAACACCCCCGCAGCCTGTTGCTGCTGATCGACCGCGCCGGCGTGGCGTGCAGCCAGGGCGTCGCTCCGCCCGGGCTGCGCGCCGCGCTTCTGCGCGCGGCGGCCACTGCCGAGCTCGGCAGCCGGGTGGTGCAGTACCAGCTGCAACGCCTGCTCGACGGGCTGTCCGGATGCACCGCGCTCGGCCCCGACATGCGCGGCGAGCTGGTGGCCGCGGCCTTGAGCAGCCCGCAGGCGCTGGCGCCGCAGGTACGCCGCGAGTTGTTGCACGAGCAGGCGCTGATCGCGCTGGGTCATGGCGACGCCGCGACGGCCTACGCGCTGGACCTGCGGGCCTTGCGACTGCCGGGGCTGCCGCCGGGAGTCCGGCTGCGCCTGGCGGCCGAACTGGGTGGCGCCGGCCATCCGCGCCTGGCTCTGCGCCTGCTCGATGCGGTGCCGTCGCCGCTGGTGCGGATCCACGGCTGGAGCATGGGAACGCTGAACCAGCTGTGGTTGCGCCATGTCGGCTTCTACCGCGACAGCGAGTTGCACATGCGCCGCGCCCTACGGCGGCAGATCGCTGCGCGCGGCGGCGCGCCGAGCGCTCCACGTGAAGCGCGTCGTACGCTAATGCCACAGCCGGGCGCGCCGCGCGCGCGTGGCGCGACCACCGACGGGGAGGGGCCGTAGATGGAAAGCCAGCAGCGAATCCGCCAGACCCAAGGCGCCGCGGGCCCGGCACGGGTTTCGGTGATTCTTCCCGCGCGCAACGAGCAGGGGGCGGTAGGCGATACCGTGCGGCGGGTGCTCGAGCTGCATCCGCGCGCGCAGGTCATCGTGGTCGACGACGGCTCCAGCGACTCGACCGCCCTGCTCGCCGAGCAGGCCGGCGCCAACGTGCTGCGCCGGCCCTACGGCATGGGCAACGGCGCCGCGGTGAAGGCCGGCGCACGCGCCGCCGACGGCGACGTGCTGGTGTTCATGGACGCCGACGGCCAGCACGACCCGGCCGACATCGCGCGCCTGCTGGAGCGCCTGGACGAGGGCTACGACATGGTCGTCGGGGCGCGTGACGGCGGCTCGCAGGCCAGCGTCGGGCGCGGGCTGGCCAATCGCCTGTACAACCGGCTGGCGAGCTGGATGACGGGGCACCCGGTGCTCGACCTGACCAGCGGCTTCCGCGCCGCGCGCGCCGAGCGTTTCCTCGAGTTCGTGCACCTGCTGCCCAACGGATTTTCCTATCCGACCACCAGCACCATGGCCTTCTTCCGCAGCGCCTACCCGGTGGCCTACGTGCCGATCCGCGCGGCACGGCGCATCGGTACCAGCCACATCCGGCCGCTGCGCGACGGCGTGCGCTTCCTGCTGATCATCTTCAAGATCGCCACGCTGTATTCGCCGCTGAAGCTGTTCGCCCCGGTGGCCACCGGATTCCTGTCCCTCGGCCTGGGCTGGTACCTCTACACCTACCACGCGCAGGGACGCTTCACGAACATGAGCGCGCTGCTGCTGAGCGCCGGGGTCATCGTGTTCCTCATCGGACTGATCTCGGAGCAGATCACCAACCTGACATACAGGCGCGATGGCTGAGGGCCACGACCGGCGGCGGGTGCTGTTCATCACCCGCAACTTTCCTCCGTTGCTGGGAGGCATGGAGCGGCTGAACTGGCACATGGCCGACGAACTGCGCGTCGGCTGCGATGTGCGGCTGGTCGGCCCGCGCGGCGCCGCCGTGCGGGCCCCGCACGGAATCGAGGTGCGCGAGGCCGCGCTGCGCCCGCTGCGCAGCTTCCTCGCGCGCGCCTGGTGGCTGGCCTGGCGCGAAGCCCTCGCCTGGCGTCCGCAGCTCGTGCTGGCGGGCAGCGGGCTGACGGCGCCGCTGGCGTGGTGGGCGGCGCGCGCCTGCGGGGCGCGCACAGCGGCCTACGTGCACGGGCTGGACCTCAGTGTCGCGCATCCGGTGTACCGCGCGCTGTGGCGCCCGGCGCTGCGGCGCATGGACTGCGTGATCGCCAACAGCGCAGCCACCGCACAGCTGGCGCGCGGCATCGGAATCGCGCCGGGCCGCATCCGCGTCGTCCATCCCGGAACGGAGCTGCCCGCGGCGGATGCCGGGGCGCGGGCGCGCTTTCGCCAGGCGCAGGGCATCGCGGCGGACTCGCCGCTGCTGCTTTCGGTCGGGAGGCTGACCGGGCGCAAGGGCCTGCGGGAATTCGTCGCCGAGGTGCTGCCGCGCATCGCGCAGCGCCACCGCGACGTGGTGCTGGCGGTGGTCGGGGAGGCTCCGTCGAACGCGCTGTACGGGCACGCGCAAAGCGCGCAGGACATCCTGGACGCGGCGCGCGCGGCCGGAGTCGGGGGCTGCCTTCGCCTGCTCGGCAGACTCGACGACGCTTCGCTGCACGACGCCTACTTCGCATCGGACCTGCATGTATTTCCGATCCGTGATCTGCCGCATGACCCGGAGGGCTTCGGCATGGTCGCGGTGGAGGCCGCGGCGCACGGCCTGGCCACCGTCGCCTATGCCTGCGGCGGCGTGGCCGATGCGGTGGGCCAGGGAGTCAGCGGAACGCTGGTGCGCCCCGGCGACGGCGAAGCCTTCGCAGACGCCGTGCTGCGCCTGCTGCAGCGGCCGCTTCCCGCTGGCGGGGTGCGGGGTTTCGCCGAGGTGTTCGCCTGGCCGCGCTTCGGCGACGGCGTGCGGCGAGCCGTCGGCCTCGACGGCGAGGCGAGTGGATGAACCTGTCGCGCCAGGCGCATGCCGTGCTCGACCTCGCGTCGCGCCGGCACAAGGGGCGCAAGATCGAGCGCCTGCTCGGGCTGCAGGCGGCGCAGGAACCGCTGCGCCTGCTGGAGATCGGTACCGGCTCGGGCGGCATCGCGCATTACTTCGCCACCCATCCGGGACTGCGCTGCCGCGTCGTCGCGGTCGATGTCGCCGATCTGCGCACGGTGCGCGACAGCTACGAGTTCCATCAGGTGCGGGACACCGCGCTGCCGTTCGCCGACGCATCCTTCGACGTCGTGCTCAGCAACCACGTCATCGAGCATGTCGGCGAGCGCAGGGCACAACTGGCGCACCTGCTCGAACTGCGCCGCGTGCTGGCCGACGACGGAGTCGCGTACCTGGCCGTGCCCAACCGCTGGATGCTCGTCGAGCCGCATTACCGGCTGGCCTTCCTGAGCTGGCTGCCGCGACGCCTGCGCTCGCCGTACCTGCGGCTGGCCGGGCGCGGCAGCCACTACGACTGCGAACCCCTGAGCCTGCGCGAACTCGACGCGCTGCTCGCGCAGGCCGGGCTGGCCGGGCGCCACGTCGAGGTGCAGGCGCTGCGCGAGACCCTCTCCATCGAAGGTGCGAAGGGCCTGCAGGCGCGGCTCGCGGCGTGGCTGCCGGATGCGCTGCTGTGGCGGCTGCAAGGGCTCATTCCGACGCTGATCTGCGTGATCCGCAAGGCGCCGGCGGCGCCCGGACACGGCCGGAGCTCATGGTGAGCACCGCGCCGCAGCGCCAGCCGCGCGTGCTGTTCATCGGCAAGAGGTACTACACCAACCGAGACGCGCTGCTGGAGCGTTACGGGCGCATCTTCGAGTTGCCGTCGCGCTGGGCCGGCATGCATATCGCGGCGCAGCTGTGGTTGATCGACTATCACGGGCGCGAGTCACGAACCGACCATGACGGCTCCTTGCCTGTGCTGAGCACTCCGGTTCCCGGCGCCGGCTTCCTGCGAGCGCTGCTCGCGCAACTCGTGGCCACCAGGTCGCGGCGTCCCACGCACGTGGTGGCCAGCGGTGATTGCTACATCGGCTTGCTCGGCTGGCTGCTCGCGCGCATGCTGGGAGCGCGGTTCGCCTTCGACGTCTATGACCGCTATGACCTGTTCCGAGGGTACCGCTCATGGCCTGGCTTCGATCTCTGGGCATTCCTGCTCGCGCACGCCGACCACCTGCTGTTCGCGAGCCGGGCGCTGGCCACGCAGTGCGATCCGGCCGCCGCGCGCAGCGTGATCGTTCCGAACGGAATCGACCCGGAGCGCTTCTTCCCGCGCGAGCGCGACGCCTGCCGCGCCGAGTTCGGGCTTGACACCCAGGCCCGGCTCGTCGGGTACGTGGGCAGCCTGGATCCCGATCGCGGAATCGACGATCTGCTCGGGGCGATCGATCGGCTGCGGCGCGACGGACGCGAGATCGAACTCCTGGTGGCCGGAGCTGCGCGCGAAGGACTCGATCTGCAGCGGCCCTGGGTACGCTACCTTGGAAACCTGCCGCCGCAACGCGTCGCGCTCGCGCTGGGCTGCTGCGACGTGCTCGCCCTTCCATATCGTTCGACGCCCTACCTGGACATGGCCTCTTCGTGCAAGATCGCCGAGTACCTGGCCTGCGCCAGGCCCATCGCGGCGACCCGGACGGCGAACCTGCTGAGCAATTTTCCCCTGCAGGCGGGGCAACTCGAGACCCGCCTGGCCGAACCCTCCGATCCGGCATCGCTGGCGCGAAGCATCGACTCGCAGTTGCGCGACCCGCTGGTGGTGGGGTCCCCGCCGCAGATGAACTGGCAGGCGATCGCCGCGCAGGCGGCTGTGGCGCTGGGGCTGTGCCCGGACGGCGATGCCGGACCGCAAGGTCCTGCCGGAGTGTCGTGATGCAGCCCACCCACGCGCGCGTGCTGTGGGTGCTGCCGCGCCTTGTGTTCGGCGGCGTGGAACGCGTGAGCCTGCAGCTCGCGCGGGGCCTGGCCGATCGCGGCATGGCCTGCGCGTTTGCGCTGCGTCGGGCCGACGGCGGCCTGACGCGGGAGGCGGCGCAGCGCTTCGAGGTGCACAAGCTTGGCTCGGGCAGCCTCGCCAGTTTCGTTCCCGCGCTGGTCAACGTACTGCGCACGTGGCGCCCGACGCACGTGGTGACGGCTTTCGCCGACGTGGGCCTGCTCAGTGTGCTCGCGTTGCGTCTGAGCGGGGTCGACGCGGTGCTGGTGCACGGCGTGCACAACGTGCATGTTGTGCGAGGCGCAGCAAGCGATCCATGGACCCGGCTTCGCCATCATCTGTACAAGCTGGGGGCCTCCCCGGTCTACGCGCGTGCCGATGCCGTCGTTGCCGTCTCCGCAGGAATCGAGCAGGAGATCAGGGCCCTCTATCGGCGACAGCCGCGTCGCCTTGCGCTGATCCACAATCCGGTGGTCGATGGGGCCTGGCTGCGGTTCGACCCGCGGGCCTCGGATGCGCCGTCGGTGTCGCGCATGGTTTCGATAGGCCGCCTGGCGCCGGAAAAGGGTCACGACCTCCTGATCGACGCGCTGGCGCGCCTGGACCGGGGCCTGAACTGGAGCCTGGACATCTGGGGCGACGGCAGCGAACGCGCAGCCTTGCGTCGTCGCATCCACGAGCACGGACTCGAGCAACGCGTGCGCCTGCGCGGGGTCGCGGCGCAGCCCCTGGACGTGCTGCGCAACTATGGTTTGTTCGTGATGGCGTCTCGATTCGAAGGATTCGGCAACGCTCTCGTGGAAGCGATGGCGGCGGGGTTGCAGGTGGTGGCCGTCGATTGTCCTTACGGTCCTCGCGAAATCCTGCTCGACGGGCGTGTCGGCGTGCTGGTCGCGCGCCGCGATCTGGGCGCAGCGATCGCCCGGGTGCTTCGCGGCGAGGCCAGTTCCGATGCGTTTGCGCTGCGGCGGCGCGCCGCGGATTTCACGATACAGAAATCCGTGGCGGCCTGGGCTGCGCTGCTCAGCGAAACGAGTTCGAGGCACGCGCAGCGCTGAGGGCGCAGCCGCGTTCGCGGGGCGGCCTCAGACGTTGCGGGGCGAGCGGTACACCAGCCACTGCAGCGCGATCGTGAACACCTCTCCCGCATACAGGGCCACGATGGCACCCTGCAGGCCCTGGTGTGCGACCAGCCAGGTGGTGCTCGCGACAACGAAGGCGGCGCCCAGCGCGTACACCAGTATGAGACGCGAACTGTGCCCCGTGGCGGACAGATGAATCATGCCCGCGCCGCGCGCCAGCTGCAGCAGGGGCAGCCACGCG
>JAKBBQ010000210.1 GCA_021808405.1 Pseudomonadota bacterium | reverse complement strand
GGCAGCCGCTTCCTCATCGAACAGGCTTCGGGCGCGATCGCCCGCGAGCTGATCGAGGCCTTCGCCGCGCGCGAACTGCATCCCATGGTCGACCCCGGCCACGCCCGCGGCCAGGGGCTGGTGGCGATGACCTGGATGAGCGAGCAGGCGCAGCACAGCACCGCCTACGCGCTCGATCCGCGCACCCGGCCGTGGCAGCATCTGATGGCCGACTTCCAGGTGTGCAGCGCGCTGGCGGTGCCTGTGCATCGCGACGACGAGATCCACGCGGTGCTGATGGTGTTCGGCGGTTATCCCCACCAGTTCGCCTCGAGCTGGATGCAACTGTGGCGGACCTCGTTGCAGAACCGCTGGGACCAGATGCTGCGCTCGATGACCGCCCAGGCCCCGGTGATCGGAGTCGAGCACAAGCTGAGGGTGCGCGAACTGCTGCACGCCGGGGCGCTGCGCATGTTCGTGCAGCCGATCGTCGATCTGCGCAGCGGCGAGTTGCGCAAGGTCGAGGCGCTGGCGCGGCTGCTGCGCGGCGACGGTACCTACCTGCAGCCGGCGGAATTCCTGCCGGCGTTGGGAAACACCGACCTGCATCTGCTGCTGCGCCAGGGGCTGGCCCAGGCGCTGGCGCAGTTGCGGCCATGGCAGCGCGACGGCCTGGACATCGGGGTGACGGTCAACCTGGCGCCGGCGTCGCTGATCCACCCCGATTGCCCGCTATGGATCGGCGCGGCGCTGCGTGACACCGGGGTGGCGCCCGGGCACCTGACGCTGGAACTGCTGGAATGCCAGCCGCTGCAGACCGCGCTGGCCGACGCCGCGATCGCCCGCCTGTCCGCGCTGGGCGTGCGCATCGCGATGGACGACCTGGGCTCGGGCTTCAGCAGCCTGCAGCGCCTGGCCGAGTTGCCCTTCAATGTCATCAAGATCGACCAGGGCATCGTCAAGGAGCTGAGCGCCAACCCGCTCAAGGCGCTGAGCCTGATCCGCTCGACCGTGCAGATCGGCCAGGATTTCGAGCGCGAGGTGGTGGCCGAGGGGCTGGAGGACGCGGGGCTGATCGAGGCTGTCTGCCTGCTCGGTTGCCAGCTCGGCCAGGGCTACGGACTGGCGCGGCCGATGCCGGCCGAGGCTTTGTCGGCGTGGGTCGGCGGCGAGCGATTCCGCGGCTGCGACGGTGCCGAATTGCACAGCTGGGTCGGGGCGCTGGCCTACCAGTGGTTGTTGCTGCACGACAACATGCATCTGCGCCACCCCGGCATGCTCGAGCGCTGCCCGATGACCCGCTTCCTGCGCGAGCGCCGGGTCGGCGAGGCCGAGGTGCTGGACTGGCACGAGCGGATCCACCACTCGCCCTACGAGCATGTCCGCCTGCAGGCGATGCGCCAGCTCACCCATTGGCTGGCCGAGCGGGTGCGCGAGGACTACCAGCGCGCTCCGGGCGCGTCGCGCCTGGCGGCCGTCGGCTGAACGCGCCGGGACCGCGCTCAGTCGTAGGTCGGCTGCTCGGGCTTGTTCACCGGCAGCCCGGCCGCCGCCCAGCCGTCGAAGCCGACCGCCAGCGACCACACGTCCAGGTAGCCCATGTCCTGCATCGCCAGCGCGGCCAGCGCCGAGCGGCCGCCGCTCTTGCAGTACACCACCACCTTGCGGTCGCGCGCTCCGAGTTCCGGTGTGCTGCTGAGCTTGAACTCCAGCAGGCCGCGCGGCACCAGCACCGCACCGGGCAGGTGGCCGGCCGCATACTCGTCGGCCTCGCGCACGTCGAGCACCAGGTCGGCTTCGCGCACCGTCTGCTCCGCGCGTTCGAGGGGGACTTCCCGGATGCGGGACTTGGCGGCGGTGACTAGGTCGTGGGCGGTCTTCATCGCGGCAGGTGCTGGGCTGGGGAGTCCTGAGGAATCGAAATGTGCGCAATTCCTGATTCTAGCCTCGCATCCGCTGCCCGTTGGCGATTTCAGGAGGCGTGGCCGGGGCCGCCGGCTGGCGGCCGCGCGCCCTGCGACCCTTGGTCGATGAGCACCCGGCCCGCGTGGTCGAGCAGGCGCACCCTGTCGACCCGCAACTGCAGCGCCTGGGTGGCCCGGGAGGCGCCCAGCACGCTGGCATCGATGTCCATGCGGAAGTGCACATAGCCTGCGATGGCGCCGTCGATCGAGCGCCTCACCGCCGCGTCGCCACAGCGCAGGTGGCGCCACGCCAGCGGATGCGCGTAGACATAGTGGTAGGGCGAGTTGTCGAAGTAGTAGCCGGCCCGGCCGATGAACAGCCGGTTGTCGATCGGGTAGTAGCCCGCGGCCGCCACATAGGGGTCGAGCGCGATGTCGCCCACGCGGATCAGCAGCCTGGGATGCGCCTTCGCGAAGGCGATCATCGCGTCGATGCCGCGGCGCTCGCTCGCGCTGGCGACCACCGGGGCCGGCGGGCGGATCATCTGGGTGTTGGCGGTGAGGATCGCGGTGTAGTCGACCGGCTGCCCGGAGTAGGCGTAGACATACACCTTGAGCAGCACCGCCGAGTCGAGCAGGACCGCGCCGTGGCGCATGCGCATCGCGTTCACTCCGACGTGCCAGTCGATGCGCGTGCGCGAGGCCGGCCCCGGCAGGTCGGTGACCGACGCGCTCTGCAGGTTCAGCGCGGGCTGCGCGGCGCCGGCCGGGTCGCCGCAGCCCAGCCCCAGCATCGCCGCGCCCAGCGCGGCGCGTTGCAGGCCGCGCCGCAGCCCGCGTGCAACCACCGAACTCGCCATCGCATGCTCCCTCGTCGTGCCGGGCCGCCGCCCTTCAATGGCCTTCGCCCGGCGCCGCCTGCGGCTCCTCGTCCCAGCCGGTGATCATCGCGCGGATGTACGCGGTGGGCGGATGCGAGGTCGTGGCCAGGTAGGCATGGGCGATGAAGAACACCAGCATCATGTAGGCGGCCGCGGTATGGGTCAGCGCCACCCACGCCAGCTGCAGGCGCAGCGGCGACAGGCGCAGCCAGTCGTAGCTGAACCCCAGCAGCAGCAGTCCGCTGAACCACAGCAGCGGGTTGATCAGCAGCTTCAGCCATAGGTAGGCCAGTCGCTGCAGCGGGTTGTGCTTGCGGAATGCCTGCTTGCGATAGGGGTGCTGCTCGCCCAGGAACAGGCCCCAGGCGTAGTAGCGGATCATCGGCCACAGGCTGCGCCAGCGCAGGTCGGGGATGTAGTTCTTCCAGGCTCCGGTCGTGAAATGCCAGAAGATCGCGAAGGCCCACAGCGCCATCAGCAGCCACGCCGCGTATTCATGCAGCAGCAGCGCATGCTCGAAATCCAGGCCGCGCAGCGAGCCGTGGATGTCGAATCCGCTGTAGAGCAGGGTGATGACCAGCACCGCCTGGGTCCAGTGCCAGAAGCGCTCGAAGCGGGTGTACAGGTAGACGCGGCGGGCGGACATCGCGGGCTCCTCTCAATGACGGCGGCGCAGCCACAAGACCAGCCGCAGCAGGCCGTGCAGCGCCACGCCGGCCAGCGCCAGCGCGGCCGCCAGCCATCCGACGGTCTCGATCCAGCGGTTGTGGTCGCGCGCCCGGCGCGGCATGTACACCCCGTCGACCTGCTGCAGCCGGCCTTGCGCCGCATGGCATTGCGAGCAGCTCAGCGCGGCGTCGGCCGGCGCCACCATGTGCTCGATCGGCCAGTACATTTCGGTGTTCACGAAGGCGTAGTGGCCCGAATACGGCAGGTGCGCGGCCTTCATCCCGGCGGCGATCGCCGTCTGCCAGTCGTAGCCCATGGTGTAGGCGGCCTGGTCGAAGCCGAAGGAATGGAACACCGCGAGGATTCCGCTGCGGCTGTCGTAGGGCTGGTTGGTGCGCATGATCTTGAACGGAAAGATCTTCGATCGGCCGTCGTCCGGGCTGCCCTGGATCGCATTGATCTGCACGACCCCCTCGCGGTTCTCGAAGTCCGCGACCTTGCTGCCGATGGTCATCCAGCGCTCGGTCCCGTCGAACCAGCGGTAGGTCGGCACCACGTCGGTCGCCCACTCGAAGCTGCCCTTCACGCCCCAGTAGGTGTTCCAGCCCTTGCTGTCGTTGATCACCAGCGGCGAGCCGTTGGGGGCGAGCTTGCCGGCGGTGGCGTAGTTCCAGCGCATCTTGGTCGGCAGGCCGCCGCGCGCGAACTCCGGGATGTGGCAGCTCTCGCAGGCGACGTCGCGGGTGTGCATGTTCAGCGTCGCCGCCTCGATGCGCTCGGCCACGCCCGCGCCCCGGTGGGGCGCGCTGCCGTGGCAGGACACGCAGCTGGCGGCCTGGCCGTTGTGCTGCCCGCCGCGCTGGTAGCCGCTGTCGAAGGTCCCGACGTCGGTCAGGTAGCGCGATCCGCTGATCCTGTGGTTGGCTGTCGCGTGGCACTGCTGGCAGCTGAAGTCCAGGCCCCTGGGCGACATGTGCACGTCCTCGGCGCGCGACGGCGCCGCCATCGAGCTGTCGAGGTCGCCGTGCTTGACCCCGTCGCCACCGCCGCCGTAGAAGTGGCAGGCACCGCAGGTCGCGCGCGTCGGCGGGCCGACGTGCCGCGCGATGGCCGCCAGGTTCTCCGGCAGCACATAGGGCCGGTCGGTGCCGTAGACCTCGCCGCAGCCCGGACGGACCGCGATGGTGGTCATCGCCGGGTTGCCGCCGATGAAGGGGATCTTGTGGTACTTGCCCGTCTGGTCATGGCAGACCAGGCAGTCGACATGGTCCTGCGATCGGCTGGCGAAGGGGACGAAGTGGTTCGGGTCGGTGCTGCCGTAGCCGGCGTGGCAGACGGTGCAGAACTGTTCGTTGCTGATCGGGCTGACGCAGAAATTGTTGTAGACGTGGTTCTTGCCGACGAACTGCCGGGTCTTCGGGTCCCAGGCCTTCCACGTCCAGTGGATCGACGCCATCACCTGGCGCGCCGCGTCGGTATGGCAGGCCAGGCAGGCCCTGGTCACCTGCTCGGGCGAGGTGAAAGGGCCCTGCAGCTGGGCGTAGCGGCTGTGGTCCTGAGGGATCTGCCTGCCTACCGCGCCCTGCTGCACTTGCGGCACGACGACATGCCAGGTGCGGCTGCCAGCGGGGGTCGGCGGCGCTGCCGGACTCGCGCCGGCCGCGCCGCCGACGGTACACAGAGCCCACAACAGCGCGGCGAGCGCCAGCGGCGCGTGGCTTGCACCGCTGCGTTGCCGCGGCGGCAATGGGTCGGGATGCATGGCCGTCCTGTCTCCTGCGAAGGCCAGACGAATGGAAGGCCATGTTGCGCGCCACGCGCGGCACAGAGTTGACGAAAGGCAATTTCCCGGCGGCTGCGGCCGCCGAAGGCGGCCAACTTGAGCCAGCGCAAGGAAGGCGCGGCCGCTCGCGGCCGCGCGTCGCGTCGCGCCTCAGGCGGCGCCGCCGGCCAGCGGGCTGGGAGAGCGAACCTGGTCGCGCAGGTCCTCGGGCCAGCTGCGCGCCCAGACTTCGGGGGAGCTCAGCGCGTAGAACGCGTCGATCTCGGCGGTCAGGAATCCCCTGGCCTGCCTCACCACGGCCTGGCGGTAGCGATCGGCCTGGGGGTTGGCGCGGCACACCGCGTAGACCACCCTGCAGACCTTGGAGTCCTCGCAGATGCACAGGTCCAGGTAGCCCATCAGCGAGCGGTACAGCAGGTAGGCGGCCACCAGCACGATGGCGATCTGCAGCGCATCGGCGGCATAGCCCTGCGGGCCCGTGGTGCCCAGGTCGGCTGCGCGGGTGCTCATATGCGCCTCGCCGAGGGCGATCAGGGCGCTGCTGACCAGGTAGGCGACGACCGCGAACGAGCCGGCGATGGCCAGCAGCAGTCGCCGGGATGTCCTGCGCACCTGCTGCAGGGTCGGGGGCTGGCCGCCGGCGAGGTCGATGGTCGGGGTTGCGAGCATGGTCCTATGCACGAATCAAGATACCGGGGCGAGCATAGGACGCGTCGCCGCGTCGCGGGATCGGGACTTGCCCGCAGGCGTGGCGCGCAGCGCCGGTGCCCGGCGGGAGCTGCGCGGTCCGCCGGCCGGGCAGGTGCCCCGAGGCCCGTCAGTCCTCGTAGCGCGACAGGTCGCGCACCGCGCCCTTGTCGGCGCTGGTGGCCAGCAGCGCGTAGGCCTTCAGCGCGGTCGACACCGCGCGCGCGCGCGGCTGCGCCGGCTTCCAGCCCCGCGCGTCCTGCTCGCCGCGGCGGCGCGCGAGTTCGGCCTCGTCGAGCAGGACCTCGATGCGCCGCGCCGGGATGTCGATGCGGATGCGGTCGCCGTCGCGCACCAGGCCGATCGCCCCGCCGGCGGCCGCCTCGGGCGAGACATGGCCGATCGACAGCCCGGCGGTGCCGCCGGAAAAG
>JAKBBQ010000209.1:5489-6353 GCA_021808405.1 Pseudomonadota bacterium | reverse complement strand
CCCACGAGGTCGCGACTCCCGCAGGGTACCGCCAGGCCTGGCAGCAGTACGTCGAGGCGGGCTGGCCGCTGCTGACCGCCGACGCGGCCTACGGCGGCCAGGGCCTGCCCCATCTGGTCGGCAGCGCGGTGCAGGAAATGCAGAACGCTGCTAACCAGGCCTGGACCATGTATCCCGGGCTGACCCAGGGAGTGATGGAACTGCTGGGAGCGCACGGCAGCCAGCAGCAAAGGGACCTCTACCTGCCGCACCTGGCCAGTGGCGAATGGACCGGCACCATGTGCCTGACGGAGGCGCATTGCGGCACCGACCTGGGCCTGATCCGCACCAGGGCGCTGCAGCAGGACGACGGCTCGTATCTGCTTTCCGGGCAGAAGATATTCATCTCCAGCGGGGAGCACGACCTCGCGCCGAACATCATCCATATGGTGCTCGCCAAACTGCCGGATGCCCCCGAGGGATCGAAGGGCATTTCGCTGTTCGTCGTGCCCAAGTTCCTGCCCGACGCCCAGCACAAGCCGGGGGAGCGCAACGCCATCTTCTGCTCGGGAATCGAGCACAAGATGGGCATCCACGGCAACGCCACCTGCCAGATGACCCTCGAAGGGGCCAGGGGCTGGCTGGTCGGCGAGCCCAACAAGGGCCTCGCGGCGATGTTCGTGATGATGAACGGCGCCCGCCTGGGGGTGGGCATGCAGTCGCTGGGGTTGACCGAGGCGGCCTACCAGAATGCGCTGGCCTACGCCCGCGACCGCCTGCAGATGCGTTCGCTCACCGGGCCCAAGGCGCCGCAGCAACCGGCCGACCCGATCCTCGTGCACCCCGACGTGCGCCGCATGCTGCTGACCGCGCGCGCCTGGGCCG
>JAKBBQ010000209.1:0-5479 GCA_021808405.1 Pseudomonadota bacterium | reverse complement strand
CGCCTATTGGGTGGCGCTGCTGCTCGACCAGGCGCACCAGCATCCCGACGCGGCGTCGCGCAAGGATGCGCAGGACCTGGTCGCGCTGCTGACTCCGATCGTCAAGGCCTTTGTCTCCGACAATGGCTTCCAGGCGGTCAACGAATGCTTGCAGGTGTTCGGCGGCCACGGCTACATCCGCGAGTGGGGAATGGAGCAGTACGTGCGCGATGCCCGCATCAACCTGATCTACGAGGGAACCAACACCATCCAGGCGCTGGACCTGATCGGGCGCAAGGTGCTGATGGATGCTGGCGCCCGGCTGAAGAAGTTCGGAAAGATCATCAGGGACTTCGTGGAAGCCGAAGGCGTGGTCGAATCGATGCAGGAATTCGTCAATCCGCTCGCCGACATCGCCGACAAGGTGCAGAAGCTGACCATGGAACTGGGCATGAAGGCCATGACCGATCGCGAGCAGGTCGGCGCGGCGGCCACGCCCTACCTGCGGGTGGTCGGCCACCTGGTGTACGCCTACGCTTTCGCCCGCATGGCCAAGGTCGCGCAGCAGCGGCTCGCGGCCGGAACCGACGAACCGGGCTTCTACCGCGCCAAGCTGCAGACCGCGCGCTTTTATTTCGCTCGCCTGCTGCCGGAGACCGCGATGGCCATCCGCCAGGCGCGCAGCGGCGCCGCGGTGCTGATGGACACCGACGAGGTGTTCGGCTGAGCCGGCGAGCCTGCAGCAGCCCTTTCCCGTCCTCGACACAACCCTTCCCAGCAGCCAGACCATGAGCCAGAACTTTCCCATCCGCCAGGTCGCCGTGCTCGGCGCCGGCGTCATGGGCGCGCAGATCGCCGCCCATTGCATCAATGCCCGCGTGCCGGTCGTGTTGTTCGACCTGCCGTCCAGTCAGGGACCGAAGAACGCCATCGCCGACAAGGCGGTGGCCAACCTGAAGAAACTCAGCCCCGCGCCGCTCGGCCTGGCCGACGAGGCTGCGCTGCTGCGCACCGCCAATTACGAGGACGACCTGGCGCTGCTCGCCGGCTGCGACCTGGTGATCGAGGCGATCGCCGAGCGCATGGACTGGAAGCACGACCTGTACCGCAAGGTCACCCCCCATCTGGCGCCCCACGCGCTGTTCGCGACCAATACCTCGGGGCTGTCGATCAGCCGCCTGGGCGAGGGCTTCGCGGGGGACCTGCGCGCCCGCTTCTGCGGGGTGCACTTCTTCAACCCGCCGCGCTACATGCCGCTGGTCGAACTCATCCCCACCGCGCAGACCCGGCCCGAGGTGCTCGACCGTCTGGAGACCTTCCTCACCAGCACCCTGGGCAAGAGCGTGGTGCGGGCGCTGGACACCCCGAACTTCGTCGCCAACCGCGTCGGCGTGTTCTCCATCCTCGCGGTGATGCACGAGGCCGATCGCTTCGGCCTGAGTTTCGACGTGGTCGACGACCTCACCGGCTCCAAGCTCGGGCGCGCCAAGAGCGCGACCTTCCGCACCGCCGACGTGGTCGGGCTGGACACCATGGCGCATGTCATCGGCACCATGCGCGACAACCTGCCGCAGGACAAGGACCCGTTCGCGGCGCTCTACCAGACGCCTGCGGTGCTGGCCGGGCTGGTCGAGGCCGGCGCGCTCGGCCAGAAGAGCGGGGCGGGCTTCTACAAGAAGGTCGGCAAGGACATCCTGCGGCTGGATCCGGCCAGCGGCGAGTACGTTCCCGGCGGCGGCAAGGCCGAGGAGCTGGTCGCTCGCATGCTGAAGAAGCCCGCCGCCGAGCGCTTCGAGCTGCTGCGCAATTCCACCCATCCCCAGGCCGGCTTCCTGTGGAGCGTGTTCCGCGACGTCTGGCACTACATCGCGCTGCACCTGGCCGAGGTGGCCGACAACGCGCGCGACCTCGACCTGGCGATCCGCTGGGGCTTCGGCTGGAACGAAGGGCCTTTCGAGACCTGGCAGGCGGCAGGCTGGAAGCGCATCGCCGGCTGGATCGCCGAGGACATCGCGGCCGGCAAGGCGCTGTGCGCGACCCCGCTGCCGCAGTGGGTGCACGACATCGACGCCGTGCATACCCCGGCCGGCTCGTGGTCGGCGGCGCAGGGTTGCTACAAGCCGCGCCGGCAGTTGCCGGTGATGGCCCGCCAGCTGTTCGGCCAGAGCGTGCTCGGCGAGGCGGCACCCGACCCGGCTCGCTCGGGCACCACGGTGTTCGAGGACGAATCGATCCGGCTGTGGACCGCGCCTGGCGCCGACGAGGTGCTGGTGGCCAGTTTCAAGACCAAGATGAACACCCTCGGCCCGGGCGTGGTCGACGGGCTGCGGCGCGCCGTCGACCTCGCCGAGTCGGGCCATCGCGGGCTGGTGGTGTGGCAGACCGGCGAGCCCTTCAGCGCCGGAGCCGACCTGCAGGCCATGCTGCCGGCCTTCATGAGCGGCGGAGCGAAGGCGATCGAGCCGGAGGAGAAGCGGCTGCAGGACCTGATGCTCAGGCTGCGCTACGCCCAGGTCCCGGTGGTGGCGGCGATCCGCGGCATGGCGCTGGGCGGGGGCTGCGAGCTGGCGGTGCACGCGGCGCGTCGCGTCGCCGCGCTGGAGAGCTACATCGGCCTGGTCGAGGTGGGGGTCGGGCTGATCCCCGGCGGCGGCGGGCTGTGCTACCTGGCGCGGCGCGCTGCCGAGCTGGCGCAGGCGGCCGGCGCCGACGCCGACCCGATGACCTTCCTCAAGGGGCTGTACATGCAGCCCGCGACCGCGGCGGTGTCCAAGTCGGCGATCGAGGCGCGGCGCATGGGCTATCTGCGCGACGACGACGTGATCGTGATGCACAAGGACGAGTTGCTGTTCGTGGCCATCGCGCAGGCGCGCGCGCTGGCCGAGAGCGGCTGGCGTCCGCCGCTGCCGGCGCGCTTCCCGGTGGCCGGGCGCAGCGCGGCGGCGACCATCCGCGGCCAGTTGGCCAACATGCGCGACGGCGCCCAGATCACCGCCCACGACTACCTGCTCGGGCAGATGATCGCCGAGGTGGTGTGCGGCGGCGACGTCGACTCCGCGACGCTGGTCGACGAGGCCTGGTTGATGCGCCTGGAGCGCGAGCGCTTCTGCAGGCTGCTGGAGCACCCGAAGACCCAGGAACGCATCATGAGCCTGCTGCAGGGCGGAAAGCCGGTGCGCAACTGAGACCTCGATCGAATCCCGAATCCCGGAGACCCACATGTCCAAACAAGTCCAGGACGCCTACATCGTCGCCGCTGCACGCACCCCGATCGGCAGGTCGCACCGCGGCGTGTTCCGCAACATGCGACCCGACGACCTGCTGATCCATGCCATCCAGGCCGCGCTCGCGCAGGTGCCGGGGCTCGACCCCAAGGCCATCGAGGACGCGGTGATCGGCTGCGCGATGCCCGAGGCCGAGCAGGGGCTGAACATGGCGCGCAGCGCGGCGCTGCTGGCGGGGCTGCCCGACAGCGTCGGCGGCGTCACCGTCAACCGTTTCTGCGCGTCGGGGCTGACGGCCATCCAGATGGCCGCCGACCGCATCCGCGTCGGCGAGGCCGAGGTCGTGCTGGCCGGCGGCGCCGAGAGCATGAGCATGGTGCCGATGACCGGCCACAAGCCCTCGTTCAACCCGCGGATCTTCGATCGTGACGAGAACATCGGCATCGCCTACGGCATGGGACTGACCGCGGAAAAGGTCGCCCAGCGCTGGAAGGTCGGCCGCGACCGCCAGGACGAGTTCGCGCTGCAATCGCACCAGCGCGCGCTGGCCGCGATCGCCGCCGGCGAGTTCGCCGACGAGATCGCGCCCATCGAGGCGGTGGACCGCGGCGCCGACCTGGAGCACGGCGCGGTGCGCGAGACCCGGCGCAGGGTGGAGGTCGACGAGGGCCCGCGCGCCGACACCTCGCTGCAGGCGCTGGCCAAGCTGCGCCCGGTGTTCGCGGCGCCGAAGGATCCCACCGGCAAGGCCACCGGGCTGGGCAGCGTGACCGCAGGCAACAGCTCGCAGACCTCCGACGGCGCCGGCGCGCTGATCCTCGCCTCGGAGGCCGCGGTGCGGCGCTTCGGGCTGCAGCCGCTGGCGCGCTTCGTCTCCTTCGCGTCGCGCGGCGTGCCGCCGGAAATCATGGGCATCGGCCCCATCGAAGCGATCCCGGCGGCGCTCAAGCTGGCCGGCCTGCAGCTGGGCGACCTCGGCTGGATCGAGCTCAACGAGGCATTCGCGGCGCAGTCGCTGGCCGTCATCGACACCTGCGGGCTCGATGCGGCGCGGGTCAACCCCCTGGGCGGGGCGATCGCCCTCGGCCATCCGCTGGGCGCGACCGGGGCGATCCGCGCCTGCACCGCGATCTACGGCATGCGTCGGCGCCAGCTGCGCTACGGCATGGTGACCATGTGCGTGGGAACCGGGCAGGGCGCGGCAGGCATCTTCGAGCGAGTCTGAGACCCGGCTCCGGGCCGCGGCCCGGGCCGGCTGTTCCCCTGTCGTCTACATGGTGCCGATGATGAACCCGATCCTTGCGCTGCGCGAAGCCGGCGTGCTCACGCTGACCTTCAACCGGGCGGACAAGAAGAACGCCTTGACGCAGGCGATGTACGCGACCCTGCACGAGGAACTGCAGCAGGCGGCCGGCGACGACGCGGTGCGGGTGGTGGTGCTGCAGGGCCGGCAGGACCTGTTCAGCTCGGGAAACGACGTCAGCGAGTTCCTGCAGCGTCCGCCCGACGGGCTGGACACCCCGGTGTTCCACTTCCTGCGCACCCTGGCCGATTTCCCCAAGCCGGTGCTGGCCGCGGTGGGCGGCCCGGCGGTGGGAATCGGCACCACCATGCTGCTGCACTGCGACCTCGTGTATTGCGGCGACAACGCGTTGTTCTCGCTGCCCTTCGTCAACCTCGGCCTGTCGCCCGAGGCCGGCTCCAGCCTGCTGCTGCCGCTGCGGGTCGGGCCCGCGCTGGCCGCCGAGATGCTGTATTTCGGCGAGCCCTTCGCGGCCGACGACGCCTTGGCGATGGGCCTGGTCAACCGCGTGCTGCCGCCCGAGCAACTGCTGGACTACGCCCAGGCGCAGGCGCGCAAGCTGGCGGCCAAGCCCTCGGCGTCGCTGGTGTCGACCAAGGAGCTGCTGCGCAAGGGCCAGCGCGAGGCGGTGCAGGCGGCGATCGCCGACGAGGCCTGGCAGTTCGCCCGCATGCTGCAGGGGCCCGCCGCCAAGGAGGCGTTCCGCGCCTTCCTGGAAAAGCGCAAGCCGGATTTCGGGGGGATGTGAGGGCCCCCTTCGTCGCCGGGGGCGGCCCCGGCTCCGTCCCCCCGAGGGGGACGCCTGCGGCCTTGGGGCGGCCCTGCGGCCGGTCGGCTCTGAGCAGCGCAGGGGGTGCGGTGGCGTGGGCTGTCAGGCGGCGGTGGGGCTGGGACCTCCGGGGAGGGCCCCCTTCGTCGCCGGGGGCGGCCCCGGCTCCGTCCCCCCGAGGGGGCGCCTGCGGGCCTGGGGGGG
>JAKBBQ010000208.1 GCA_021808405.1 Pseudomonadota bacterium | reverse complement strand
GGGACGGGCCGGGGGGAGGGGGGGGAGGGGAAGGGGGCCGGCGCGCGCGCCCCTCAGGCGCTGCGTCGACGGTGCGCCACCACCGGCTCGGCGAGCTGCTCGGGCTGGCGATGGCGGGCGATGAACTCGCGCACCCTGGGGTAGACCAGTTCGCGCCAGCGCCTGCCGGAGAAGATGCCGTAATGCCCGGCCCCGGGAACCATGTAGTGGGACCGGCGCTCGGCCGGGATCGAGGTGCACAGGTCGTGCGCGGCCTGCGTCTGCCCGGCACCGGAGATGTCGTCGAGCTCGCCCTCCACGGTCAACAGCGCCGATTCGTGGATGTCCTGCGGCCGCACCGGCTCGCCGGCGACCCGCCAGCTGCCCTGCACCAGCGCGAACTCCTGGAACACCGTGCGGATGGTGTCCAGGTAGTAGTCGGCGTCCATGTCGAGCACCGCGTTGTACTCGTCGTAGAAGCGCCGATGGGCATCGGCGTCGCCGTCGTCGCCCCGCACCAGGTGCAGGAAGAAGTCGTAGTGCGACTGCATGTGGCGGTCCGGGTTCATCGCCATGAAGCCGGTGTGCTGCAGGAACCCGGGGTAGACGCGGCGCCCCGCGCCGGGGTAGTTGACCGGGACGCGGTAGATCACGTTGGACTCGAACCACTTCAGGCTCTTGGTCGTCGCCAGGTTGTTCACCGCGGTCGGCGAGCGCCGCGCATCGATCGGGCCGCCCATCATCACCATGGTGCGCGGGGCGACGTCGCCGGCCGAGGCCAGCAGCGAGATCGCCCCGAGCACCGGGACCGTCGGCTGGCAGACCGAGATGACATGCACGTCCGGGCCGATGTAGCGAACGAACTCCTGCACGTAGGCCACGTAGTCGTCCAGCGGGAAAGTCCCGTGCTCGATGGGCACCATGCGGGCGTCGACCCAGTCGGTGAGGTAGACCTTGTGGTCGCGCAGCAAGGTGCGCACGGTGTCGCGCAGCAGGGTCGCGTGGTGGCCCGACAGCGGCGCCACGACGAGGACCGTCGGATGGCTCTTGAGTTGCCGCAGCACCTCGTGGTCGTCGCTGTAGCGCTTGAAGCGCAGCAGGCGGCAGAAGGGCTTGTCGATGGCCACCTGCTCCTGCACCGCCACGTCGCGCTCGCCGATGCGCACCGAGGAAATGCCGAACTGAGGCTTCTCGTAGCTCTTGAGCAGGCGGTGCATCAGCTCGTAGCTGGCCGAAACCCGCTGCATGCTCGGCGCCTGTGACAGAGGCCACAGGGGGTTGGTGTAGAACTTCGACGCGGCTTGCGCGAAGTCGGCCAACGGGCTCAGGATGGCCCGCTGCGACTCGTACCAATCGTAAATCATCCGACTCCCCTCATGATGCGCTGCACCAATTGTAGTTCCTTGCCGGAACAAGGGGGATCGGGGGCGACCCGGTGGCGACGAAGGCCGACGAGGCCTTCGATTGCTTCATCTACTTCATCACCGCGGCGATCGACTGGGCCACATAGTCGACGTTGCCGGGGTTCAGCGCAGCGATGCAGATGCGCCCGGTGCCGATGCCATAGATGCCGAATTCCTTCCTCAGCCTCTCCATTTGTTGCGGGTTGAGCCCGGAATAGCTGAACATTCCTCGCTGAAGGACGATGAAGTCCAGGTTGCCCTGGACGCCGTGCGCCTTCAGCCGGTCGACCAGCGCCGAGCGCATGCCGCGGATGCGCTCGCGCATCGTCCCCAGTTCCTGCTCCCACTGGGCGCGCAGCGCCGGCGTCGACAGCACCATGGTGACGATCTGCGCGCCATGGGTCGGGGGGTTGGAATAGTTGGTGCGGATCACCCGCTTGAGCTGGCTTTGCACCTTTTGCGCCTCGTCGCGGTTGCCGCAGGCGATGCTCAGCGCCCCCACGCGTTCGCCATACAGCGAGAAGCTCTTGGAGAACGACGACGCCACGCAAAAGCTCAGGCCGGCCTCGATCAGGCGGCCGATCAGCGAGCCGTCCTCGGCGATGCCCTCGGCGAAGCCCTGGTAGGCCATGTCGACGAAGGGCACCAGCCCGGCCGCCCTCACCGCCTCGATCACCTGCTGCCACTGCGACCCGTCCAGGTCGTAGCCGGTGGGGTTGTGGCAACAGGCGTGCAGCACGACGATGGTGCCGGCCGGGGCGGCCCGCAAGGCCTGCAGCATCGCCGGCAACGCGACGCCGCGCGCGGCGGCATCGTAGTAGGGATAGGTGCCGACCTCGAAGCCGGCCGCCTCGAACAGCGCGCGGTGGTTTTCCCAGCTGGGGTCGGAAATCAGCACCTTGGCGGAGGGATTCATGCGCCGCAGGAAGTCGGCGCCCACGCGCAGCGCCCCGGTGCCGCCCAGCGCCTGCGCGGTGACCACTCGGCCGTTGCGCAGCGGTTCCGAATCGGCGCCGAACACCAGCGACTGCACCGCCTGGTCGTAGGCGGCGATGCCGTCGATCGGCAGGTAGCCGCGTGGCTTCGGGCTCTCGGCGATCAGGTTTTCCGCCTCCTTCACGCAGGCCAGCAGCGGCAGCTTGCCGTTCTCGTCGGTGTACACCCCGACGCCCAGATTGACCTTGGAGGGATTGGGGTCCGCCTGGAACTGTTCGGTCAGGCCCAGGATGGGGTCGCGTGGAGCCATGTCCACGGCGGAAAACAGGGAAGCGCTCATGAAGGTACGGTGGTTGGAAGTCGGAAGGCGGTTCCAGGCCCGAGGGTCGTCGTGCCGCCACTGGGCGGCTGGCCCGCCACCGCGAGCCAGGCGAGGCAGGCGAGGCAGCAAGCCAGCAAGCCGGAACTTGCACGGCGCCCCCGGCACCGCCGGGCCGCGGGCGCCGCCGGCGCGTTTGCCGCAAAATGCGCATTTTAGCCCCCGGCCGCCGGCGCCGCTGTGCGGCCCGGGCGGCCCGCTGCCATGGCCCGCCTCGCCCTTGCCGATTCCGACTCACCGCCGCTGCTGCGCTTCGACGGCTCGCCGTTCCAACTGCACGAGCCCTATCCCCCGGCCGGCGACCAGCCGGCGGCGATCGACGCGCTGGTGCAGGGCCTGCGCGACGGCCTGAGCTTCCAGACCCTGCTCGGGGTGACCGGCTCGGGCAAGACCTACACGATGGCCCATGTGATCGCCCGGCTGGGCCGGCCGGCGATCGTCTTCGCCCCCAACAAGACCCTGGCGGCGCAGTTGTACAGCGAATTCCGCGAGTTCTTCCCCCGCAACGCTGTTGAATATTTCGTCAGCTACTACGACTACTACCAGCCCGAGGCCTACGTACCGCAGCGCGACCTGTTCATCGAGAAGGACAGCGCGATCAACGAGCACATCGAACAGATGAGGCTGTCGGCGACCAAGAGCCTGCTCGAGCGCAGGGACGTGCTGATCGTCGCCAGCGTCAGCGCGATCTACGGCATCGGCAACCCGGCCGACTACCACGCGATGGTCCTGACCATGCGCAGCGGCGACCGCATCGGCCAGCGCGATCTCATCGCCCAACTGGTGCGCATGCAGTACAAGCGCAACGACACCGAGTTCACGCGGGGGAGCTTCCGGGTGCGCGGCGACCAGATCGACATCTTCCCCGCCGAACACGCCGAACTGGCGGTGCGGGTGGAGCTGTTCGACGAGGAAATCGAGGCGCTGAGCCTGTTCGACCCGCTGACCGGCGCGGTGCGCCAGCGCATTCCGCGCTTCACCGTCTATCCGAGCAGCCACTACGTGACCCCGCGCGAGCGCGTGCTGGAGGCGGTGCAGCGCATCGAGATCGAACTGCGGCAGCGACTGCGCGAACTGCGCGCGATGGGCAAGCTGGTGGAGGCGCAGCGCCTGGAGCAGCGCACCCGCTTCGACCTGGAGATGCTCGGCGAGATCGGGCACTGCAAGGGCATCGAGAACTACACCCGCCACCTCGCGGGATCGGCGCCCGGCGAGCCGCCGCCGACCCTGGTCGACTACCTGCCGCCCGACGCCGTGATGTTCCTCGACGAGAGCCACGTGCTGATCGGCCAGCTCAACGGCATGTACAACGGCGACCGCGCGCGCAAGCAAACCCTGGTGGACTATGGTTTCCGGCTGCCGTCGGCGCTGGACAACCGTCCGCTGAAATTCGAGGAATTCGAGCGCAAGATGCGCCAGGCGGTGTTCGTCTCGGCGACCCCCGGGCCCTACGAGCAGCAGCACGCCGACGAGGTGGTCGAGCAACTGGTGCGGCCGACCGGGCTGGTCGACCCGGAAATCGAGGTGCGCCCGGCGTCCAGCCAGGTCGACGACCTGCTGGGGCAGATCCGCCTGCGGGTCGACGCCGGCGAGCGGGTGCTGGTGACCACGCTGACCAAGCGCATGGCCGAGCAGCTCACCGAGTACCTGGCCGACAACGGCGTCCGGGTGCGTTACCTGCACTCCGACATCGACACCGTCGAGCGCGTGGAGATCATCCGCGACTTGCGGCTGGGGCAGTTCGACGTGCTGGTCGGAATCAACCTGCTGCGCGAGGGCCTGGACATTCCCGAGGTGTCGCTGGTCGCGGTGCTGGACGCCGACAAGGAGGGCTTCCTGCGCTCCGAGCGCTCGCTGATCCAGACCATCGGTCGCGCCGCCCGCAACGTGCACGGCAAGGCGATCCTGTACGCCGACGCGCTCACCGACTCGATGCGGGGTGCGATCGGCGAAACCGAGCGCCGGCGGGCGCGCCAGGTCGAATTCAATCGCCTGCACGGCATCACGCCGCGGGGCATCACCAAGGAAGTGCGCGAACTCATCGACGGGGTGTTCGACACCTCTTCGGCCGGGGCGCGCGCCCAGGCACGCGCCGACCAGGAGCAGGCGCGGCTGCAGAGCCTGGACGAGAAGGACGTGGCCAAGGAAATCCGGCGGCTGGAAAAGCGCATGCTCGAACACGCCCGCAACCTGGAATTCGAACAGGCAGCCAGGGTGCGCGACCAGCTTGCCGAACTGCGTCGCCGGGTGTTCGGCGCCGGCTTCGACCACGACCTGGATGCGCGCAATGGCTAGCGCGTGGCTGCGGCGCTGGCTGCGCAAGGCCGGGCCGGCCGGGCCCGCGCGGGCGTCCGGGTCGGTGGCACAGTTGGCACAGGTGGCTCGCGCGGAGTATGCGGTGCTGTTTTGCTGCACCGCGAACATCTGTCGCTCGCCGACCGCCGAGCAGATGTTCCGCGCTGCCGCCGAGGCGGCCGGAGTGGCCTCGCGGCTGCGCATCGACTCGGCCGGCACCCACGACTACCAGCTCGGCCAGCCCCCCGACCCGCGCGCCCGCCACCACGCGCAGTTGCGCGGCCTGGACCTCGGCGGCCTGCGGGCGCGCAGGGTGACGCGGCAGGATTTCGACGAATTCGACCTGATCGTCGCGATGGACGACGACAACCTGCAGGCGCTGCACTTCGCTTGTCCGGAGGAGTCGCGGCACAAGCTCCGGCTGGCGATGAGCTTCGCGCCGCGCGCCGGCAGCCGCGTGGTCCCCGATCCCTACGTCGGAGGGCCGGAGGCCTTCGAGCGGGTGCTCGACCTGCTCGAGCTGGCCTGCGCCGGAGTGCTGGGCCATGTCCAGGCCGAGCTGCTGCTGCGCCGGCGGCAACCCGCCGCCCCGGCCTGAAGCCGGCGCGCTGCATCGAGGCGACGCGCTACATCAACTCGGTCCGCGGTGCCGGCATGTCCTCGCGGCGCAGCGGGGTATGGGCCTGCAGTTCCTCGAGCTGCTGCTCGAGCAGCGGGGTCTCGCGTCCCAGGTAGGACTGGATGGCCGCGCGCAGCCGCGGGTCGGCGACCCAGTGCGCCGATGTGCACGACACCGGAAGCAGCCCGCGCGCCATCTTGTGGCTGCCCTGGGCGCCGCCCTCGAACACCTCGTAGCCGTTTTCGATGCAGAACTCCAGTGGCTGGTAGTAGCACAGCTCGAAGTGCAACAGCGGAACGTGGCGCAGCGCGCCCCAGTAACGGCCGTAGGCCCGCTTGTGCTGCGGGTCGAGCAGCACCAGCGAGCATGCGATGTCCTGGCCGTCCAGGCTGGCGACCACCAGCAGCACCCGATCCGCCAGGCAGCGGCCCAGGCGCAGGAAGAAGTCCAGGTTCAGGTAGGGCGTCGAGCCGTGCTCGGCGTAGGTCTGCTCGTAGCAGCGCACGAACAGCCGCCACGTCGCCTCGTCGATCCGCTCGCCATGCAGCCGGCGCAACGCGACCCCGCTCTGCCTGACCTTGCGCCGTTCCTGGTGCAGCTTCTTGCGCTTGTCGTGGTTCATCGCGCCGACGAAGGCCTCGAAATCCGGCCACGGCGGGTCGGCCTGTCGCCAGTGGAACTGCACGGTGGTGCGCAGCATCAGCCCGGCCTGCTCGCACAGCCGGCGTTCGTCGGCGCTGAGGAACAGCAGGT
>JAKBBQ010000207.1 GCA_021808405.1 Pseudomonadota bacterium | reverse complement strand
CGTCGGCACCCAGCGCCGGTGAGCGCGCCGACACGCCGGCGACTGCGCAGCCGCCCAACAGCAACGCGACCAGTGACACCAGCGCTGCGATCGAGCGGTAGAGCGAGGAGCTTCGCGGCATGGCATTCTCCGAATGTCTGGGAAATCGTTCAACGACCGAACCACCACCGGTACTGCAGGGTCCACTGCCGGCTCTGGCCCGAGGTGTCGCGCAGGCGCTGGTAGCCGAAAGCCAGCTGGTCCGCGCCGAACAGCGGGCCGCGCACGCCGACGTCGACGTTGCTGGTCAGCCCCAAGGTACGAGATTGCAGCACATCGACCTCGCCATACGGCATCCAGCGATCCGCGTAGTCCCGCGCGTGCTCCATGCCGACGCCCACTCCGACACCCACCGCGCGGTCGCTGGTCGGCATGAAGAACCCCGCGTCCGGCACCGTGTCGCCGGGGACCAGCGAAGCATAGGCGGGCAAGCGGACCCCGGCCAGCGTCGTGAAGTCCTGCTGGTAGCCCAGAAGCTTGAGGTCGACGTCGGGCTCGCCCAGGCGCAGCCGAAGGCCGAGCTGGGCCTGCACGGCGCGCCCGCTGCCCAGAGCCTGGCCGTCGCGCGCCCGGTAGCGCATGCTCGACGCCGCCACGCTGGCCCAGGCGCGCCCGAAGTCGCGCTGCAACCGCAGTTGCAGGCGGTCGCGCCCACCCGCGACCTGCAGCGCCGCCGATTCGTCGGCCACGGCGTCGCGCTCGACTTCGACGCGCCCGAGGATCGCCCACGGCAAGCGCGCCGCGCCGTCGATCCTCCATCCGCTCAGCGTGCCGACAGCCCGGTTGCGGGTCAGCGCCAGATCCAGGCTGCGGTGCCCGGAGTGCCAGCGCACGGCCAGTCCGGCGTCGCTCCACACCCCGGGCAGGCCGGCAATGCTGGACGGGTTGTCGCTGCCCAGCGCCTGGCGGGCCGCGTGCAGGTCCACGCTCCACCGGCGGTCGGCCTGCCAATGCAGCCGCGCCAGCGGCCCGTGGCGCACCACCGCGCCGATCTGCTGGTCCTGCCACGCCAGGCTCGCGGTGCTGGCCAGTGCGAGTTCGCGCTGCGCGACCTGGCGTTGCAGCGCGCGCAGCGCCGGCGAATCCTCCCCGGATCGCGCCGCCTGCTCGAGCACCGCCTGCGCCAGGCGCAACGAGCGCAACGGCTGGCCCGCGGCCTGCTCGGCCTGCGCCCGATCGGCGGGCTGCAGCGACGCCGCCGCGCCGCCCGCGAGGTCACGCGCGATCGCCTGGGCGTCGTTGCGGCGCAAGTCGACCTGCAGCTGCACGGACTGCCGCACGGCTGGCGCCAACGCCTGGTGCGCCAGCCACCAGCGCGCCGCCGAGGTGGTGTCCAGCCGCAGTAGCCAATCGGCGATCGCCGAGTCGACGCGGTTGCGCTGCCGCGCGTCGAGCCGGCCGCGGCGCAGCCTGGAGCGCAGCGCATCCAGCAGACGCTGCTGCGCTGCGCTCCCCAGGCGCGAGCTGGCCAGGTGCAGCCGGGCGATCAGCCGCTCGAGGCCGCGCCCCGGTCGGGCCCCCGTCCCGCGCGCAGCCGGGGACGGCGCCTGCAGCAGGACCCAGGCGCGGTCGAATGCGGCATGCGCACGACGCGCGTCGCCGACCTGCTGCCACAACTCACCGTACTGCATCATCCACAGCGCATCCGACCGGTGGCTGGGGTACAGGCGCTGCGCGTACGCCAGCGCGATGCGCGTCCGGCCCAGCGCCTGCGCCGCGGCCAGCAAAACCTCCAGGCCCGCCGGGCTGCCGCGCAGCCCCGCCGCCCAATCGGGAAAGCGGCTGCGCAGGCAGTCCCGGTCGCCGCTGTCGATGCAGATCCACAGCAAGGCAACCTGGTAGCTGCGGTCGCCCGGAGCGAGCTGCAGCGCGCGCATCTGGTCGGCCAGCGCGCGATGCTCCCGCCCCAGCTCCTGCCAGACCTGCGCCCGCGCGGCGTACATTGCGGCGCGGCGCGACAGCTCGCCGCGCACGGCGCTGGCGTCGACGGCGCGCTGCCAGTCCTGCAGTCCGCGCAGGCTGGGCTGCCGCTGCAGCAGCTGCAGCCACAGCAAGGCCAGCGAGGCCGACGGCTCGCGCCGCCAGGCCTGGCGCGCCAGCTCCAGCGCGGCCGGCACGCCGCGGCTGCGCTCGGCCAGCAGGATCAGCCGCTCGATCTGGTAGGCGCCGAGCTCGCCACGCGTCGAGGCTCGCGCCCAGACCGAGGCATAGGCCTGCTCGGCCTGCGCGCCGTGCCCGAGGTCCCAGGCCAGGTCCCCCAGCAGTCGCTGGTGCGCGACCCGCAGGCTCTGCGGCCCCGCCAGCCCGCGGGTCGAGCGCAGCACCTCCAGCGCAGCGGCGAAGCGGCCGTCCTGCACCAGTGCGTCGGCGTAGTCGATGCTCGCCCGCAGGTCCAGCGCACCCCGCGCGGCGGCCTGCGCGTAAGCCTGCAGCGATCGCCGGACCTCGCCCAGGTTGCCCAGCAGCCACGCCAGCGCGCTCAGCAGCGCAGGCTGGGAGCGCGCCGCGCCGCGCAGCACCCGCACCGCCGCGCGCGCATGCCCGGCCGACTCCAGGGCCTGGGCGTACTGCAGCCAGTCCTGCTCGGCCATGCGGGTATGCGCCGCGCGCTCGCGCCAATACAGGTCGAGTGCGGCGCTCGAATGCTGGGCCAGCGCCAGCCGGTGTTCCTGCTCCAGCGCGACGCGCGAATAGCGCTCGCGCAGCAAGCGCATCCATTGGCGCAGCGCGGCATCGGGCTGGCCGCTCCATTCCAGCACCTGCGCCCTGCGCTGCTGCCAGGCGAGGTCGCGCGGGTGCGCGGCCAGCGCCGCATCGGCCACGCGCAGCGCCTGCGCGGGCAGCCCGGCGCCCAGCAGCACCGTCCACGCCAGCTCGCGCTGCCGCCCATCCATGACGCGCGCCAACTGCGCCGCCGGTTGCTGCAGGTCGACGCAGCGGCGCAGCCACAGCACCGCTTGCGCCGGACGGTTGGCGCCCAGCGCAAGGCGCACCATCAGCCAACGCACACTGGGGCCCACCTCGGCGTGGCCGAGCGCGCGCGCGGTGCGACGCCATGCGCGCACCGGATGGCCGGAGGCCAGCAACACCCGCGCGCCGGCCAGGATCATGCGATCGCGCACAGCCGGGTCGCGGGCATGCGCGGCGCTGGCGAAAAGCACCCGCGCCGCCAGGTCGTACTTCCGGATGCCCAGCAGCAAGGCCCGCGCCTGCAGGGCCTCGGCGGCGGGCAGCGGCAACAGGCGCAGCAGCGCGGGCTGCAGCCAGCCGGGCTCCACCGGCCCCTCGTAGCGCCGCGACAACTCCACCGCGGCCTTCCACTGGGCGAAATCGGTCGGCCGCAGGCCCGCGATCAGGCGCCGGATCGAGCGATCCGCGCGCGCCAGGCCGGTCGCGTCGCGCGCCGCCGCGGCTTCGCTCCGGATGCGTTGCCAGGCCCGCAACCGCAGTTCGTCGGCCAGCGTGCCCTGCTGGCCGGCCAGCGCGGCCAGCGCCTCGCGCGACTCGCCGAGATGCAGGTAGCGCTGCGCGAGCATGCGCCGCAGCGCGGGATCGCCCGCGCGCACCGCCGAGAGCTGGCGCAGGTAGTCGATGGCCAGCGCGTCGTCGCGCGTACGGGCCAGCAGCGGCAGCAACGACCTGCCGGGATACACCAGGACCAGCGTGGTCAGGCAAAGCAAGGCCAGTCCGAGCAGCGCCCCGCGGGGGAACAGCCGGCTGCGCCTGGGGTCGTCGACCGCGACGTGAAGGGCATCGGCGGCGGGCTGCTGCTTGCGCATGCTCGGCGCTCGGCCCCTCACACCCGCCGCAGCAGCAGATCGAGCGACGGGGCGGCGCTGCGCACCTGCCATTGCCCGCCGCGCCGGCGCACGGTGACACCGGCTGCGCGTGCCACGCTCCAGCCCGCCGGAAGCCGGAACACCGCCTCGATGGCCACGAAGCCTCGCAGCCCGACACGCTGCGAGCCGTCGGCCGCGACCTCCCACGACACCACGTCGGCGTTGGCCTCCACCAGCATCGGACGCGTCAACGGCTCGGCTCCCACGCGCACGATCGCGTCGCCGGCCTGCACGTGCAGGTAGCGGCGCGGCCCATGGTGGTTCCACCCGACGAGCTGCTCGCAGCGCTCGAGTTGCGGCGCCGCCAGGGCACGCGGCTGGCTCCACTCGCGGATCTGCTCGCCGCCGCGCAGCCTCCAGCCGCCGTCGAGGCGCCGCGCCACGGTGGCGCGGCGCCATTGCACGACACTGTGCGAGTACTGCCGACCCTGGATGGGGTGCACCGCCTGCGCCAACGCCCACTGGAACACCTTGTGCAGGCTCTGCAGGCCGGCCTCGCGGGTGACGATGTAGGGATGGAAATAGATGTCGATGGGCTTGAGGCGGCGCGGCGCGTCGGTCAGCTCGTAGGTCTCGATGGCCCGCTCGAAGCCGAAATACGGGCCGCGCCAATCGTGGGTGTACACCTCTTCGTTCGAGCAGGGCGCGTAGACCTGGAACAGCGCGCCCTTGGGAATTCCCAGCGGGCCGACCAGCGACAGGCTGGGCGCCGAGCGCGTGATGGTCGCGCCGCCGCCGTTGAGGTTCGCCATGCCGGCCTGGTAGCACATGTCCACCGCCTTCACCGGGGGATTGCAGTCTCCCGGCCACAGCAGCATGTCGCAAGGCTTGCCCGGCGGGCACAGGTGCTTTTCGATGTAGTCCCTGGCGCCGATGACATTGCCGTAGGTGCTGAAACGGTAGTCGGGCAAGGGCAGGTAGTTGCCGATGGCCCCGTAGCCCTTGCCGGAGGGAAATCGCGCGTGGTACCGGGAGGCCAGCACCCAGTCGAAGGGATGCGACCAGGTATGGCTGGCGGCTTCCACCCAAGGCAGCGCGTACATGCGCCGCGCCCAGTGCTGCGACTGCGGCGCCATCCTGGGGTACAGGCCCTCGCTGCTGACCTCGCCGACGATGATCGAGCCGACCGTGGGGACGCGGTACTTCTCGAGCACCTCGGTGACCAGCACCTCTCCGGCGATCGGCGACCCCGGACGCAGGCAGGCGTTGGGCCAACCGTCGCCGTCGAAATGCACCAGCAGCACGCGGCGCCCGAAACGCGTCGTCAGGTCGGGCATCGGGTCGTCGGGAACTCGCAACGCCGCGCGGAAGAACTCGATGGGGTCGATCGACCACCGCGTGCCGTTGCCTCCCGGCAGGTTGAACACCCCGAAGGCCCCCAGCGCGTAGCCGCCCCAGCGGGTGACGGCCGCACCCTGCATGCGCCGGCCATCGGCGCCCACCGCGGTCAGCCAGGCCCGCGAGCCGGGGCCGGCGTCCACCTCCACCAGGCTCAGCGCGTCGATGATGGGCAGCACCTCCCCGGCCGGGGTGCCGGCCGCGCGGCGCATGTCGACGGGGCCGGCCAGCGCGTCCTGGCCGACCCGCACGCCGAACTCGACGAGGAACCCCGGCTCCACGGCGCCCAGCAACGCGACCGCGACACCCTCGTCGCGGGCCCGGCGCAACAGCGCGCCGACGGCTTGCGGAACCTGCGCTGCGTCGGGGTAGAGCACGACCGCGGCGTAGCGCCCGGCCAGGGGCTGCTCGGGCAGCGGCGCCCCCATGTACAGGTATTCGGGCACCAGCCCCAGGTGCTCCAGCGGCATGGCCCCGTACAGATGCGCGCTTTGCGACTGCAACTGCGGAGAGTTGCCCTGCTCGCAGGAATGCAGCAGCAGCACGCGCCTGGGCACGACCTCGACGCTGCCCACCCCCAGGTTGTCGAGCTGCGCATCGCAGACCCAGGGGATCAAGCCGTCGCCGGCGATGCGCGACGCGGTCTGCCGCGCCAGTTCGCGCTGCGCCGGCGCGCAGTAATCGATGGCGATGCCCGGCAGCGCGAAGCGCTCGCGCATGTCCTGCAAGCGCCCGAGCAGCCAGGCGCGATCGCCTGCCGGGACTTCCACGTAGGCCTGGGCGCGCTGGTCCCAGCCCCGGTACAGCGACTCGGCGGCGATCGCGTCGATCGACTCGGCAAGCCGGGAGTCGACCAGTTCGAAGCCCCGGTTGAGGATCAGGCGGATGCCCGGGAAGGCTCCCGCCAGATGGCGCAGCGTGCGCTGCAAGGCCTGTGCCTGGCGCTCGCGCTGGACGTGGTCCGCTGCCAGCAGCTGGTAGGAATCCAGGGTGTCGAGAAAGAACCCCCTGAAGCCGGCCTGCCACAGCGGCGCGACCAGGTGTTCGCGCAGGTAGTCCCCCCACCCTGGCGCGGTCTGGTCGACCACCCGCGTGCTCCAGGCCGGGTTGCTGGCGCCGAACCACTGCGCCGGCAAGGACCGCAGGCGCGGATCGTCGACGCT
>JAKBBQ010000206.1 GCA_021808405.1 Pseudomonadota bacterium | reverse complement strand
GCTCGGCAATGCTCAGCCGCGTGACCCCCGATGTGGTCTCGCTGGCGCCGTAGCCCTGACTCAGCACGGGGCCGATACGCTCCCACGCCTCGACGATTCGCGCCGGCGCCATCGGCGCGGCGCCGTAGGTCAGGGTTCGCAAGGGGCCCAGATCGGAGCGGCCGAGCTCGGGGGAGTCGAGCAGCATGTTGATCATCGTGGGGACCATGAAGCCGCGCGTGATGCCGAGCCCGGACACGCTGCGAAGGAACTCCTCCGGCTCGAAGCGGTCGTACAGGACGAGCGTCGCCCCGGCGAACAGGTAGGGCTGCATCAGCATGCCCGACGCATGCGTGATCGGACCGATCAGCGCCAGCCGGTCGCCCGGCTGCACCGGGTACTCGGCGCCGGCGAGGATCTTGCGCAGCGACGCCAGCCGGTTGCCGTATGAATGCATGGCGGCCTTGATTTTTCCGGTCGAGCCGGACGAAAAATGCAATACGGCCAGCGCATCACGTGATATTTCGACATGCGGCGCCCTGTCGCTACTCGCCGCGATCAGATCCTCATAATCCAGAAAGCCGGTCGAGGCAGCGCCGAACGCAATGCGCGTTGTAATCGACGGAGCGTCTCGATATCCATCCCCGAGGGCCACGTGCGAGCCCCCGGCCATCCACGCACGCGGGCTGCATTCCTCAATGACGGACCGCACCTCGCCAACCGTCAGGCGCGGATTTACGGCCGCCTTGACCAAGCCGGCCTTGTAAAGGGCGCACTCCACCTCGACCAACTCGATGGCGTTGCGCGATTGCACCGCCACGCGATCACCGGGACGCAGGCCGAGACCGAGCAATGCATTGGCCAATCGATTCGACCGGCTCTCCAGCAATCGGTAGCTCAGGGAACGTGTTCCCTGCATCACCGCGATCGCCTCGGGCCAATAAAAAGCCGATCGCCTCAGGAAATAATCGAAAGTCAAGACCTTGCCTCCTTCGTACACATCGGCAGAGTAGATTCCTTGCCCCCTCCCAACAAGCTGTGCTAAAAAATAAACACATAACCAAGAGGAATGGCGGTGGAAACCTTCGATCTGGAATGCCTGCTGGCGGTCGAGCGACTCGGCGGGGTCACGCGCGCGGCGGAGGCGATCGGGATCAGCCAACCGGCCATGACCAAGGTCGTACGGCGCCTCGAAGCCCTCGCGGGTACGGCGCTGTTCGAGCGCAGTGGCCGAGGCATCGTTCCGACCCTCGCGGGGCAGGCCCTCCTGCGCCGGGCGCAGGTGATCGTCAACGAGACGGCCGATGCACTGGCGGAAGCCGCGGCAATCAAGCGGGGCGATCTGGGACTGGTGCGCATCGGCTACTCGGCCACGGTGCCCGACGGCTTCGTATTCGGAGCTTGCCAGCGTCTGCTGAAGCGATGGCCGAACGTACGCATCAAGCTCAGTCACCAGCTTGGTGGCTCGCTGATCGATGCCTTGCTGGGCGGCGAGCTCGATCTGGTCGTCGGCCCGGCACCGGGCACCCAGTTCGAAGCCAAGCTGACCGTGTCGACGCTGTATCGCGACCGCCTGATCATCTACAGCGATTCGGCCCACCCCCTGCAGCAGCGAAGCGAGCTGCGCCTGACCGACCTGGCCGACCAGGCCTGGCTGCTTCCGGCGCCCGGCTTCCCATTGCGCCAAGCCCTCGAGAGGGCGTTCAAGGAGGCTGGGCTGCCGGCACTGCAAGTGCACATCGAGGCCGATTTCGTGTCGCCCGCGCTGGCGGAGTTCGTGCGCGCGACGTCCCTGCTATGCGTTGGCGGGACGCGCATCGCCGACGCGCTGACCTGGATGCGCCCATTGCGCCTGGCCCATGCCGAACTCGACCTTGAACGCCCGATCTGCGCGACCGTGCGCCGCGGCGCCTGGGTCTCGCCGCATGTGCGCGAGCTGATCCGCAGCATGCAGGACGCAGCGGCGTCGCGCTGAGTGCCGCGGCGCCGGGATTCAGGGCAACACGACCGAGAAGTTCGGGTCGGGCTGTTCGACGGACTCCAGCCAACGGACGAAGCTTGCGGCGTCTCCCTCGATCCGGAAAGCCCCGGCACTCGCCTCGTCGGCGAGACGGCATTGTCCGCCGAGTCCGCGTTCAAGCACGGAGCGGTGAACCCGGACCGACACGTCGGCCCCGGTGGCATGCGCCGTGCCCGCCAGGGTCAACGCCGAGTTCGAGAACACCAGGTGGTGGACATGCCCACTGCCGTCGAAGCTCCAGTCCATGCGCAGGTCGAGTCCTTCGCATCGCTCGAAGTCAATCCGCGTGCCTAGAAGCTCCAGCAGCGCCGTCTCGGGCAATGCCGCCAGAGTCGCCGCCGGATTGCGGGTCGCGGTGGGCTTGCCCTGCAGGAGTTCGTGCGCGCCGAGCAGGAACGCATTGCGCCAGGTCGCCGACTGTGCCTGGAAGCCCATTTGCTCCAGCGCCTGCGCGGCCAGCTCGCGCGCGCGAAGGTTGTCGGGCTCGGCAAACAGCAATCTGCCGGTGACCTCGGCTACCCAGCGAAACTCCCCCCGACGCAAGTCCGCGCTGGCGCGCTGGAGAATCGCATCGGCACCGCCCATGTACTCCACGTAGCGGGCCGCGCCGATCTCGTCGGGCAGCAGATGCAGATGCAGCGGGTTGCCGTCATACCAGCCCAGGTACTTGGTGTAGATCGACTTCACGTTGTGCGAGACACTGCCGTAGAAGCCTCTCGCATGCCAGGCCCCCTCCAGCGAACGCGGCAATCGCAGGCTCTCGGCGATCTCGATCCCCGTGCGGCCGCGGTTCATCAGGCGCAGGGTCTGATCGTGCAGGAAGCGGTACATGTCGCGCTGTTCGGACACGAAGCGCTCGATGCGCGCACGTCCCCACGTGGGCCAGTGGTGCTGCGCGAAGACGACATCGACATGGGGAACGAATCGCTCGAGCGCCTGATTCAGATACATCGACCAGAGTCGCGGGTCGCGGACCTCGCTGCCCCGCAGCGGACACAGGTTGTGCAAGGTCTTGGTCGCGTTCTCGGCAAGATTGAGCGCCCGCAGGGCCGGAAAATGAAAATGCATCTCGGCCGGCGCCTCACTCTGCGGGGCGAGCTGGAACACGATCTCGACCCCGTCGATCACCCGGGTCTCGACTTCCTCCCGAATCAGTTCGGTGGGTGCGATCAGCGAGACCCGGCCCCGCGGCAATGTCTTGCCCAGCCCGGCGTCGACCTGCCCGCAGGGGCCCCGGCGCAGCGTATGGCCGAACTGGAACTGCGCGCGACGCGCCATGGCCGGGCCGGCAGCCACGGTCTCGGCATACACCGCCTCCATGAAGCCGCTTGGCGCGATCACCGCCACCTCGCCGCGGCGTACCTGCTGTTCGTCCACGATTCCCGCGACGCCGCCGAAGTGGTCGGTGTGGCTATGGCTGTAGATCACGGCGACCACGGCACGGGGCGCGCGCAGGCTGCAGTACAGGTCCAGCGCCGCCCGCGCGGTCTCGATGCAGGTCAGTGGATCGATCACGATGAGACCGCTGCGGCCTTCGATGATCGTCATGTTCGAGATATCGAAGCCACGCACCTGGTAGATGCCTGGCGTGACCTCGAACAGTCCGTGCAGTCGGTTCAGGCGCGCCTGCCGCCACAGAGCGGGATGCACGGTGGCCGGGGGCTGCTCGCTGTGCAGAAAGGCGTAGTCGCCCATGCTCCAGACCACCTCGCCGCGATCATTGCGGACCTCCGCCTCCGGACGGGTTCCCAGAAAGCCCCGACGCGCCTCCTCCTCGTCCATCGAATCCAACTGCATCGCGTCCGCTGCGGCTCGATTGGCCGCGATGGTCGCCGGCGAGGGGGCGGGCTGCTGCGAAGCCGGGGCCTGCTTGGGGGTTTCCTGGTTCATGCGTTTCGAAGGGGTGTGAGTCATGAAGGGACGATGCCCTTCAGTCAAGGATGGCCTTGGCGATCGTGTTGCGCTGAATCTCGCTGGTACCGGTGAAGATGCGAAACATGCGCAGCTTGCGGAAGGTCGACTCGATGGGATGACCGCGCGTGACGCCGAGGTTCCCGTGGATCTGCACCGCCTTGTCCGCGATCTCGAAGCAGCGCTCGGACACATAGAGCTTGCACGCGGCGGCCTTCATGCGGATGTCCCCGCCAGCATCGGCGAGCGCCGCGGTTCCGGCGATCATGCACTCACAGGCCCAGAGACTGCTGGCCATGTCGGCGAGCATGTGCTGGATGGCCTGGAACTGTCCGATCGGTCGACCGAACTGCGTGCGCGACCTGGCGTAGTCCAGCGACATGCGATAGGCACGCATCGCGAGGCCGAGCATCGTGGGGCAGTGCAGCAGTCGGTTTTCGTTGATCCTCGACATCGCCAGCCCGAAGCCCTTGCCGACCTCCCCGAGCACGTTGTCCCGAGGCACGCGAACCTGCTCGAGAACGATGTCGGCGTCGATGTGCTGCCCGGACATGGGCACGTCGTTCTGCCGGACCGAGACCCCCGGCAGATCGAGGTCGACCAGCAGCGCGCTGATCGCTTGCGCCTGATCGGCCCCCTGCGTGACGCACATGACGATCGCGAAATCGGCAAATGGGGCGCCGCTGATGTAATGCTTCACGCCATCGATCACGTAGACGTCGCCATCCAGCACCGCGCGAGTGCGAATGCTCTGTGCATCGGAACCCGACGCCGGCTCGGTCATCGCAAAGCAGGTCGAGCGCTCGCCGCGGATGACTGGCAGGAAATAGCGCTCCATCTGTTGCGGAGTGGCGAAGCGCAGCATGTTGCCGATCCGGGGAGGTCCGCCAAGGTCCCCGAGAACATGTGGCGCAAGCGCGCAGCCGCTTTGCGCGATATCGGCCTTCAACGCGCACTGTTGCAGAAGCGTCAAGCCCCGCCCCCCCAGTTCGACGGGCAGCGTCGATGCGTAATAGCCGCGCTGGGCCGAACTGCGCCAGACCTTGCGCAGCATTTCCCGCGGCCACTCGGACTCGTCGCTCAGTCCCGACTCGCCCTGCAGCGGCAGAAGCTCGTTGTCGATGAAATCCCGCACCTGCTCGCGCAATTCGCGGAATTCCGTACATCCCACTTGATCGAACATCATGACCCTCGCTTGGCGCCGCCCCTTGTCCGCAGGCGCCCGGCATTCGGGCCGCGACTGCGATGCGTGGGGTATTCAGCGATGTAGGTCGCACCAGTTGTCGCGACACATGCACAGGCTAGGGGCCGCCCGGGACGCCAGCAAGATCGTCGGGGTTATGAATCCATAAGCCGCTGGAATGCGATGTCGTTCCGACCCGCACGCCCGTCGAAGACCCACGATAAGCTGCATCGGTGGCGACCTCGCGCGCCAAACCCGCCGACACGAAGGTCGCTGACATCAGCGGCATCCTGTGACGACGTTGGCCCTTGTCGTCACGCTGATCGTCACTCAGGCGACTCTCATAGTCCCGACCCCCGTGGAACACGCCGAGAATGGTCGCGACGTCGTCCTCAACAGCGAAGGCGATCACGGTGCGCTTGCGGTGGTGGGTGGTTCGCAGTCCCGAGCGCACGTCGTCGCGACGAGCTGATCCTGCGCCGCGGGGCTGAAGACGACCCGGTGACGCATCATCCCTTCGCTTGTTCCTCGGCCAGGCGCGCACCTTGGTTCTTACCGCTTCCGCCATCTCGTTGGGTAACGTGATGCTCATCTGCTGGGTCGTCCGCCTGTCTCGCACGCTTCGCCTCCTTCAACGGGGGCGCTGCACGAATCCATGCTGTCGCACCGGCCGGAAGTCACGCATCAGCCGTCAAGGCCGCGTGCGCTGCGATGACTGCGGGCCGGCCGTCCGCACTCCGATGTCCTCCAGCCTGGCCTCGATGCGCAAGGACGCGCGGCGCAGAAGCTCGCCGATGCGGCCGTGTTCGTCGGGCACGACGCCGGCATCGTGGCGCACCACGCTGAGGCTGCCGATGAGCCGCTGAGCCGCGAACAAGGGCACTGCCCAGCCCTGTGCCCCTGCGTCCACCTCGGCCAGCGAGACCTGCACACCCTGGGTTCGCAACACCCGCAGGCGCTGCTGCAAGGCCGGCAGGCGGGTGGGCCACCCGGCGCGCCCCAGGGCCGCTGCCTGCTCGTCGATCAGGCGCTGCAGCGTGGCCTCAGGCAGGTGCGCGAGGATGGCCCGGGATGGGGCGCCGCGATGCAAGGGCATGGCGCGTCCGCGTTCGTAGCCGACCATCCGCGGCGCGGCACATCCCGCGACGCTGTGCACGCACAGAACGCTCAGACCGTGGAGGCGACACAAAAGAATGGTGCCGCGCGTGCGCGCGCAGAGGTCGCGCGCGACGTCCGAAGCCGCCTTGATCAGGGGATCCGCGATGCGGATCTGCCGATCCATCTGGACGATGGCCGGGCCCAGGCCGTACAGGCCGCTCGCG
>JAKBBQ010000205.1 GCA_021808405.1 Pseudomonadota bacterium | reverse complement strand
ACGATCGAGCCGGGCACGATACGCAGCGCCGCCGGCGCGCGCGGCAGCAGCCCCCGGTAGCAGAATTTCAGCCCGGCGCCGCCGATGGTCTGCACCGTGCCGTCGCGCAACATCACTTCCACATGGCGCGGCGAGGCCTGCAACACCACCGCGGGCGCCAGTCCCCCCACGTCGTGCATGCGCTTGAGGGTCCTGGCGGCCAGCTTGAGCAGGTTGCCCGATGCGCCCGCTTCGACATGCCCCTCCGGGCCGCGCCACCCCATGCGCTGGTCATAGGCCAGCAGGCCGGAGCGCAGCGCGGCGTCGGCCGCCGTCTGGTCCTTGTCGACCAGCGTGGTGGTCACCTTGTAGCCGTCGGTGTAGGCCGCCTCGCCGAAGCGCGCCACCATGATCTGCCGCACCGCCTCGGCGGCGTAGTCGGCGTTCAGGCTGTAGTGCAGCGCCCCCTGGCCGGAGACCACGTCCAGCGGCGCCGCCAGCGCCTGTTCGTACTGCGCGCGGGTGATGTCGTGCAACGCGAGCATCCGCCCCAGCACGTAGTGCTGACGCCACACGGCCAGCTTCATGCTGCTCTGCGGGTTGTACGCCGACGGCGCCTGCGGCAGCCCGGCCAGCACCGCCATCTGCGCCAGGCTGAGTTGCTGCAGGGGCTTGCCGTAATACACCTGGGCCGCGGCGGCGAAGCCGTAGGCGCGCTGCCCCAGGTAGACCTGGTTGATGTAGCGGTCGAGGATCTGCTCCTTGGTCAGGGTGTCCTCGATCTTGTAGGCCAGCAGGGTTTCGACCAGTTTGCGCAAAGGGGTCTTCTCGGGGGACAGATAAAAGTCCCGCGCCACCTGCATCGTGATGGTCGAGGCCCCCTGCACCGCTCCGCCGGCGCCGAAATCGGCGAGCGCGGCGCGCGCCACCCCGGCGAAATCGATCGCCCCATGTTCGAAGAACCGGGCATCCTCGGCGGCCAGCACCGCCTGCTTGAGCAGCGGGGGGATCTGCTCGTAATGGATCACCGCACGCCGCTGCACGCCGAACTCGCCGATCAGCGTGCCGCTTGCGGTGTAGACCCGCAACGGCAGGTCCGGCCGGTAGTCGGTGACATCGTTGAGGTCCGGCAGACGCGGCCACAGCACGACCACGGCCAGCCCGGCGAACAGCGCCCCGGCCACGCCCAGCAACACCAGTGCGAGCAGCACCGAGCGCCAACGCGGCGGCCGCGGCGGTCGCGCCGCGCCGCCGCCCCCGTGGCCCGGCGGCTTGCGCGCAGGCGTGGATGGTCGAGAGGAAGCGCCGCGGGAGGCGCGCTCAGCGGGCTGGGAACGATCCGTCATCACAGCGGCGCATGATAGCCGCCGCCGCTGCGCCGCAGCCGCCTCGAGCGCCGCCCGCACGCCGCGGCACGCCGCGACGCGAGCCGCGCGCCGTCACCGCTGGTCAGGAGCGCCCACCGGCGGGTAGGGCGGCGGCGCATAGGCCGGCGGCGGCGGCGCGTAGCCGGCAGACGGCGGCACAGCGTAGGCCGGTGGCGGCGGAGCGTAGCGCGGCGCCGCGTAACCGGGGACCTGCGCTCCCTTGGTATACATGCACTGCTTGTAGGCGACGTTGTAGGCCTGCTGCGCGGTCATCTGCTGGCCGTTGTAGCTGCCGGCGCCACCAGCCGAGCCGGCGAGCAGGCCGACGCCGGCGCCGATTCCGGCCGCGTTGTGGTTGCCGCCGATCAACGCCCCGGCCGCTGCGCCGAGCAGCGCCCCGGCGGCACCCGACACCACGCCCGACTGCGCGGCACTGCTGCCATACCCGGCGCTTTGCTGCTGGGCGAAGACGCGGCAGGTGGAGTCGATCGCCTGGAACTGCTCGAGGGGCATCCCGGGTGCCGGCATCACCGTCACCGTCGGCCCCATCGGGGCGCTGGCGCAGCCGGCCAGCGCCCACGCCGAGGCCAGCAGCAGGGGAAGGAATCGTTTGCGCATGGTTGTCCGCTCAAGGATGGGGAGGCGCCCGGGGAGGCTCGGCCGGCACCGGGGTCCAGCCCTCGGGGCAGTCCGGTACGCTCGGATAGTAGCCGGCGGGGTTCCTGCAGTAATACCAGAACGACGGCGGGGGCGGGCCGAGCGGCCGTACCTCCACCGGCGGCGGGGCATACGTCGGCCAGGGGGCGTAAGGATACTGCACCACCGGCGGCGGCGCGACGATCACCGGCGGCGGTACCGCGTACCACGGGGCAGGCCACCAGCCCGGCCCCCAGGCACCGTAGTAGCCGGGAGCGCCGATGCCGATTCCCACCGACCAGCGCACATGGGCCTGGGCGGGCGCCGCGGCCGCCGCGGCCAGCCCGACGAACAGCGCGACAGCGACGCGGCGCGACGCGCTGGAAGGACGGATGCGATGCATGCGAGTGCAACCTCGGGTTTCACGGCGCGCAGGGATATCCCGCGCACCTTGCCAGACGATAACGCGCGGCCGCTGCGCTTTGCCGACACCCGCGGCGGCCGCACGCCCGGCCAACCGGGGCCGGGTCAGCGGTCACCGCCGCGCGGCCCCCCGTGGTCGCGCGAGTCGCGCCCGGGCGGACCGCGCCGGTCCGGGCCGTGCGGGGCCGGGCCGCGCTGGTCGCGGTAGGCCGGCCCGCCGGGACCGCGTGGCGCGGGGGCCCCGCGCTGCTGGTAGCCGGGGTGCGGATAGACGCGTTCGGGGTAGCCGGGTCGCGGGCCGCCGGGTCGCGGGTAGCCGCGCTGCGGGGCGCCGCGCCCGTCGCCCGGTCGGAAGTGCCTCCAGCGGGGGTCGCGCGCATGATCGCGCGCGTAGCTCTGGTAGCGATCCCAGTCGTGGCCTTCGAAGCGACGCAGCGGTGGCGGCGGCCGCACGGGACGCCACGGACCGCCGTACTGCGGCCCGGCGTACCAGCGGCCGCCGTACAGGGAGTAATACACCCCGCCGAAGTAGAACAAGGGCTGCTGCACGCCCAGCGCCACGTAGGCGCCGAGCCCGGGGTCCCAGACCATCGACGGTCCCGGCGCCACCAGCGCAGGGGCGACGTAGGCCGGCGCCGGAGCGTAGACCGGCGGCGTGCCGATGCTGAACGAAAAGCTCACCGGCGGGCCGTCGGCCAGCGCGGGCGTTCCGGCGGCCAGCGCGAGGCCGAGGCCCAGCGCGGCGCGCCGGATGGCGAACGAGGATCGGTGTGGCATGATCGGCCTTCCCTGGAATTGCAACCAAAGGTTGTGTAGCCGATTATCCACAACACCATTGCTGCTTTGTTGCCGCATGAGGTGCAATCGGGGTCCCGCCGCTCGCCATCCCGAGCCGGCGCTTTCCTGCCGGCCGCCTTTCCGCACACCCGCCCCGATGCGTCGTCGATTCCTGCGCAATGCCGCCTGCCTCGCGCTGGCGCCCTGGTTCGCGCGTTCCGCCAGCGCCGCCGACGACCCCAACCGGGTGGTGGTGCTCGATTCGGCATCCGCCAGCGTCACCCTGATCGACCAGACCACGCGGCGGCCGCTGCGCACCTTCGCGGTGGGCAAGGAACCCCATCACCTGATGGCCACCCCCGACAACCGGCTGCTCATCGTCGCCAATGCGATCGGCGACAGCCTGCTGTTCCTCGACCCCAGCAGCGGCGCGCCCGAGGGTTGGCTGCCGAACATCGAGGACCCCTACCAGATCGGATTTTCTCCCGACCAGCGCTGGTTCGTCGCCAACTGCCTGCGCCTGAACCGGGTCGACCTCTACACCTATTCCGGCGGACGCGACCTGCGCCTGGCCAAGCGCCTGCCGCTGCAGGCGTGGCCCAGCCACATGGCGTTCGGCGCCGACAGCCAGCTGGTGTTCGTCAGCCTGCAGCAGAGCAACGAACTGGCGGCCATCCACCTGCCCACCCAGACCCTGCTGTGGACCCTCGAGGTGGGCGACGCCCCCGCCGGGGTCTGGCTGACCCCCGGCGACCGCGTGCTGCTGGTGGCGCTGACCGGCAGCAACGCCGTGGTGGTCGTCGACTGGCGCAACCGCAGGGTGCTGGGGCGAATCGTCACCGGCGACGCCGCGCACAACTTCCGCTCGATGGCCGACGGCCGCCACGTGCTGGTGAGCAACCGCATCTCCGACACCATCAGCATCCTGGACATGCAGTCCCTGCAAAAGGTCGCCGACATCGGCGGACTGCGCCCCGGGCCCGACGACATGGAACTGTCGGCCGACCGACGCTGGCTGTGGACGACCTTCCGCTTCGACCGCACCGTGGGGGTGATCGACCTGCCAAGCCGCAAGCTGGTCGATGTCATCGGCGTCGGCGACTCCCCCCACGGCATCTACTTCCGCGACCGCGCGCCGTTCTACGACAACCTGCCACCGCTTTCCCCGGCCGTGGCCGGCTCGCCGCTGCGCGGCTGAGGCCCTGGCATGATGCACGCCATCGCATCGATCGAGGCGCTGCTCGCGCAAGGGGTGGGCGACGTGCAGGAATGGATGTTCCTGACCCTGGTGCAGCCGCTGTTGTGGCACCTGCACTGGATGGTCCTGGACGACATGGCCTACGACAACCTGCCCTGGGTGATCTACGGCGCGCTGCAGGTGCTGCTGGTCTACGCGGTGTTGCGGCCCCTGGAGTGGCTGCTTCCGCTGGAGCGCTGGGACGACCGCAGGGGCCTGGGTGTCGACGTGTTCTACACCTTGATCAACCGCCTGGGCCTCATCCCGCTGGCGTGGTTCTTCGCGCTGCAGCCCGGCTTCGACCACATCCTGGAATGGATGCGCATGCACGGCTGGGTGAGCGTGAACCTGGACTCGCTGGGGCCGTGGCTGCGCGCGCGGCCGCTGGCCGGTTTCCTGCTGTACCTGGTGGTGCTGGATTTCGCCGGCTACTGGTACCACCGGCTGCAGCACCAGGTCGGCTGGTGGTGGGAGCTGCACGCCGTCCACCACAGCCAGCGCAAGCTCAGCCTGTGGGCCGACGACCGCAACCACCTGCTGGACGACCTGCTGCAGGCGATGTTCTTCTCCGCGCTGGCGCTGTTCATCGGCGTGCCGCCGGCGCAGTTCGTCGCGCTGAGCCTGGTCGGCGGCGCGCTGCAGAGCGTGCAGCATGCCAACATGCGGCTGGATTTCGGCTGGCTGGGCGAGAGGCTGCTGGTCGGCCCGCGCTTTCACCGGCTGCACCACGCGGTGGGCTACGGCCACGAACTCGGCCATGGCAACCGCGCGCGGCTGTACGGCTGCAACTTCGGCGTGCTCTTCCCCTGGTGGGACATGCTGTTCGGCTCGGCCGACTACGCCACCGCGCTGCAACCCACCGGGGTGCGCGCGCAACTGCCGCGGCCGCAGGGCGCCGACGAGGACTACGGTGCGGGCTTCTGGTCGCAACAGTGGCTGGGCCTGCGACGCATGGCCCGCCGGCTGGCCGGCGCCTGAGCGACGACCGCGTGCGCGACGCCCGGGCGCAGGCTCCGGCAGGCGTCGGCATCGCGGCCTACACTGCAGGGCCCGGAGGGCCCTCCGTCCTCCCCCGACCCGGGTGAAACCAGCCGTGCCAAGCTCCCCGCCCCCCGTACCGGCGCAAGCCAGCGCCGAGGTCAGCCAGCAACAGGCCGAACAGGCCATCCGCACGCTGCTGCGCTGGGCCGGCGACGACCCGCAGCGCGAGGGCCTGCGCGACACCCCGGCGCGCGTGGCCCGCGCCTACCGCGACTGGTTCGCCGGCTACGCCCAGGACCCCACCGCGTACCTGGCGCGCACCTTCGAGGAGGTGGCCGGCTACGACGAGATCATCGTGCTGCGCGACATCGACTTCGAAAGCCATTGCGAGCACCACATGGCGCCGATCATCGGACGCGCGCACGTCGGCTACCTGCCCGACAGCCGCGTCGTGGGCATCAGCAAGCTGGCGCGGGTGGTCGACGCCTACGCCCGCAGGCTGCAGGTGCAGGAGAAGCTGACCGCGCAAATCGCCCAATGCATCCACGACACCCTGCAACCTCGCGGGGTCGGCGTGGTCATCGAGGCCACCCACGAATGCATGACCACCCGCGGAGTGCACAAGCGCGGCGTCAGCATGGTCACCAGCACCCTGCTCGGCTGCTTCCGCAGCGACCCCAGCACCCGCGAGGAGTTCATGCGCCTGATCCGCTCCCGCACCCCCTGAAGCCGCCCGCCCCGCCACGCTCCCCCGGAGGTCCCAGCCCCACCGCCGCCTGACAGCCCCAGCTCCCGCACCCCCTGCGCTGCCGAGGGCCTTGCGGCCGCCGGGCCGCCCCAAGGCCGCAGGCGTCCCCCTCGGGGGGACGGAGCCGGGGCCGCCCCCGGCGACGAAGGGGGCCCACCCGACACCCTCACCCGAAAGTCCCAGCCCCACCGCCGCCTGACAGCCCCAGCTCCCGCACCCCCTGCGCTGCCGAGGGCCTTGCGGCCGCCGGGCCGCCCCAAGGCCGCAGGCGTCCCCCTCGGGGGGACGGAGCCGGGGCCGCCC
>JAKBBQ010000204.1 GCA_021808405.1 Pseudomonadota bacterium | reverse complement strand
CTGTTCAAGAGCGTGGGGACCGCGGCGTGGGACCTCGCCGCGGCGCGTGTGGCGCTCGCCCGGCTGGGCCATTGCGGGTGATGCGAGCATGAAGATCCGCAGCGCGTCGGTCCTGCTGTTTTCGCGCGACCTCGACGGTACCGCATGGAATCCCGCCTTTCGCTGGACACAGCGCCGGGCGCCGCTGCTGATGCTCGAGACGGCGGGAGGTGGATACGGGCTCGGTGAGGCCTGGTCGCGTTACGACGACCTGCGCCCGGTGCTCGACGTACTGAGCTCGGTGGTGGCTCCGGCGCTTGCCGGGTTGGAGGTCGACGGGCCGCTGGGTTGCGCTGACCGGCTGCGCCGGCAGGCCGGTGGCGGAGCTGCCGCATGGGCCGAGGCAGCGGCCTTCAGCGCGGCGGACATGGCGCTGTGGGACGCGGCCGCGCGCGAAGCCGGCCAACCCGTCTGGCGGTTGCTGGGAGGCGCGCAGGGCAGCGCGAAGGTGTATGCCAGCGGCGGCCTGTACCGGGATGGGCAATCGCTGCAGGCCCTGCGCGACGAGGCGCGCGGCTACCGCCGCCGGGGTTTCGACGCCATGAAGATGAAGGTAGGCGGAGTCGGCATGGAGCAGGACCTGCAGCGCGTGGCAGCGGTCCGCGATGGCCTCGGAGCGGAGGCCGAGCTCTGGGTGGATGCGGTGGGGCAGTTCGACCGGGAGTCGGCCTGCCGCTTCGGGCAGGAAGCGGCGGTTCATCGCATCTGCGCGGTGCAGTCGCCGTTGCCGGCTGACGACATCGCGGGGCTGGCCTTGCTCAACCGCAAGGCCTTTCCTGTCGTCGCGGGCGAGGCCGAGCACGACCCGATATGGTTTGGTCGCCTGCTCGAGGCCCAGGCTGCGAGCCGCGTCCAATATTGCCTGGCACTGTGTGGAGGCTTCAGCGCGGCCTGCCGGCTCGATGACCGGGCGCGCGCGGCGGGGATACGATCGACGCCGCAGTGCTTTTCGACGGTGATCGCGCAAGCGGCCACCTTGCATTTCGCAGCGGCTCGCGACAATGTGGAGATTGCCGAGTTCCACTGTTTCCACGATCACCTGGCGCATCTGTACCTGCCCGCCAGCGTGCCGATCCGCGACGGCTACGCGAAGCTTGCCGATGCGCCGGGACTGGGCGTGGCCGTGCCCTGGTTTGGCAGCCACCCGGATGGCAGCCGGGTGGCCCCCGTCGCGCGCTTCGAGGCGTAGCGCCGTTGCAGGGCACTGTCGCCGGGCGGACACTGGAGAGGACATCGATGAGTGCCGTGCCGATCGACTCCGAGCAGGACTTTCGCCCGCTGCAGATCTACGAGCAGGTCTCGGAGCAGATCCGCGCGGAGATCCGTGGCGGCCGCTATGCGCCCGACGCGCGGCTGCCCTCGGAGCGCGATCTCGCCGCGCGTCTGCGCGTCGGGCGCCCCGCAGTGCGCGAGGCGCTGGGTGCGTTGCAGAACGAGGGTCTGGTGGTCACCCGGCGCAACTCGGGGACCTATGTCGCTGCCGACGCGCTCGATCTGCTGGCCCAGGCGGACTCCGGCGGCGATGCCAGGGGCGGCCTCTATGCCGACTACAGCCCGTCGGCGGCACTCGCCGCGCGGCTGATCCTGGAGCCGGCGATCGCCCGGCGGGCGGCCGCGCAAAGGACTCGCGACAGCCTCGCCGAGCACTACCTGGCACAGATGGAAACGCTGGCCGACGTGGACGACCCGGACCAGCGCGCGCTCTGGAACAACAGTGATCGATTGTTCCACCGCCAACTCGCCGTCATGACGGGCGACGCGTTGCTGGTCAAGTTCGCCCAGGAGATTTCGCAGACGATGGACCAGTCGCTCTGGAAGCGACTCAAGGAGGACGCCATCTACGAGCCCGCGCGCATCCGGCTGTACGTCGCCGAGCATCGGTTGATCTACGAGGCCATTGTCATCGGCGACGCCGATGCCGCAGCGTTTTACGTCGAGCAGCACATCCGCCGCGTGCAGCGCGACGTCACGCCGGTGTAGCGTCGGCTGTCGGCAACGTGGCCTCGATGGCTTCGGCGGTACGGCGCAGAGCCGGCACGTAGTCGAGGATCTGCCTGGGCGAGGACCTGGCGGTCGGTGCATTCAGCGACACCGTGGCGCAGATGCGGCCGCGCCTGTCCCGCACAGGTACCGCGATGCCGATCATGCCCTGGATGTATTCCTCGTCGTTGACGCTCACCCCCAGCGAGCGGATCCTGCGCAGTTGCTGCTGCAGCGTGCCGGAGTCGGTGATCGACTTGCCGGTATAGGGCTGCAGCGGCGCGGCCAGGCGCTTGCGGCGCTCGGCCGCCGGCAGCAGCGCCAGGAACAGCTTGCCGCTGGCGCTGCAGTGGATGGGAACGCGCGTGCCCACGCTCATGTGGTGGCGCAGCGGCCACTGGCATTCGACCCGGTCGACGTAGACCGCCTCGTTGCCCTCGAGGACCGCGATGTTCACCGTTTCGTTGGCCTCGCGCGCCAGCGCCTGCAGCAGCGCATGGCGCTCGCTGCAATGGGCCGCGTCACTCAAGGTGCGCAACGCCAGCGCGATCTGCCTGGAGCCCAGCACGAAGCGCTTTCCCCCGATCTCGCGCTCGAGGAAGCCCATGTGTTGCAGCAGGGTGCACAGCCGGTGGGTGGTGGCGCGCGGCGCATCGATGCGCTGCGCCAACTCGATCGAGTGCAGCGGTTCGGGGCTTTGCGCCACCTGCTCGAGGATGCGCAGCATGCGCGGCCCCTGCGAGCCGGCGGCGTCCGGCGTGGCGTCGTCGCTGCAGACAGGCGGACATGCGGGGCCCGCACGTGCGGGTCCGGGACATGCGGGTCCGGGACATGCGGGTTCCTGCGCGGTCGCAGGCTCGGGTGCTCGCGGGCCGGGCATGGCGGCCGGCTGGAGACGGGCTGGCTGGTTCATCGGGCAGGGAATGCTCTCTTGCCGCATTGAATCACTTCTCGCTAGGATCTGCAACAACTCGGCGGTAACGGGATAAAAAATCCCGAAATCAGCCAAAAACCATTTTTCCGGGCCTGTCGCCGAGCGCATCGACCGCGCGGGCGTGGGCGCCTGCCACCCCTCGCGGGCCGCGCGCCGACGCAGCCGCAACCACCCCCGATCTGCCGCACGGTCATGCCCGAGTTCGACGCCAGGGCCATCGGCGCCCGTTCAGCCGGCTGCCGCAGGCTTGCAGCCGCCGGGCGGCGCCGCCAGGCCTGGCGCGGCCCGGCCCCGCACGGGCACTGAAGGCGCGAGGGTCATGGACCACTGGTCGGCGGCATCGCAATGGACTCTGCTGGCACTCGTCACCTGTGGCGCGGGGGTGGTGCGAGGCCTGGCCGGCTTCGGCGGCCCGCTGATCCTGGTGCCGGTGTTCAGCTTTTTCTTTCCCCCGCCGTCGGCGATCGCCTCGGTGATGCTGATCGACTTCAGCGCCAACCTCAAACTGCTGCCCGACGCGCTGCGCGAGTCCCGCGCCGCCACCGTGTTGCCGATCATCGGTGGCGCGCTGCTCACCCTGCCGCTGGCGGGGTGGGTGTTGCACAGCGTGCCCACCGAGTGGCTGCGCGACGTGGTCTACCTGGTGGTGGGGGCGATGTCCCTGCTGATCCTCAGCGGCTGGCGCTACCGCGGATCGGAGTCCACCGGCACGCTGCTGGCCGTCGGCGCGGCCAATGGCCTGGTCGTCGGCACGACCGCGATCGGGGTCGCGCTCTATCCTTTCCTGATCAGCGGCAGGCAGAGCGCGGTCGCCAGCCGGGCGAACTTCATCGTCTGGGCCTTTTTCTGCACCAGCAGCGCGTTTGCCGTCGTCTGGCTCGACGGCAGCGTCGGCCACGCCGAACTGCTGCGCGCAGCGCTGCTGGCGCCGGCGTATCTGGGCGGGGTGTACGTCGGCAACCGCAGCTATCGGCTGGTCGACGAAGCCGTGCTGCGACGCCTGGTGCTACTGGTGCTGATCGCCGTCGCGGTCGCCGGCGTGCTGGCCTGAGGCCCCAGCCCTGAGCCCTGACCCTGAGCGAGCAGGCGGCCCGATGCTGCGGCCGGCTACGACGACTGCGCGCGCCGCTCGAGGTGGCGGAAGGTGATTCGACCCTTGCTCAGGTCGTACGGCGAGAGTTCGAGGGAGACGTTGTCCCCGGCGAGGATCCGGATATGGTGCTTGCGCATCTTTCCGGCGCTGTAGGCGACCAGTTCATGGCCGTTTTCCAGGGTCACGCGGTAACGCGAGTCCGGCAGGACTTCGTTGACCACGCCACGCATTTCGATCAGTTCCTCTTTGGGCATGGGGCTCCTTGGGCGGCGGCTTGGGCGTGCTTCGGCGGCTCCCCGGGCGGCAACCAGCGGCTGTTGCGGGCCATGCTGCATGGGATCCGGCCCCGACATTGTAATGCCGGCCGGCGGCAGCCGAAGCAGGGTTGCGCGGCGCGGTCCAGGGTATCCACGCAAGGGTAAGCACGTGTTACCAATCGTTTGGACTCGCGTACATTCCCGACACTATGGGTTGTATCAACCCGTATCGGATGCGGAAGTCCTGCCGTGCTTCCGATCCGACTCGCATCGCGGCAGCCAGGCCAAGGGGGAGTTTGTCATGCACGAGTCGATGCAGCGAAGACGTCTGCTGGCGATGTTGGGCGGGGGTGCCGCGGTGCTCGCGACGCGACCCGCACTGGCGGTGGTCTCCGGCCAGACCGAGATGGCGCAGGTGTCGTTCACGGGGCCGGGAGCCAATCCGTACTGGAACGGGGTCGGGCCGTATGTCAGCTATCCGCAGAAACTGCCCCTGCAGAGGCTGACCGACCGGCCCATTCAACTCGAAACCCCGCGTCAGTATTTTCGGGAAGCCTTCACCCCGAACGCCGCATTCTTCGTGCGCTACCACTTGCCCGTGACGCCCAACGAGGTCGACCTGGCGGCCTGGCGCCTGCGCCTGGAGGGGAATTTCGAGCACCCGGTGGAATACTCGTTCGCGCAATTGGTGCGTGACTTCAAGCCGGTGTCGATCGCCGCGGTCAACCAATGCTCGGGCAATTCCCGCAGCCGCTTCGAGCCGCGCGTGGCCGGCGGACAGTGGGGCAATGGGGCGATGGGCAATGCGATGTGGACGGGCGTGCGGCTGCGCGACCTGCTCGAGCGGGCCGGCATCCGGCGCGGCGTCGGCTGGATCCAGTTCGAAGGCCTGGACCACGGCGTCGGTCCGGCCGGCAAGCCATCGGCCCGCTTCATGAAGTCCCTTCCGGCCCATGATCCCGGGCTGGATCGGGCCGTCGTCGCCTTCCTGATGAACGGCGAACCCCTGCCCATGCTGAACGGCTTCCCGGTGCGCCTGGTCGTCCCGGGCAAGTTCGCGACCTACTGGACCAAGCACCTGAGCTTCATCCGGGCGCTGACCGGCGAGGACGACAACTTCTGGATGAAGCCCGCGTACCGCATACCCGACACCCCACGCGGCAACACGACCCCCGAGGCGGTCGCGGCCGGCAAGGTGCGCAGCGTGCCCATCGGAACCGTCGACATGCCGGTACGCTCGTTCATTGTCGATCCCGACGGCAGCGCGCCGTTGGTGCAGGGCATGCCGTCGCTGATCCGCGGCGTGGCCTTCAGCGGCCAGGGCGCGGTGGTCAAGGTCGAGGTTTCGGTGGATGGCGGGAAGAGCTGGAGCCGTGCCGCGCTCGGCGCGAATCACGGCCCCTATTCCTTCCGCACCTACAGCCATCGCTGGACGCCCGGCAGCGGTGGGCGATACACCCTCGCGGTGCGCGCCACCGACAGCGCCGGGCACGTGCAGACCGATCAGCCCGTGTGGAACCCCGGGGGCTACCTGTGGAATCGCATCGAGCGCCAGGACATCGTCGTCCTGTCCGCCTGAACGGAGGATCCGCCATGAACATCCGAAGCATTGCAGTGCCCGCACTGGCGCTGGCGCTGATCGCGGTCCCGGCGCTGGCGCTGGCACAGCAGAGGCCCGGGCTGGTGTCGGCGGGCGACTACGTCGCCGGCACTCTCGGCGAGGCGTTCCAGCCGGCGCGCGCGGCGGCCCAGCCGGGCAGCGTCTATCGCGTCGGCAAGTGGCCGACCTACACCGCCGACCTTGCGCCGGGCAAGGGCCGCGACACCGTCGTGGGCAACTGCAGCATGTGCCACAGCGTGACCTACATCACCATGCAACCACCGCTGCCGGCGGCAGCGTGGAAGGCCGAGGTGCACAAGATGATCGCGGCGATGGGCGCGCCGATCCAGCCGGCGACCGCCGACGAGATCGTCAGCTATCTGCAGCAGCACTACACGCCGCAGACGCGCCAGCCCTAGCGCCCTGTCCCGCCAAGGACTGCCATTTCGTTCGTGTGCCTGCGGGAGCGATCGGCGGTTGTCCGCCCAGGGTCCAGACTGGACGTCTGGCCCCTGTGCGGGCGGCCGGCGAGGGCCCCGCAGGCGACGAACCCTTCGGGCTGGGC
>JAKBBQ010000203.1 GCA_021808405.1 Pseudomonadota bacterium | reverse complement strand
CGCGCTTGAGGTCGGCCGCGTCGGTGTGCTCGCGCGGGTTGTGGCTGATGCCGTCGCGGCTGGGCACGAAGATCATCGCCGACGGGCAGATCCGGGCCATCATCTGGGCGTCGTGCCCGGCGCCGGATGTCATGCGGCGAACGCTCGCCGAACGCAGGCCGGCGCAATCCTCGATGATCCGCACGATCCGCGGGTCGAAGCGAACGGGGTCGAAGCGCGCGAGCCGGCGCGACTCGATGCTCACGCCCTGCTCGGCGGCGAGCCGCCGCACGAACCGCGCCAGCTCGCGCTCGGCGCGCTCGAGCGCCGCCGCGTCGGTGTTGCGCAGGTCCACGCTCAGCACGGCGCGGCCGGGGATGACATTGACGAGGTCGGGCTGCAGCCGCAGCGTCCCGACGGTGGCCAGCTGGCCGCCGCCTTGCCGCGCCGCCAGCTCGCGCACGAACACCGCGATCGCCGCCGCGCAGTAGCCGGCATCGCGCCGCAGGTGCATCGGCGTCGTGCCGGCGTGGTTCGATTGTCCGGCGACGGTGAATTCCTGCCACGAGATCCCCTGCAGGTCCTCGACCACGCCGATCTCGGCGCCCTCGGCCTGCATCACCGGCCCCTGCTCGATGTGCAGCTCGACGTAGGCATGCGGAACGATGCTGCCGCAGGCCATGTCGCCGGCATAGCCGATGCGGCGCAGTTCGTCGCCCAGCCGCGTGCCGTCGGCGTCCAGGCTGTCCAGCGCCTGCTCCAGCGGCAGGCCGCCGGCATGCACCAGCGAGCCCATCATGTCGGGCTGGAAGCGGGCTCCCTCCTCGTTGGTGAAGGCCGCGACGACGATCGGCCGCGCGGTCGCGACGTGCCGGGCGTCGAGCCGGCGCACCAGCTCGAGCCCGGCCAGCACGCCGTAGCTGCCGTCGTAGCGCCCGCCGTTGGCCACGCTGTCGATATGCGAGCCGGTCATCACCGGCGCTCCGCCGCGGCGCCCTTCGCGCAGGCCGAAGATGTTGCCGATGCGGTCGACCCGCACCGCCAGTCCCAGCTCCCTCATCCACGCCACCAGCCGGTCGCGTCCCTGACGGTCGGCGTCGCTGAGCGCGAGCCGGCCCACGCCGCCGTCGGCGGTGGCGCCGATGGCGGCCAGCTCGGCGATGCGCCGCATCAGCGCCTCCTGCTCGAGGCCCCGATGGCCGAGCCAGGCGCGTTGCGCGGCGCGGATCGCCGCCGCGTCGCTGCCGACCAGCCCGGCGTACACCGAGGGTGCGGTGGCGCCCTCGGTGTTGACCAGCAGCACCCGGGAGCCACCGTCCAGCCCCATCGACCGGCGCGCCTGCGGCGTGCCCGCGAGCACCCGCAGCGCGGCCAGACCGGCGGCCCCGGATTCGCCGGCGACGATGGGCACGTCGCCCTCGGCGCCTTGCGCCAGCGCGCGCATCGCGTCGGCAGCCTGGGCGTCGCTGACGGTCACGAAGCCGTCCACCGCGTGCTGCAGCCAGCGCCAGGCCAGCGGCGAGGCCTCGCCGCAGGCCAGGCCGGCCATCAGCGAATCGACGCCGCCGCTGGCGCGGGCGGCGCGCCCCTGCAGCGCGCTTTGCAGCAGGCAGTCGGCCTGTTCCGGCTCGACGACCAGCAGGCGCGGCCTGCGCTCGCGGTAGCGCTCCCACAACAGGCCGGCGATGGCCGCGGCGAAGCCCCCGACTCCGCCCTGCAGCACGACGTGGGTCCACGGGCAGTCGGGGCCTTCACAGGCCGAGTCCAGCAGTTCGTCGGCGATCACCCCGTATCCCCGCATGACGTCGCGCGGCACCTGGTCGTAGCCCGCGTAGGAGGTGTCGGACACCACCTCCCAGCCATTGGCGCGGGCCAGCCGCGCGGCCTCGGCGACCGAGTCGTCGTAGTGGCCCGCGACCCGCACGATGCGCGCGCCCAGTTCGGCGATCGCGGCTTCGCGCTCGGCGCCGACCCAGCCGTGCAGCACGATCACGCAACGGCAGCCCAGGCTGCGCGCTGCCGCGGCCAGCGCGCGGCCGTGATTGCCGTCGGTCGCGCTGATGACCACCAGCTCCTGCAAGGCCTCGGCATGGCGGCCGGCGAGCAGGTCCGGCTCGCTCCACGCCTGCCGCGCGTGGCGTCGCCGCACCAGTTCGAGCAAGGCGTTGGGGGCCCCCAACGCCTTGAAGCTGCCCAGAGGCGATCGCGTCGATTCGTCCTTGACCTGCAAGCCCGCGATGCCCAGCGATCCGGCCAGCCCGGGCAGCGACCACAGCGGCGTGGGCCGCGCGCACAGCAGATCCCAGGTGGCCAGGCGGCGCCGCGCCGCGCGGGCATCGTCGCGGCACAGCAGTCGGGCCAGTCCGGCGTCGTAGGCGCGACGCCGCGCATGGGGATTGGCGAGCAGCATCTCGGGTGGCGGTCGTGGAGGCGGTCGTGGCGGCGGGCAGCCGGGTGCGCGCCCGTTCGGCGAAGGAGCGCGCAGCGACCGACAGCGAGGGGTGGGTTTCGACCAGGGCCATTATTCGCCGATCCCGTCGAGCCGATGCATCGGAACGGAGAAGCCAGGCGGTACGATGGCTCGGACAGAGCCCGCTGGACGAGACGATGACCCGCATCCGCCCCCGAGCCGCCGCATCGGCCACCCTCGATGCGCTGGACCGCCGATTGCTCGACCTGCTGCAGCGTGACGCCTCGCTGTCGATGCGCTCGCTCGCCCAGCGGCTCGGCAGTTCGCCGGCCACCTGCCAGCGGCGCATCGCGCAGATGCGCGAATCGGGCGTGCTGCAGCGCCAGGTCGCGCTGGTCGACCGCAAGCTGGTGGGGCGGCCGCTGACCGTGTTCGTGTCGGTCGAGCTCGACCGGCAGAACGCCGCGCTGCTCAGGCAGTTCGAGCTGCGCATGGCCGCCGAGCCCGACGTGATGGCCTGCTACGAAGTCTCGGGCGAATTCGACTTCCTGCTCATCGTCACCGCCGAGTCGATGGAGCACTACCACGCCTTCACCCGCGAGACCTTCAGCTCGAACCACAACGTGCGCAATTTCAAGAGCATGTTCGCGATGAACTGCTCCAAGTTCGAGACCAGGGTGCCGCTGGGCGGCGATTCCGGCTGAGGCGGCGCGCGAGGCGCCTGCGATACATCAAGCTTCGGCACGGCGCGGCCTGCGCGATGGCCCCGGTTGAGTTAGCTTGGACGGTGAACCTGGATAGTCCGATCCGCGCCATGCCTGCCGCCGCTCGAAGCCCCGCCTGGTCGCCCGCGCGAGCCGCGCTGGCGACCCTGCCCGCCTGGGCCTTGCTCGCGGTCATCGCCTGGCTGGAACTCGGGCCGGGCGGGCAGTGGCGCTCGGCGCCCCATGCGGCCGCCGGCGCGGCCTACCCCGGGCAGGCGCTGTTGCGCTGGGGTTTCGAGGCGCTGGCCTTCGCGCTGGCGCTGGCCGCGTCGCTGGCGGCAGGTGCGCTGTGGCGCGAGCGCGAGTCCACCGGCAGGCGGCTGCGCGAACTCGCCGAGCTGAACACCGCGCTGTTCGACACCGTCGGCGCCGTCCTCATGGTGCTCGACCGTCACGGGCGCATCGTGCGCTTCAACCGCACGGCGCGCGAGTTCTTCGGCTGCAGCTTCGAGGCCATCCGCGATCGCCCGCGAGTGTGGACGCGCTTCGTCCCGGCCGATCGTCAGGACGAGGTGCAGGACGTGTTCACGCGGCTGCTGCACGGCGAGGAGGTGCCCAGCCATGAGAACCCCTGGATCGATCGCGCGGGCCAGGCGCGCATGTTCGAGTGGCACAACTCGACGCTGCGCGACGACTCGGGGCAGGTGCTGTACGTGATCACCTTCGGCGTGGATGTCACCGAGGCGCGGCGGGCGCAGGAGCTGTCGAGCATCAGCGAGGCGCGTTACCGCAACCTGGTCGAGCACGCCCCCGACGCCATCGTGCAGGTCGACGCCGACGGGCGCTTCGCGCTGGTCAACCAGGCTTGCGTGGCGTTGCTGGGAGCCGTCTCGGCGCAGCAGTTGCTGGGGCGGGGCGTGCTGGAGTTCGTCGCGCCGGCCTGGCGAGGGCGCGTCGGCGAGCGCGTGCGATCGCTGCGCGAACGCGGCGGCGCGGTGCCCGCGCTGAGCCTGCGCATGCTGCGCCTGGACGGCAGCGAGGTCGAGGTGGAAAGCGTGGCCGCGGCCTGGCGTGCCGCCGGGCAGGTCTACCTGCATGTCATCCTGCGCGATCTCAGCGAGCGACGCAGGCTGGAGCGCGAGGTGGTCGAGGCCGCGACCGCCGAGCAGGAGCGCATCGGGCGCGAGATCCACGACGGCATCGGACAGAAGCTGAGCGCGCTGGGCATGCTCAGCGCCTCGCTGCAGCGCAGGCTGGAGCGCGAGCAGCACACGCAGGCCGCGCAGGCGGCCGATCGGCTGGTGCAGGAACTGCAGGCAGCCAGCGCCGAGGCCCGCCTTCTCGCGCGCGGACTGTCGCCCATCCGGCTCGACCACGGCTCCTTGCTCATCGCGCTGCACGAACTGGCCGCCAGCGTCGGCGCGAGCAGCGGGGTGCACTGCGAGCTCAGCGTGCGCGGCAGCCTCGTCGGGCTCGACGAGGCGCTGGCGACCCATCTGTACCGCATCGCCCAGGAAGCGCTGAACAACGCGGCCAAGCATGCCCGCGCCGGGCATGTCGAGATGGTGCTGCAGGCGCAGCCAAGACAGGTCTGCCTGAGCGTGCGCGACGACGGCAGCGGCCTGGCGGCGTCGCGCCAGGAGGGGCTCGGCCTGTCGATCATGCGCCACCGGGCCGCGCTGATGGGCGGCTGGCTGGAGGTCGAATCGGTACCCGGCGTCGGCACCACCGTGAGGTGCTGCTGCGCGATCGATGATGGATCAGCGACTGACGGCCGGTTGATCAGCGCTTGATCAGCGGTTGATCGACCGCTGTTCGGCGCGCTCGCCGCGCGCCTTTCGCGCAGGGCCACGCGGGGGCAACCGGCTGGCCAGAGCCTAGCCCTGGAAGGGCCTGCCGGCAACCGCCCCGGTTCCAAAGCCGCACCCCGAGTGCAGATACGCGGGCTCGCGCCGCTCGCCCGCGAAGGCCTGCCTACGATAGCGCGAAGCCGAACTTGGGAAAGGAACGCAGCGCATGCCCTCTGTCCGTTCATCGCTCGTCTTGTGCGCAGCCGCCATCGCGTGCGGGCCGGCCTTCGCGGCCGGTGGAACTGCGCCAGCCTCCAGCGCCTGGAAGGGGTCGGCGCAGCTGGGGGGCGTCGCGACCACCGGCAATTCCCGCACCTCCAGCGTCGACGGCCATTTCCGGCTGGGCTATGCCAGCGGCCCCTGGACCAGCAACCTGCATCTCGAGGTGCTGCATGCCAGCGCCGCCGGTTCGACCACCGCCGATCGCGTGTACGGCGAACTCCACACACGACACGAGCTGGGCTCGAACAGCTACCTGTTCGGGGTGCTGCGAGCGACCCACGACCCCTTCAGCGGATATCGCTACCAGGCGTCGGTCGCCGCGGGCCTCGGGCGCATGCTGCTGCACTCGCGGGACATGGAGCTGCGCGCCGAGATCGGGCCCGGCTATCGCGAGGCGCAGATCGAGGGCGGCCCGACGCAGCGCGATGCCATCGTCCGCGTGCATGGGGTGTTCACCTATCGCTTCACGTCCAAGGCGCACTTCGACCAGGCGCTGACCGCCATCGCCGGCAGCGAAAACACCGAGCTGCAGTCGGTGACTTCGCTGACCACCGCCATCACCGGCGCGCTGGCGCTGAAGCTGTCCTACACCGTGCTGCACAACACCACCGTTGCGCTGGGGCGCAGCGGGACCGACACCTTCACCTCGGTGAACCTGGTGTACTCCTTCTAGTCGCTCTGGTCGCGCCCGAGGCTGTAGAACTCGTCGTTGGGCCGCATGCTCGTGACGTTGGCCATGCGGTTCGACAGACCGAAGAACGCGGCGATGGCTGCGATGTCCCACACGTCGTCCATGTCGAAGCCGTGCTGCGCAAGGGTCTCGAAGTCCTGCTCGTCGACCGCGTGCGACTGCGCCGACACCTTCATCGCGAAGTCGAGCATCGCCCGCTGCCGGGGGGTGATGTCGGCCTTGCGGTGGTTGATCGCCACCTGGTCGGCCAGCAGCGGGTGCCTGGCGCGGATGCGCAGGATGGCACCGTGGGCCACGACGCAGTACTGGCAGTGGTTGGCATTGCTGGTCGCCACCACGATCATTTCGCGCTCGGCCTTGGTCAGGTTTGCCTTCTTGTCCATCAGCGCGTCGTGGTACGCGAAGAAGGCGCGGAATTCGTCGGGCCGGTGCGCCAGCACCAGGAACACGTTCGGCACGAAGCCGGACTTCTCCTGCACGGCGAGGATGCGCGCGCGGATGTCCTCGGGCAGGTCCGGGATCTCGGGTACCGGGAAGCGGCTGATCGGGTGGGACGTGGTGGCGGTCATGGCGGATCGATGGGGAGGGCGGGCGGGCCGCCGCAGCAGGGGCC